>CBIFWW010000060.1:0-19182 GCA_966186435.1 uncultured Enterobacteriaceae bacterium
GCCCCACACACCGCCCCCCATATTTGATCGGAGGATTGCTCCACATAATGGGGCTGGGGCTGATGCAGAGCGATCTCCCGGCGCGCCGTGGCCAGCATCTCCCCGCTGAGGCTAAATACCCCGGCCCTGGCGCTGCCGGTGCCTACATCCACCCCCACCACCACCTGCTGGTTATCCATCTGGGCGCTCCTTATAAATCGACGCTGTTAGGCAAAATAACCAGATCGCGAACGGTGACATTGCGCGGGCGGGTCAGCATAAACAACACCGATTCCGCCACTTCTATCGGCTGCATCAAGCTACCATTGGCCAGGGCTTCGTCCATTTTTTCTTGCGGCCAGTCATCTAATAGCGCCGTGACCACCGGGCCGGGCAGTACCGCCCCCACCCGCACCCCGTGGCGGGAAACCTGGCGGCGGGTGGAGTGAACAAAAGCCTGCACCGCAAATTTTGAGGCAGTGTAAATCGGCTCCCAAATCACTGGCACCACCCCGGCGATGGAGCTGGTGAACAGCACATCCCCGGATTTTTGCTCGATAAAATGCGGCAGCACGGCACGCACAGAGCGGAAAGCGGCGTTGATATTTAAATTCAGCACCTTGTCCCAAACATCGGGATCGCCTTCCGCCACCGGGCCGCCAATATAGGCCCCGGCATTGGCATGGAAGATATCCAGCCCCCCTGCCACCTCCAGGATGCGTGGCAGCATAGCGTCCACCTCTTTGGGGTTGAGCAGATCCACCACCAGCGGAATGGCGTTGGGGCCAAGCTCGCGGGTAAGGGTTTCCAGGCGATCGGCGGCCCGGTCAATCATCACCACTTTTACCCCGGCACCAATCAGGGTGCGGGCGCATTCCAGGCCGATGCCTGATGCAGATCCGGTGATTGCCGCCACTTTATTTGCAATTGAGATACCCATTATTGACTCCTTAATTGTTAGGCCCGGCCATGGCTGACCCGTGAGCGACGTGCCAAAGAATCGACGATAACCGCAATAGCCAGCACCCCGCCGGTGATCATGTAGCGCAGTGAGGAAGAGAGATTCAGTAAGGTCAGGCCGTTGGAGATGGACTGGATCACAATCACCCCTAATACCGCCGACCAGGCGCTGCCCCGGCCACCGAACAGGCTGGTGCCGCCAATCACCGCCGCCGCAATGGCGTTAAGGTTAACGTCCCCGGTGCCCGCCTGTTGGCTGGCGGAGGCCAGGCGCGTGGCCGCCAGCACCCCGCCCAGGGTTGCCAAGGTGCTGCACAGCATAAAGCAGCTCATATAGATGGCTTTGACGTTGATCCCGGCGCGGCGGGCGGCCTCGCGGTTGCCCCCCACGGCGAACACCGAACGGCCCCATTTGGTGCGTTTCAGTGCATAATTGAGCACCACCGCCACCGCCACAAACAGCCCGAAGATCCACGGCACGCCCCGGCCTTGATTCAGATAATATGCGGCGAACAATAGGCCAAAACTCAGCACCCCGGCCCGCAGGATTAACGTGCTCAGCGGCTCCGCCGATAAGTTGGCTTCCGTGCGCCGCGCCCGGGCCTTCAGCCCAATCAGCAGCATCGCCAGCCCCGGCAAAATCGCCGCTAAATAAGAGAACCAGTGGGGCATTACCATAATCTGACCAAAGCGTACCGCCGCTGAATCATAAGGCAGGTTGATACTCCCGCTCGGCCCGAGGATATACAGTTGCAGCCCTAACAGGGCCAGCAGCCCCGCCAAGGTCGCCACAAAGCTCGGCATCCCCATGCGGTTAAACAGCCAGGCATACACCCCGCCCACCAGCGCACCAAAGATCAGCGCCACGATCACCGCCCCGGCAATCGGCCAGCCCATATTGATCCACAACACCCCAAGGATGGCGGAAGCCAGGCCGCTCATCGAGCCAATAGAGAGGTCGATTTCACCCAGCAGCAGTACGCACACCACGCCAAGGGCAATAAAGCCCACGGTGGCACAGTCAAACAGCATGTTGACCAGATTACCGGGGGCCAGATAGACCGGGTTCAACACCGAAAACACCGTGGAGATAATAATCAGCCCAAGGGCCACTGGCAGCATCCCCAGATCCCCGCTACGGATACGGCTGAACAACCCTTTAATCACCCCGCCTAAGCTATCGGAGTGGGCGACTCGCTCGTCACTGCGGTCGAGGGCCGCGGCTTTCTTAGGGGCCAGATTGGGAGAAGAGAGATGTTGCGTCATAGGGTTGCCTCACTGGCCTGGGCCAGCCGCCCAACGCGGCGCGAAACAGCATTTTCAGTAGCGCCGGTAATGGCGGCCACCAGTTCATGGTTGGAGGCTTCCGGGGTGAAGATCCCCTGATTGCGGCCTAAACGCAGCACCACAATGCGGTCAGCCACGGCGCGCACATCCTCCATATTGTGGCTGATTACAATTACCCCCAGCCCGCGCTCCCGCAGCCGGTCAATCAGGTTGAGCACTTCCGCAGTCTGGGCTACACCCAGGGCGGCGGTGGGTTCATCAAGCATCACAATTTTCGGGTTGGTTAATAGCGAACGGGCAATGGCAACGGTCTGGCGCTGGCCGCCGGAGAGAGACGCGATCGGTTCACGCACCGAAGGGATACGGGCCGCCAGCTCTTTGAGCAATGTCCAGGCACGCATCTCCATCGCCACTTCGTCCAGTTGCCAGGCCTGCACTTCCTGGCCGAGAAACAGATTTGCCACCACGTCGAGGTTTTCACACAGGGCCAAATCCTGGAACACGGTGGCAATCCCCAGGTTTAACGCCTGACCGGGGCTGGATAGGCTCACTTGCTGACCACAAAACTCCACCTGGCCGGAGGACGGCTGATGCACCCCTGCCAGCACTTTCACCAGCGTGGATTTACCGGCCCCGTTATCCCCCACCAGCGCCACCACTTCCCCGGCACGCACGTCGAGGTCGATATCGGTTAGTGCCGATACCGCACCAAAATTTTTAGAGACTTTGGTCAATCTCAGTAATACCTCCCCCGGTTCGGGGAGTGCAGATATATCTACAGCCATGATGGCACCTCAATACAAGCAAACTGACGCCCGGGTTGCCCCGGGCCATGTATTACTCAATACCCAACTTCTTACAGGCGGCGGCATAGTCACCGGTACAAACCTGGGCGGCGGTCTGGATCTTCTTATCAAAGATTTCCGCCTTGATGTTTTGCGCCGTTACCACCGCCGGCACAAACAGCTGGGACGGGGTGTTGTAAAGGGTGTGGGTGGATTTAGGCTTGGTGCCTTTCACCAGATCCATCGCCACCTGTGCGGCAGCGGCGGCAACAATTTCCGATGGCTTGGAGATGGTGTTGTACTGGTCGCCGGCGATGATCAGCTGGAGGGCGGCAATGGTGGCATCGTTACCGGTGACCGGTGGCACCGGATTTACCCCGGCGGCTTTGAAGGCGGCAATCGCCCCACCGCCGGTGCCGTCGTTGGCAGCCACTACCCCTTTAACTTTGTCACCAAAGCGGGTGATCTGCCCGGCGGCCCACCCCTGAGCTTTAGGCGGCGCCCATTCAGGGGTATCAAATTCTGCCAGGGTTTTGTAACCGGACTCTTTCAGGCCACGGTGAATACCGTCGCGGATAAGCCCTGCGGCGGCATCCGTCGGGGAGCCATTAATCTCCAGCACGCCGCTGCCTTCCGGCACCTTACTCTCCTTCAGGTGTTTCACCAGGGACTGAGAGATGGCGTAGCCGATACCTTCGTTATCAAAGGAGACATAGAAATCAGCCGGTTTGCCAGGGATTGGGCGGTCATAGGCCACCACTTTCACCCCCTGGGATTGGGCCACACCCACCAGCCCGGCGGCGGCAGAGGAATCCACCGGGTCGAGCACGATTACTTTGGCCCCCTGGGCGATGGCCGAGTTAAATTGCTGTTGTTGCAGGGCGGCGCTGGCATTGGCGTTCTGATAAATCACTTTGCAGTCGGCGCACAGTTTGGCCATTTGAGCCTTAAAGCCGGGGAAGTCGTGCTGCTCGTAACGGGTGGAGGCCTGATCGGGCATCAAAAAAGCCACAGTGGCGCTTTCTGCCGCACGGGCCGCCCCGCTGAGTGAAACCAAAACCGCCGCGGAACCAGCCAGTAAATAACGGTATTTCATGTGAGTTCTCCAGGGACACAGAGGGTGCCTCGCGCCCCCCTTTGCAAAGGGTGTTGTGCGCGGGCGCCGGGATTAACGGCCTGGGTGTGGCGGTGCTGTCAGGTGCTCCATAAGCGCGACAGTAAAACGGTGCTCCACCCGTTTCGGTTGCAAAACCCGAAAGTTTTAACACTTAAAACCCACTTTCGTTACAGTTGCACAACCGATGTAGCAAACCTGGAACTTTTACGCTTTAATGTCAAAGAACAGTTTCCACGGAGATCAAATTTTGTGACTGACGTCAGACAAACCAAGAAGACCACCATCTACGACCTGGCCGAACTGGCGGATGCTTCCCCCAGTACGGTAAGTGCGGTGATGAGTGGCACATGGAAGAAGCGGCGCATTAGCGCCCGCATGGCAGAAAAAATCACCCGCATCGCCGAGGAGCAAGGCTACGCCCTGAATAAACAGGCCAGTATGCTGCGCAGTAATCGGTCAAATATCATTGGCATGATTGTGCCCAAGTACGATAACCGTTACTTCGGCTCCATCGTTGAACGCTTCGAGGCCATGTCCCGTGCGCGCGGGTTGTTCCCGATTATTACCTGTACCCGGCGTAATCCAGAGCTGGAGGTGGAAGCCGCCCGCACCATGCTCTCCTGGCAGGTGGACTGGCTAATTGCCACCGGGGCCACCGACCCGGATCAAATCAGCGAGATTTGCGCCCAGTCCGGCGTCCCTACCCTCAATCTGGATCTGCCGGGCAAGCTGGCCCCGTCGGTGATTTCCGATAACTACAGCGGGGCCAAGGCCCTGACCTCACGCATTCTGGATAATGCCCAGGCCCGTTACGGCTATAAAGCCCCGCTGGTATTTGTGGGCGGGCGCGGCACCGATCACAACACCCGCGAACGCCTGCGCGGCTTCCTCGATGCCCATCAGGAACACGGCATTGCCATTGAAGAGGCCAATATTCTGCCCTGCGGCTATGGGCCGGAAAAAGCCGAGCTGGCCCTGGGGGAGTATCTGGCTCAGCATCAGCCGCCGTGGCCGGGGATCTTTGTTAACTCGACGATTTCTTTGGAGGGGGTGGTACGCTGGCTGGCCTCTCAAGGCTACGAAGGCCCCGCCCAGCCGCCAATGGGTTGCTTTGACTGGGACCCGTTTGTGGAGCTATTGGGCCACGACATTGAAACCGTGCGCCAGGATGTCCCGGCGATGCTAGAAGCGGTATTTGCGCTGATCGATAATCAAAATACTGATTTACAACTGATAGAAATCCCGCCGGTGAATATTAGTTAGTGACGTTGTCACACCAGAGCTTGTAAGGTAACCCTCTGCGCCAGCAAGCTTTGGCGCAGGCGTTGGGCCATGGCCACCGCGCCGGGGGTGTCGCCATGGAGGCAAATAGACTGGGCCTGGAGTGGGAAGCTGCCGCCCTCAACGGTTTCCATCTCGCCGCTGTCTAACCAGGCCAGCAGCCGCCGGGCCACTTGTTCAGGATCATGTAATACCGCCCCCGGCTGGCTGCGTGGCACCAGGCTGCCATCCGCCTGATAGCCCCGGTCAGCAAAGGCCTCCCCTATCACCCTGATCCCCTGTGAGGTCGCCCGTTGAATCAGCGGCGACCCCGCCAGCGCCACCAGCGGTAAGGCGGGGTCAATGGCTTGAATCGCCGCGATCACCGCCTGCCCCTGGTCTTGATGCCAGGCGATGGTGTTATATAAGGCCCCGTGGGGTTTGACATAGCGCACCTCGGTACCCGCAGCCACAGCCAGCCCCTGCAAGGCGCCAATCTGGTAGATAACCGCCGCGGTTAAATCCTCGCTGCTGATATCCATGTTGCGCCGCCCGAACCCGACCAAATCCGGGTAAGAAACGTGGGCACCCACCGCCACCCCCTGACGGGCTGCCGCCTGTAAGGTTTTCAACAGCCCTGCCGGATCACCGGCGTGGAAACCACAGGCCACATTAGCGCTGGTGACAATCGCCAGCATGGCGGCGTCGTCGCCCATACTCCAGGCACCGAAGCTTTCCCCTAAGTCACTGTTGAGATCGATATTTTTCATGGCGAGTGCTCCCTGAGATAAGGTTAACGTTTAACAGGTTAGGTGCGGCGGTGACAAAGCACAATCACTGGCCGGATATCAGGACTAGTCAGGTATTTAGCTCACTGATAGTCATAGGCCAATGTCAGCGAGGGTATGTGACCGAAATAGCGATTTTTCAGGCGCCGGGGAACAACGCCTGAGGAGAATTACAGTTTGATGCGCAGTACATCATCGGGGCTGGTAGCTTCCTGCTTGCGGCTGGAGGCTTGTTTCACCGAGACATATAACACGCTGCCATCGGGGGAGAGGGCCAGACTGTTAGGATGCGTAGGGGCGGTGATGGTTTTCACCCGTTTCAGGGTTTTGGCATCCACCACGCTGATTTCCCCGGCCCCGCGATGGGTGACATACACTTCATTGCGGGCAGGGTTAAACAGCACCGCCAGGGATTCCGGCATCGCCACTGTATCGGTCATCTTGCCGGTGCGGGTATTGACCACCACCAGGGCTTTGCTTTTCGAATCCGTGACAAAGGCGCGGTGGTTTGCAGTGTCCAGGCTGATATTCAGGTAGAAGTGCGGCTCATCACCCGCTTGCAATTTATTACGGCTGAGGATTTTATTACTGGCGGTGTCGATAGTGATAAATTCGCCATCGGCATTACTGGTGTACAACCGCTTGGCGGCGGGATCAATAGCCAAGCCGGTGCTGTATTTGCCAAGCCCGGTAATGGTATTTTTGAGCGTCAGCGTCGCCCCGTCCACCACCCAAATCACACTCTCCTCGCCCAGGCCACCCATATACACCGTGTTGGTGGTTTCATCCACCGCCAGCTCACGGGGCATCAGCGGTTTCACCGTTTCGCTACGGGTGCGGCCATCCAGCACCAGTCGGCCCTTGATCTCGGCGGTTTTCGCATCCACCGCGGTCAGGGAGCCGTTCACGGTATTACCGAAGTACAGCGTATTGGTGGTGTTATTGATGGTGGCGCCAAAGGGTTTGATATCGCTGAGAATGCGCTGCGTCACTTCCAGGGTTTGCGGATCGAGGCGGTAAACGATACCGCCTTTGTCTTTTGAGCGGCTCTGGGAGGTGGCGAGGAACAGCGCATTTTCTGACGGGCTGAAGGCCATTTCATACGCCCCTTTCCCGACCGGCTGGCGCAGCATTTCATCGGCAGCCAGGGTGTTGAAACTCATTGATGCACCCGCCAGAAGCAGCGCGCTCGCCAACAAACGGCGGGGGAAATTAACAGACATAGCGTTTCCTTTCTTTCCATGTGGGTGAAGCATCACATTGCATTCGATCTGACAGGTACATGGCCGGTCATTTTTGTTAATGAGAATAGTAATCACTTCTCACATAAAAGCGAAACGGTTTTGTGCCAAATTGATTAGTAAAGCGAATAATTAATCATTAACATATACGTATAATTATGATAACAACTCACACTGTTGGTAAGTTTTTTTAACAATTAATTTTTGCAGTTGGTTCATGATGAGCCACTCAGGCCTGATAATGAAAACAAGACCTTCCGCTACTTCTCCGCTGGCGCTGCTTTTTTGCCTGTCTGCCCCTGGCCTTGCCGCCAGTGGGGAAAATGACAACGCCACCATGATCGTTACCGCCACCCCCGGCCCGGTATCCGAACTGGACACCCCGGCGGCAGTTGGCGTGGTGAATGGCCAAGACATGCGCCATGCCCAGCCGGGCATTAACTTGTCCGAAAGCCTGGCGAGTATCCCCGGTTTGCAAATCCAAAACCGCCAGAATTATGCCCAGGATCTGCAGATTTCAGTCCGTGGCTTCGGCGCCCGCTCCCCCTTCGGGGTGCGCGGTATCCGCATGTATGTAGATGGCATTCCTGCCACTATGCCCGACGGCCAGGGCCAAACCTCGAATATCGATATCAACAGTATCGACAGCGTGGAAGTATTACGTGGCCCCTTCTCCGCCCTGTATGGCAACGCCTCCGGTGGGGTAATCAACGTCACCACCGAAACCGGCCGCCAGCCTGATACCCTGCAAGCGGGCAGCTGGTACGGCAGTTATGGCAGCTGGCGTAACGAAGTGAAAACCACCGGTGCTACTGGCGACGGCACCCAGGCCGGGGATGTGGATTACACCCTTTCCGGTAGCCGCTTTACCACCGGGGGCTACCGTGACCACAGCGGCAGCCAAAAAAACCTCGGCAATGCCAAACTGGGGGTGAAGATTGACGATCAGAGCAAACTTACCCTGAATTTGAATAGCGTGGATATTAAAGCTAACGACCCCGGTGGACTCAGTGCCGATGAATGGCATGATAACCCGCGCCAGTCGCCACGAGGGGATCAGTACAATACCCGTAAAACCGTCAAGCAAACCCAGGTTGGCCTGCGCTATGACCGGGCCATGACCGCGCGCGATGACCTCAGCCTGATGGCTTGGGCCGGTGAGCGGGAGACGGTGCAATATCAGTTGATCCCCATGGCCCCGCAGCTCAATCCCACCCACTCCGGTGGCGTCATTGATTTGACCCGCCACTATCAGGGCATCGACAGCCGCTGGACCCACCGCGGTGCGGTCTTCTCCCTACCCGTGAGTGTGACCGCCGGGCTGGACTATGAAACCATGACCGAGAAGCGCAAAGGCTATGAGAACTTTGTGCGCGACGGTAGCCAGATAGATTATGGCGAGAAAGGCAGCCTGCGCCGGGACGAGCGCAACTTGATGTGGAATCTGGACCCCTACTTCCAGACCAGCTGGCAGTTAACGGAGAAGCTGACACTGGATGGCGGGCTGCGTTATAGCTCGGTGTACTTCGACAGTGACGATCATTACGTAACTGCCATGAATGGTGATGACAGCGGTGACGCCAGCTACCATAAGTGGTTACCGGCTGGCTCCTTGAAATATGCGTTGACCAATAGCTGGAATATTTACGCCGCCGCCGGGCGCGGGTTTGAAACCCCGACGATTAACGAACTATCTTACCGTGCCGATGGCCAATCTGGGCTGAACTATGGGCTGCAACCTTCCACCAATACGACGGTGGAGGTGGGCAGTAAAGCGCGGGTGGGCAACGGTCTACTTAGCGCGACCCTGTTCCAGTCTGATACTAATAATGAAATTGTCGTGGATCAAAGTAGCGGTGGCCGTACCAGCTATAAAAATGCAGGAAAGACCCGCCGTCAGGGCATGGAATTGGGGCTGGATCAGCAATTTGGTGCGGCCTGGCAGTTGAAAATGGCCTGGACTTACCTCGATGCCACTTACCGTAGCGCGGTATGTTCCGGGGCGGATGACTGCAATGGCAACCGTCTGCCAGGGGTGGCGCGTAATATGGGCTTTACAAGCTTTGGCTGGCAGCCAGAAACCGGTTGGTATGCTGGCAGCGATGTGCGTTATATGAGCGATATTGCCGCCAACGATCAGAACAGTGCCAGCGCCCCTTCCTGGACGGTGGTGGGCCTAAATACCGGCTATAAACTTGAGCAGGGGAATTGGCTGCTAGATGTATTTGGCCGGGTTGATAACCTGTTTGACCGTCACTATGCCGGTTCGGTGATAGTAAATGAAAGCAATGGCCGTTATTACGAACCTGCGCCAGGCCGTAATTATGGCGTAGGGGCAACCGTGAGCTACCGGTTTGAATAACAGCTAAATGAGTGTAATTGTGGTTGCTGAACTAATAGAACCATCGGGTTTCAGAAGCCAGATGGTCATTTGAATTTAAGGTAGCACACCATTTAAGGGCGGCCCTGGCCGCCCTTATTTTATGCAGTAGCGCGTTCGTTCCATCCATCCTTGAAAATGATGTTCCCATCAACATACTTCCATTCTATAGTTTCATAGCGCAATTCAATATTCTCAAGATGTGTTCCTGTTGCCGCATCAGGGTGTAAATTGGGTGTTAAACTTGTAATTTTTACGTTTTCCAGATTCAGATTAAAATATTCAACTTCGAAACCAGCTTCATTAATTCGATACATCTTGATTTTTGCGGATTTGAGTGTAATTCCTTGACATATCGCGCGAGCCAAAAGTGGAGTAGTACGATCAAACTCTTTCTGTAGAAGTATAGGCGTATGGATGCGAGTGCCGGTGAGCTTACCTGTATTACGATCGGTGGGGATTGTTAAATGGTGAGAGAGTGATTTAATTTCGATACAGCCCTCTCTCCCTAATACGGTAGAACCTCCAGTTATTGGAGATCCATTTCCATCAGTTAACCATAAATATGCTGGATTAGACATTATATTTCCTTATTTTAACGTTTATCTTTCTTCCGATACTCATCTAAACTATCAACGAGTTTTCTTACTATGTAGGCAGCAATTAGCCAAACTGCCATATAGACAAATTTCATGGGCCATACCACAGGTAGCATAATGCAGACAATAACCCCGCCTACAAAAATCAAAGACTCAATAACACTCCATATATTTATAATGGCGAATAGAAGCATGTCGAGTAAGCGGCTTAAAATTTTATTGATTGGCATGTAACTTATCTCCGACTAAGCTTATAATTTTATCAAATGCAAGTTGGCCTTCTGTTGATGCGATGTGAATTGCCTCCACAAATGGCTTCACAACTGGTTCAAAGAGAAAGTAAGTAAGATCATAATCATGTGGTCTAAGTATTGCATAAACTTCCGGCGCTTCAATCGCGAGGGTTTCTGAGGTTCTTATAGAGCGCTCACTCATACCGCCGATGAGTAAAAACGTAATCAATAGTCCTGCGGAGCTTGTACCATTTTTTGCACTAATAATTGAAACACGGGCAAGTACAGCGCCGGCAACTAGAGACGCAATTTTAAGGGTAGCAATCCTTCCCGCGATGGACGTGACCACGCCACGATATACATTATCCTGCTGATTATGTGTAAGATATTTATTAAACTGTTGAAAGATCAGTTCCACAGCATTGATGACATGATCATAGTTCAAAATGCTATTGCGAATAGCGCTAGCCATTCTTATACGTTGAGTTTGATGAGCAAATCGATTATCTGTATCAAAGAATCCGCGGGCAAGATAGCCCAAATCAATAGGTACGGTTAGAGAGCCATTTATCACGCCCGAAATTGTTTCTGGGGACAAGATTATATTTGCAATTCTGCTTGCTATTCCATTAATGTTTTCCAGTTCCATCTGCCCACCTTTACATTAACTATAAATTTATATCATTAATTTATTAAAAAGAATATAAGGCCGACCTATTATTCACCATGCCAATATAACCACCCCACTTAAACTGATTTTTAATCACTATCCTGATAAAGGACGTTTTTTGCAAGTCATAAACCATAAGAGTAAGAATTATATCGCTAACTCTTATGGTTCAATCTAAGCAGGGTTTAAGACTAAATATCCAACTTGAATGATATCCTTGGGGGTTTAATATTTATTCGTCGAATAATTCTATAAAAGCCCTGACAGCAATCATCCCTGAAAACACTCTCTGGCACTGGCAATTGATGGCATCAATATAATGCTGAAATAACTATTTCAAGCTGCAAATAATTACTTTCAGGCCGAAGTTTACGCCACGCAACCCACTCTAATTTTTCCTATACTGATTTTACTGTCCCCTGCTGAGCGCCACTCTATGCCGCTGACTAACTTTCATTCTTCAACACCCTATACCCTGGGCATAGAATTTGAGTTGCAACTGGTGAATCCCCCCACCTATGACCTCAGCCAGGACGCCTCCCGATTGATTGCCAGCCTGAGCACCCCGCCCGAGTGCGGGGAAATCAAGCACGATATCACTGAGAGTATGCTGGAGATCGCCACCGGGGTGTGCCACTCCCTGGATCAGGCGCGCCAACAGATTCATACCCTGAAGCAAACGGTATTACACGGCGCCGATGCCATGGGGTTAGAGGTGTGCGGTGGCGGCACCCACCCCTTCCAGCGCTGGCAGCGCCAGCAAGTGGTGGAAACCCCCCGCTACCGGGCGCAGATGGAGCGTTTCGGTTACTTAATGCAGCAATCCACGGTGTTCGGCCAGCATGTTCATATTGGCTGTGAAAATGGCGATGATGCCATCTACCTGATACAAGAATTGGCAAGATTTGTGCCCCACTTGATCGCCCTTTCAGGGGCCTCACCCTGGTTTCAGGGGGCCGATAGCGGCTTTGCCAGCGCCAGGGTGAATATTTTCTCCGCCTTTCCGGATAACGGCCCTGCCCCCTGGGCCACCAACTGGGCAGAATTTAACAAGATTTATCAGCGGCTGTTGCTGACCGGAATGATCGAAAGCCTGAAGGATTTACACTGGGATATTCGGCCTTCACCTAAGTTTGGCACCGTGGAAGTGCGGGTGATGGACACCCCGCTAACCTTAGGACACGGATTGGATATCGCCGGGATGATTCAGGCCCTGGCTTGCTGGATCCTGGAAACCCGCCCTGGCAAAGCGCAAAAATCCCAACGGCTGCTCTACCCCTTCAACCGCTTCCAGGCGGCACGTTATGGCTTATCCGGCACCTTAACTGATAGCGATAGCGGGTTGCAAACCACCATCAAGCGCGATCTGTTAACCCTGGTGGAAACGCTGGAACCCTGGGCCAGACAATGCGGTAGCGCCAGCGCTCTGGAAAATATCGCCCACCGGTTGGTCAGGGATGAAAGTGACGCCGATGAGATGCGCGCCTATATGCAGCATTGCAGTGCTTTAACCGAACTGGTGGCCCACCAAGTTGCGGTATGGGCCGGGGAGTAACCGGTTACTGATAGGTTATCACCAGCGTGGCGTTGGTATTGGCGGTTCCCGTCGTGGGCGCAGGCAAGGTTTGAATATAGCGCGCGCTAATCGGCAGTTCTATCATTCCCCCTGTTGAGCGGTGTAACGCCACGGGCTGGCTCAAAACCATGGGCTGATTGTTATAAAGCAGCTGCACCCCAACACCTTGGGCCACACCAGTCTGGCCCTGATGCGCCAATGCTAAAACCGTAGTGTCACTGCTGTCAGGGTTTTGCGCCCCCTGTAGGGTTGCCGAGATATTAATGCCCGGATCGCAGTCAAGGGAGAGCCTTTGGGTATTTTCCGCTCCGCCTGGCAATGTGCCGGGGTTGGTGCCAAAGCGCGTTAACGGAATACTACCTAAGTTAAATCTTAATGTCGGGGTATTGACCCGGCAACTGGTATTAAAAACATTAACATTGCCAGAAATGATCACATTTCCCCGCCCACTAAGGTTAGTACCATTTACTGAAAACCCTACCTGCCCCAAGGTAAACCCGTTTAAGTTGCCGTTGGTAATAGGGCCGGTTTTTATTAACCATATATTAGCGAGTAAAGCCACCAAGTAATTATCTCTGGAAGGGGTACGCCAGGTAGTGGTGCTGGTGGAACCATTACCCTGTAAGAAGGTAGCCGGATAGGGATAGGCAACCCCCCAGGACGATTTACCGCTATTATTACGGGTTATTTTTGAGTTAAAAAGAATCGCTACCCCAACCCCCGGGACGTTGGTGGCATATACCGTACCTGATCCTGCGCCAGTGCTCCCTACGGTCATCCCAGTATTGGTTGCGCCAGTTTCCATAAAAGTGCCAATCGTCCGGCGTGAAGTAAAATAGCAGCGGGCGAAACTTTCCATTGACGAGCCTGCCAATGAAGCGATTTGCGTCCCTACAGGAGTATCGTTGGCAACATTAATATTGGCAGTTAAATTCATTTCATAAGTATTAAAAGTGCAATTTGCCAAAGTGTAAATTGGCATGACAAATACCAACACCATAAATATTTTTAACAACCTCATGATTTTACGCCCAATGAAATGATGTTAAGGCTCAATGATGTGGCTTTTTAAATAGCATTAGCCGGCATTGAGAACACTATTTACTTAGCACACCATAGACGATTAAAATCACAATAAAACATTATTAAAATATTATTATTAGATTAGCACATACTGAAAGTAGTAAATTAGAATTGAATTACTTTGTCTGGCAAGATTAATTAACCCGGGCGTATCAAACACCCAGGTTAACCACAGGATTATTGATAAGTAACTGCCAGAGTTGCAGTGGTACTTGCCTGGCCTGCCCCCACCGCTGGCTGCGTTTGATAATAACGCGCGGTGATAGGGATGTTCACAATGCCCGCATCGGTACGACCGTGTTCAAGCGTTTGCCCGATTCGCAACAAACGATTATTTTGCAACAATTGTATGCCAATACCGCTAGCCACAGCTTCATTACCCTGGCCGGATAAAGCCAAAACGCTATCTTCTGTGGTATCGGGACTTTGAGTGCCGGATAAAGTGAGGTGGGCGTTAACAGACATATCGCAATTGAGGGTGATATTTTGCGTGGCAGAGCCGCTGGTGCTGCCTGTACCGTTGAACGTGTTTACCCGCACCCGGCCTAAATCCAGGCGCAGGGAGGGCGTCGTAAGATCACAGGCTTCTATAATCACCCGCGTCCCTCCACCAATCATCACGTTAATATTCCCAACCTGATTACCCCGATAACTCAAGATCCCTGTTGATAGCGTTTGCGCGGCCAATACTCCGCCGGTAATGTCGCCGGTGCGCACCAGATGACTAACGGCGTAGGCATTCGCCCTATAGCGGCTGGAAGAATTCGTTACTTGGGCACTTTGCGTTTGGGTTGCTCTGGTTCCCAAATCAAAATAAAAACCGGAACCACCTTGGCGGTTCTCTATTGAGAAGTAGAAATTCATCCTAACCGCAATGCCAATCCCGGGTAAGCTAGTAGGAATAACCGCCCACCCATAATTACCCTGGCTAACAATAGGCGAGTTCATAGTCATCGTCATCGGACGGCTGGCGGCGAAATTACAATCTGTGAGCCAAACCCCCCGCCCATCAGAAATGTCATTACTCAACCGTGCGCCAACGTTGCGATCGCGTGGAACCTGGATAACAGCAGGCAGAGATAAGAATTGCTGATTATAACGTTGGTGACAAGCCTCGGCTTGCGTAGAAAGCCCCAACATAATTAATAAAAATGACCAGTAATACTTTTTCATTAATATCCTCCATGAATCAATTTTAAAATTGCCTCATCCATAATGATGGCTTCAATAGCGTTAGCTCAGCCAGCATAGCACCTCATGCCAATTAAATAATCTTTTTTAAATTAACTTGACATCTGGCGCCCATTTCAATTAATACACTATTTAACACATACCATTAATAGCATCAGTCATCCGTAAAAGGACTTAATGATGTATTCATAATGTTATAATCAATGTTAAATAATTCACCCACCAAATGAATGAATAAATATATGATTCATCATCAATAAAAAAGGGCTTTCTCCGCGCCCCAGTCATCAAATGAAAATGTTATCGGTGGGACAAATCCAGCGCCATATCAACAATCATGTCTTCCTGCCCGCCTACCATCCGGCGTTTGCCCAGTTCCACCAAAATATCCACTGCGCTAAGACCATATTTTTCGGCGGCCACTTCACGCTGGAGCACACCACGGCATCACCCAAGACTAAGATTTCACAGTCTACCCGCACCGGGCGGTCCTGGAGTGGGCGTATCAAACCATTGGCGGCATCCATCAGGCGATAAGGATCGGTGCCGTGGTTCCAGCCCAGCTTATCGGCGGTGGAAAAGCACCTCAGCGCATTGCAACGACTGGCCCGGCAGATTGTAGACCATTCCCTCTATATCCCTTAACATAGAATTTAAATGTGGCCTTGAGAAATTAAATTCAGATTATAGATCATTGTGAATTTTCTTCGTGAATATTAGACTGTAATATATACATTTGAGCTATGTAAAGACTAATGCTCTGAAAGTCTTATCGCGCATAAAAAAACTGGATATCTAAACAAACAATTGCCGGTTCAGTCCTTTGAACGCTCACTGACTCTGCTTTTCGTTAAGCCTCAATTGTTGAACTAAAAAACGGCCTGTTTCAGCTTAACCTCCGCTCAATAAGTACTAACAAGGTATATACCTTTTGTTCCTGCGCAACAATTAACCATGCTGTATCTGGCAACAAGTTGACGGACGGCAATATGCTATAACTTAGAAGATATCATCGAGGAGAAACCATTATGAAGCCAAATATTAACGCCATCATCATCCACGCCGATGGCACAGAAATAGCACTGCCCCAGGATGCCTCCTTAGTACTGACTTATCCCGATGGCAATACTGTAGAAGTCACCTGGCAGCCTAACCACCCCCGCGATCCGCGGCCCATTTCTGCTCAGATTTGGGGTGGCCGCCAACAGGATGGTGAACAAAAAGCCCCCTCCTGCCCGGTAGTGGTGATACCTTCTGCTGCTAATCTGTTGCTGGTGAGTCCCTTTGTTACAAATAATAAGACTGAGCTTTGATTTTCCTTATTTATCCTTAACTTAATGTGATGAAAACTCAGTTTCTGTAAGGTTTGGCAAGTGAGGTTGCGCCCACCCCTGACTACGCCGCATATTTCTCCAGCACTTACATATAAAGGATGATATGCAATGAAAAAACTGATTTGGGCGGCCCCCCTGCTGTTGGCTACCACCGGCGCTATGGCCGCAGATAAAACCCAGTGTGTCACTACAGATAAAGCCCAAATTGAAGGGTTATTTGACCGCTGGAATGCCGCGTTGAAAACCGGGAAATCAGCCAATGTCGCCAAGCTTTATCAGCATGATGCGGTACTGCTGCCAACGGTATCGAATAAAGTCCGCTTAACTGATGCGGAACGTGTGGATTACTTTGATCACTTCCTGGAGAAACAACCGGTGGGTAAAATCGACAGCCGCACGGTGCTTTTAGGCTGTAATGAAGCGATTGATGTTGGTACCTATACCTTTACGTTCAACGACAAGAGTTCCGTATCAGCCCGCTACACCTTCACCTACGCCTGGAACGGCAGTGAGTGGAAAATCTCCACCCATCACTCTTCCGCCATGCCTGAAAGCTAATTTTTGCCCCGGCGATGGCTTGCTCCATCGCCGCTAGTCGCCCTAGACATACCCCCTCTGCACCATGAACCGAATCTCGGTTTACTCACACCTATTGAAATAAGATCGACTAATGCCCGAGTGATTTTTATCATTTTCTTTTTGGATCGAGAGTGTTTTAAATCGTATCCCTTTCAACCAGAAATAAGGTGACAACCATGTCCGGTATCAGCAATCTTAATGAGCTTCTTCAACACGCCAGCCCGGAACTCAATCCCGGGAAATTCGTTTTCTGTACCCTGGAAGCACCCTCCTCCGAATTAAACAAACTTGCCGTAGTTACTGTCCGCGAAAAGGAAGGTATGACGCTGGTTCTTCCCCAGCAAGTAGCCGATCGCCATAACATCGCTTATGAGTATGTGGCGGGTTGGATCACGCTGAAAATCCATTCTTCACTGGCGGCGGTAGGGCTAACGGCGGCCTTCTCAAGCGCCCTCGCTGCCAAGGGTATAAGTTGCAATGTAGTCGCCGGCTATTATCACGATCATATTTTTGTCGCGCAGGACGATACCCCCTCCGCAATGGCGGTTTTATCTGCCTTGAAACCAGAAGCGTCGGCTTGAAATCAGCTAAATGGCTGTAAAGTCGCGCCCTTTATAGCTCGGGCGTCAGGGGTAAGCTCAATGCATTGTGCAGTGGCAACCGCCCTAGATCCCGGTGAGGTCACAAAAAATTGCTGGCGGAGAATGGTATGGTGGAGTGAGACACAACAGGTAGTTCTAATACTAAAGGAGATAAGTAATGCGTAAATTTGTCTTTTCCTCCCCCAGAAAATACGTTCAGGGCAACGGCGTTATTGCCGAACTCGGCCAGTTTATTCAGGAAATTGGCAAGAAAGCCTTCCTGATTGCCGACGATACCGTCTGGACCCTGGTTTCTGAGGAAGTGATGAGCGCGCTGAGTGCCACGGACGTGCCATCCATTTATGCCCGTTTTAACGGTGAGTCTTCCGGGGTGGAGATTAACCGTCTGGCCACGCTGGCACAGGAGGCCCATTGCGATGTGGTGGTCGGACTTGGGGGTGGTAAGACGCTGGATACTGCTAAAGCGGTAGCCGATACCTTGGGTGCCGCCGTGGCCATCGTGCCTACGGTAGCCTCTACCGATGCTCCATGTAGTGCGCTGTCGGTGATTTACACCGAAGACGGCGCCTTTGATAGTTACCGTTTCTACACCAAAAACCCTGATTTGGTGTTAGTGGACAGCGCTATCTGTGTACGCGCCCCTGCCCGTCTATTCGCCTCCGGCATTGCCGATGGCATGGCAACCTATATTGAAGCCCGGGCGGTACAGCGCAGCCAAAGTTTATCCATGGTGAACGGTACGCCTACCGTAGCAGCGATGGCGATTGCCGAAGCCTGTGAAAACACCTTGCTGACTTATGGCTATAGCGCCTTGCAGGCGGTTGAGCAGAACCTGGTGACCCCGGCAGTTGAGGCAGTGATTGAAGCCAATACCCTGCTTTCCGGCCTAGGCTTTGAGAACGCTGGTCTGGCGGGCGCGCACGCTATCCATAATGGCTTTACTGCATTGCAGGGGGATATCCACCACCTGACTCACGGTGAAAAGGTAGCCTATGGGATCCTGGTGCAACTGGTACTGGAAAATCGCCCCGACAGCGAAATCGCTGACTATATCGACTTCTTCCGGTCCATCGGCATGCCGGTGACCTTAAAAGGGTTGCACCTGGCCGATGCCACCCGTGAGGAATTGTTAAAAGTTGGTGAATTAGCTAATAGCCCGGGTGATACCCTACGCAACCTTAACCCAAACCTGACTGCCGGTGATATTGCCGATGCTATTTTGGCGGTGAATGCCCTAAGCCACGCCGTTTAATTTTAGTTAAGTCGGTCAAAAATAAGCCGTTCGCGCGGCTTATTTTTTAGAATAATCGGAGCAGTTACTGCTTATCCAGAATAATACCTGATAAAAATAATAACCTGTGTTTAATAATTGGTTAACTATTAACGCCCATTTTCGTAAACCAACATATAAATTTCATTGATAAGAATCAATTTTGAATAAAAAAATAAAAAAACCAGCGCAAAGCAAAGCCTGGCGCTGGCGCGGCGGCAACATGGACCTGAGCGACGGCAGCGGCT
>CBIFWW010000061.1:0-18757 GCA_966186435.1 uncultured Enterobacteriaceae bacterium
ATTTATGAGGCACTTCACAAAGTTCCGTGAATGAAATATTTATTTACCAATTTTATAATTTAGTTACTTATATTAGATATTTGTATCATTTTCTAACTAGCGAAAGGGGGTTAGTGATGGAAATATGCGAATCAGACATAGAAAGACACTAAACTTTCCTCGGTGGTTCTGTAAAGAATTATTGACGGCGGTGGCAAGTGTCGATAATAAAACAATGAGGGTAATAAATAATGATGAAGCGCAACATCCTGGCAGTGGTGATCCCTGCTCTGTTAATCGCAGGTACCGCTCACTCTGCTGAGATCTATAATAAGAACGGTAACAAACTGGATCTTTACGGCAAGATCAACGCCGAGCACGATTTTACCACCACCGGTGAGACCTCTAACGCTGACGCCACCTATGCTCAGATCGGTTTCAAAGGTGAGACTCAGGTTAACGATATCCTTACCGGTTACGGCCAGTGGGAATACCGCGCTACCGCCAGCCAGCCAGAAACCTCACAATCAACCAAAACCCGTCTGGCCTTTGCTGGTATGAAAGTGGCTGACTACGGCTCACTGGATTATGGCCGTAACTACGGCATCGTCTACGACGTTGAATCCTACACCGATATGGCCCCGGACTGGTCCGGCGAAACCTGGGGTGGTGGTCACGTTGATAACTTTATGACCAGCCGTTCCACCGGCCTGCTGACCTACCGTAACAGCAACTTCTTCGGTCTGGTTGATGGTATGAACTTCGGCGTTCAGTATCAGGGCAAAAATGACCGTACTGACCCAACTCAGGCTAACGGTGATGGCGTAGGTTACTCTCTGGGTTATGAATTCGACGGCTTCGGCGTAATTGGTTCATACAGTAACTCTAAGCGTACCAACGTTCAGACTGCTGATGGCAAAGGCGACCGCGCTGAAGCTTATGCATTCGGCCTGAAATATGATGCCAACAACGTTTATCTGGCAACCGTATATGCAGAAACCCGCAACATGACCATCGAAAACGATGATCAGTTTGCCAATAAAACCCAGAACTTCGAAGCAATCGCTCAGTACCAGTTCGATTTCGGTTTGCGTCCGTCCTTGTCCTATGTGCAGTCTAAAGGTAAGAACCTGAATGCGCGTCCAGGTACTGATTTCGACGGCGGCGATGCTGACCTGGCGAAATACATTGAACTGGGTGCAACTTACTACTTTAACAAAAACCTGAACGTGTTTGCTGACTACCGTTTCAACCTGCTGGATGATTCCGATTACACCCGCGCTGTGGGTGGCCTGGTGGGTACCGACGATCAGCTGGGTGTAGGTATCACTTACCAGTTCTAATCGCCGACAAATATCGCGAGAAACAGGGCTTCGGCCCTGTTTTTTTATGCCCGCAAGCCTGCTGCGGCATAACCCACGATTTTTCGCGCAAACCGTTGGCATTTTGTATATCTGCCGTTAACCTGAATGGCCCTTCCCTTATTAAAAAATGGAACCTCGTATGTTTGAAAACATTACCGCTGCCCCTGCTGATCCTATTTTAGGCCTGGCTGATTTGTTCCGTGCAGATCAACGCCCTGGCAAGATTAACCTGGGTATTGGGGTCTACAAAGATGAAACCGGGAAAACACCGGTACTAACCAGCGTTAAAAAAGCCGAGCAATATCTGCTGGAAAACGAAACCACAAAAAATTACCTCAGTATTGACGGTATCCCTGAATTTTCTCACTGCACCCAGGAACTGCTGTTCGGGAAAGGCAGTGCCATTATTGAAGCCAAACGTGCCAAAACCGCACAGACCCCTGGCGGCACCGGCGCATTGCGCGTTGCTGCTGACTTCCTGGTAAAAAACACTAGCGTTAAGCGGGTTTGGGTGAGCAACCCAAGTTGGCCGAATCACAAAGGCATCTTTAACGCGGCTGGCCTGGAAGTGCGCGAATACCAATATTACGACGCCGCCAATCATACTCTGGACTTCGATGGTCTGATTGCCAGCCTGCGTGATGCCGAGGCCGGGGACGTGGTGCTGTTCCACGGCTGCTGCCACAACCCAACCGGGATTGATCCAACCCTGGAGCAATGGCAACAGCTGGCCACCCTGTCTAAAGAATCCGGCTGGCTGCCGCTGTTCGACTTCGCCTATCAGGGCTTTGCCCGTGGCCTTGAAGAAGACGCCGAAGGCCTGCGCGCCTTTGCGGCGCTGCATTCCGAACTGCTGGTTGCCAGCTCTTTCTCCAAGAACTTTGGCCTGTATAACGAGCGCGTAGGTGCCTGCACTCTGGTGACTGCCGATGCAGATACCGCCGACCGTGCCTTCAGCCAGATGAAGTCCTGTATCCGTGCCAACTACTCTAACCCACCGGCTCACGGTGCTTCTGTGGTGGCGACCATCCTCAGCAATGCAGCCCTGCGTGCCATATGGGAGCAAGAGCTGACCGACATGCGCCAGCGCATCCAGCGAATGCGTATTCTGTTTGTGAATACCCTGCAAGAGAAAGGCGCAAACCGTGACTTTAACTTTATCATCCGCCAGAACGGGATGTTCTCTTTCAGCGGGCTGACTAAAGAGCAGGTGCTGCGTCTGCGTGAAGAGTTTGGTGTGTATGCAGTAGCATCAGGCCGGGTGAACGTGGCGGGGATGACGCCGGACAATATGGCCCAGCTGTGTGAAGCAATTGTCGCCGTGCTTTAAGCCTTAGCGCTACAAAAGAAGAGGGCCGCATTTGCGGCCCTTTTGGCATTCTGACGGTTACCAGACCGGCATTTCATCCTGCAAAAACGGATTATGAAGCCGTTCGTGGCCCAGGGTCGATAACGGGCCGTGACCAGGGATAAACGTTACATCATCCCCTAACGGCAGCAGCTTAGTTTTAATGGAAGCGATCAGGTGGCCGTGATTACCCTGCGGGAAATCACTGCGACCGACGCCGCCTTTGAAAATAACGTCCCCGGAGATCAGCAACCGTGAACGCGGGTCAAAGAACACCACGTGCCCCGGCGTATGCCCCGGACAATGCAGCACCTGTAAAGCCACATTCCCTACGGCAACGCTTTCCCCCTCCTGCAACCAGCGGTCTGGGGTCAGCGGTGGACACGGTTCAAGCCCAAACATCTGGCTCTGGGCAGGTAACCCCTGTAACCAAAATTCGTCTTGTTTTTCCGGCCCCACCACCGGCACCCTATAGTAAGCCGCTAATTCAGCCGCAGCCCCCACATGATCCAGATGCCCATGGGTTAACAGGATTTGTGATATTTCTACCCCTTTGGCAGCCACTTCCTGCTTAATACGCTCGGCATCCCCACCGGGATCCACCAGCGCCGCCTGTTGGGTTTCCTCACACCAGATTAACGAGCAATTCTGAGCGAATGCCGTTACCGGAATAATATGATAATTCATGCTGCCCCGTTACCGGCCAAAGCCGGGTCGTTAATTACCAGTGCCTAACCGGCCCAGTATCAATATGCACAAAGTTGCTACGTGGGTAATATCCTACACCACCCGCGCGCATCGATAATGCTGCTTTGCGAATATTGTTTAACGACAACCCTTCGATATGGAAATCCATCGCCTGCCCTTTAGTATGATAGCTATTTTTAGCCACCCCACGGCTATGGGTTCGAAGTTCAGCGTTGGTATCCACGGAACGGTAACCGGAGATAAGTTGAACCGGCTTGCTGGTCCCAAGCAGACCCTGCAACCGATACAGATGATCAAATAAGGAGGGATCCATGGATTTCACTTTATTCGCACGATAATCGCGGAAGAAGTGATTAAGTCGTACTAATTCGTCCTGAATATAGCCCCTGCCATCGAAAAATTCTGCCTTGAGCGACTCACCAGTATGTAAATTATTCAGTGTCAGTATCCGCGGGCGCGGTGTCGAGAGGGTAGCAAATGCCTGACCAGGGAGCATTGCA
The DNA here is from genome assembly GCA_966186435.1 of uncultured Enterobacteriaceae bacterium. Classification (GTDB taxonomy): domain Bacteria; phylum Pseudomonadota; class Gammaproteobacteria; order Enterobacterales; family Enterobacteriaceae; genus CBIFWW01. The sequence goes on from CBIFWW010000061.1 coordinate 3,900, forward strand.
GCACCAAGTGCCATGCCCCCCAATGCCAGCAATTTGCGGCGATTAGCGTCAAATTTTTCCATGATGAAAGTCTACAGGTAGTTATATGGTGAAATATGCACTTCTGGCGCACTTTGCGCACCTTAACGACCAAAATTGCATGCGTCAAGCCGCACAATCCCAGCTCCTGCGGCTCAGACATATTTGAGTCACCTATGGGCCGATAATTACGACAGCTAACTATCCTGAAATGCTTACTTTTATCTGAACAATTCTCCGGCTTTCGCTAAAATTTGTGCGCCAGATCGCGCTGTATTATCGTAATTGTAAATATCTGTTCGGAATTGCGTCTTACCGTCATCGCCGACAAACGCCGTCAAATAATAGAGGCTCACCGGAATACGTTGGCGAATATTTACGTAGCGGGTATTACCCTGCTTCAGCGCGTCGGAAATACGGGAATCATTCCACCCGGCATCCCCCAGCAACATCCCCGCCAGTTCAGATGCCTTATTTACCCGTACACAGCCGGAGCTAAGAGCACGAACGTCTTTCTGGAACAGGTTATGGTTCGGCGTATCGTGAAGGTAGATAGCATCCGAGCTGGGCATATTGAATTTATAACGGCCCAGGGAGTTGGTTGATCCTGGCTTCTGCTGGAAACGGAACGGCAGATTGCTGGCCGTGATAGTCGACCAATCCACCATATATGGGTTGATAACTTCCGCCTGATTACTCCAACCGCGTAGCACGGTGTAACCGTGGTTTTCCAGGTAGTCTGGGTTATTAACCACCTTCGGGAGAATATCTTTACGTGCCAGGGTCGGCGGCACGTTCCACGGCGGGTTAACCACCACGTTGTTCAGGGCGCTGCTCATCATCGGGGTTTTACGGTCCGGGCGGCCAACAATCACCCGCGAGTTCAATACTTCACTACCATTTAAGTAATAAACCAACGAGAAATTAGGAATATTAACCATTATCCCGGTATCTAATTTTTCCGGCAGCAGGCGCAGGCGCTGAATATTGAGCGCCAATAACCCCGCACGTTGTGCCGGGGAGACATTCAGCCAATCACGGGTTTTGCCGCCGATGACGCCATCCACACCCAGCCCCTGCCATTTCTGGAAGCTTTTAACCGCATTCACCAGCTGGGTGTTGTAGACCGTGCCGCTGTGTTTCGCTGAACTGGTGCTAACCACGTCATCCACGCCCCCGAGCATACCGTTGCGGGTTAGGATCTCACGTAGGGCCGGAACTTCAGCATTGGACTGCCCCGGGCGCAGCGTCACGGTACCCAGCAACTGTGGCCAAGGCCGGTTGTCGGACATCATAGTGACCAACGACTGGTGCATTTGGGCATATTGGGCGTTTTGCGGGGCCAGGATCGCCACGTAGGCAGGCAAGCTATTATTATCAAGAGCCAGCTGCCATTGGTTAATCACCGACAGCGGTGGCAATTGCATCTGGTAAGGTTTTTCACTGTACAGCCAGCGGCTACCATTAGTTGGCAGCCCACTGATGTAATCCAGATAGCCCAACATCGCGTCAGACAGCACCACATCCCGGGAAATATCTTTAACATTCGGATCGGTTAGCAGCTCCACCCAGCGGATAAACTGCGGTTGGAAGCCCGCCATCGCCACTTCCGCCAGCTGTTGTTGAAAGGCGTGGACCGCTTTGCGGTTATCCCACATCGGTTTCATATCCCGAGCGCCGTAGAGTGCCGCCAGGGCATTCATATATACCGGCGTGTAGTTCGCCGGGAGCAACGACTGTATCTGGCTACGGCCTTGTACCGCTGACATCCCTTCAGGGACGGTTGGCTGGATGCCCATCAGCGCAGCCATCGCCGGAGATATGGAAAGCGGCGTCGGTGTTTCCGTTGGGTTTGGCACCGCCACGGCAGAATCATCTGAGGGAATAAGCGACGGTTCATCTGCACAGGCAGTGAACAGCGGCACCATAGTCAGCGCCATCACCAGTGCTGAAAAACGAAATTTGCAACGATTGTTAAGCATTATCCCTTGCCTCCCGGGTAAACACGCTATTTAAAAGCGTAAGACTTGTTAATAAGTATATAAAAGAAAAAAAGCCGGCTGTGACTTATTAATGGTTTTTGTTGGCGGGTATGTTCTGAAAATGAGCAAATTCGTGGTTAACCGCCTTAAATCCACAAAACCCCGGAGCACATGCCACCAGGGTTTTCATTATTACGCCTTGACTAGGAGGCGTCGGCTGTCGGCATTTCGGCTTCCGGCAAGGCCCCGGCAAAGCCACGCAGCCCCACAACGTGCACGTGTTCGTGGTTAGCCACCACTTTACGTACCAGCTTATAGGTGGTGCCTTTTTCCGGGCTGATGTTTTCTGGTGCCGCGATGATCAGCTGCATCTCCAGACGTTCGCACAATTCAAACAGGGTGTTGATTGAGCGGGCATCCAGACGGGCGGCTTCATCAAGGAATAGCAGACGGCATGGGGAGATATCTTTACCGCGCAGGCGGCTGGATTCATCTTCCCAGCTTTGTACCACCATCACCAGGATGGACATACCGGTACCGATCGCTTCACCGGTGGACAGCGCCCCGCTCTCGGCACGTAGCCAGCCGTCGGAGCCACGGTTAACCTCAACTTCCATTTCCAGGTAGTTACGGTAATCCAGCAGCTCTTCACCAATGGTTTGCGGGGTGCGTTGGCCCATATCGATTTGCGGGTTCAGGCGTTGATACAGCTTGGCCAGCGCTTCGGAGAAGGTCAGTCGGTTGCTGTTAAACAGATCCTGATGCTGTTCGTGCTCCTCGGACAGTACCGTCAGCAGCTGGGAGTGGGTCTCACGCACGTTCACATTCAGACGCACGCTGTTCACCTGGCCGAAGGAGACGCTTTGCAGCCCCTGGTTTAGCATCCGGATACGGTTCTGCTCGCGCTGGATGGTTTTACGAATGATGTTCGCCACGCTGCGGGAGCTGATAGCCAGTTTCTTCTCACGGGCGGTCAGCTCTTCCGTCAGGCGGCCCAATTCGATTTCCATCTGTTCGATGGCTTCTACCGGGTCGTCGGTGCGGATAATATCCTGGCGGATACGTTCGCGCAGATGCTGATAAACCGCCACGAAGAACTGAATTTTGCGTTCCGGACGCTTTGGATCCTCGGACATCCGCAGCACATCGCGCAGGTGTTCGTTATCGGCCACCGCCAGGCGCAGTGCCCCCAACGCCTTATCCGACATGGATCGCAGATCGTCGCCGGAGAGATAGGCCAGCTCGCGGCGGTTAAGACGGCGCTCAACGCCATTGTCTTTCACCATCCGCATCACCGCGCACCACCCGGCTTTGGAGGTCGCCACCTGCTCACGCATCTCGTAGTAGCTGCGTTCCAGCTGCTTCAGTTTGCGGATCAAGTTAGCCATTTCCGCTTCACACAGGGTCAGCTGTTTTTCCAGCTGGTTACGGCGGGAGCGGTTATTCGAAAGCTGGGTATGCAGCTCATCACGTCGGGCACGGGCACGCTCTTCCGCCCCGGCATCGGCGCGGACGCCAATATCTTTCAGCTCTTTGTGCAGGTCGCCAAGCAGTTCGTTTTTGGCATCGAAGGAACTTTTCAAAGAAGCCAATAGCTGATGGTACTGGCTCAGTTGGGCAGCGTGGTTACGCAGGGCTTCACGGGTGCGGCTACGTTCGGCTTCTGCCTGGGCCAGGCGCTGGCGCAGTTTCTCGTTAAGATCGCTGTTGCCATCCACCATCAGAGCGGAGTCGCTATAGCCAAAGTGGTTACGGCGCTGCACCACTTCGGTCAGGGCAAAGGCCTTCTGGCGCACTTCACGCTGGGTCTGCTGTGCGTATTGGTGGTCTGCTTTCAGCTGTTCGAACTGCTCCGGGTCGCTTTGTAATACGCCTACCATCGGCTCCAGTTTGGTGAGCTGGTTACCGTGCTGCTGAATATAGCGGCTGGCTTCCTGGGCTTCATCCAGACGTTCGCGGATCTCTTCACAGCGGTCTGCCAGGCTGTCATCTAGCAGCAGATTGACCCGCGGCATCAGGCGGTTTAGCAGGGATACACCCTCTTTGGCCTGTTCAAACTGGGTCTTCTGTTGCAGGTTGTCGTTTTCATGGGCGCTAAGGGCGCGCTCCACTTCACCACGGCGGCTATTTAACTGGCGGATTTCGGCTTCCGGGTCAGTTTCAAAGGCCACGCTGAGGTGCTGGCCGACAAAGCGGCTAAACGCCTGGTGCAAACGCTGGATTTTCTGCACGTCAAAGGATAGCGTGGCAAAGCGTTCGGACAGGGTTTCACGCTCGGCATGCAGGTTTTCGATACGGTTTTCACGGGCAGCGCGGCCAAACAGCGGCACTTCCGGGAAGCGGGAATAACGCCACTGGCGGTCAGCAATGTTGACCACCACAGCTTTTTCCAGCTCATCCACTTTGAACACGCTGTCATCGAAGGACTGCGGGTCCCCTTCAATCAGGTACAGGTCTTCCGGGCAATCTTCCAGGCCGGCCAACTGTTCACGTACCTGAGACAGATCGGAAACCACGATGGCATGGCGGGATGGGCCATAGAGTGCGGAGAAGTACGGCGCATCATCGAGACTGACATCGTCATAAATCTCAGACAGCAGTACCCCACCAAAACGTTCTGCCAGGGCATTCAGGCGCTGATCTTCCGCACCGCCGGGCTGGCTCAGGCGTTCAATTTCGTCTTCCAGCGCCCGCTTACGGCTACCTACTTCGTCACGTTCAACGGTGGTTTCACGCTCGCGCTCCAGCAATTGCTGAAGGTACTCGGTAACTTGCTGGCTGGATTCAAATTCCTGGTTACTTTGCTCACACAGCTGGCTGAGGCTACTTTGGGCCTGTAACCATACTGGCGCACGCAGGGTAAGGGTTTTCAGGCGCGCTTGCAGCAGCTCCTGCTCCTGGCGCAGCTCCATACGCCGTTCCCCGGCCTGGGCAACGGACTCAGACAGCTGGGCGATTTGCGCTTCCAGGGTTTGCTGAATCTCTTCCAGCTGCTCTGGATCGACGGATTTACCGTGGCGCTTAGAGAAATCAGCCAGCAAACGCTCAGCATCCTGCTGCTCACGTAGACGCTGTTCCAGCTCGGATAAACGCATCCGCAAGCCCGGTAGTTGTTCCGCCTGATGGCGCTGCTCGGCGGCTTCACGCAACAGGTCGCGGGCCACGCCCCAGGCATCGCTGCGGCTCACCGGGCCATGAATGGCCGCCACCAGCTCATAGGCCTGTTCGAACTGGTTATGGGCCACCTGCATCATGCTCATCCGCTGTTCCAGATCCAGCAGGCGCTCGGTGGTTTCCTGTTCTTTGGCCTGGAAGGTTTCCAGCCAGGCTTCAGCACCTTCCGCCTGCAGATCCGGCAGATGGCACAGTTCGCGGGCGCGCTCCAGAGCCTGGATCGCTTGCTGATACTGAATGGCGCGGGTTTGTTGCACGTCCAGGGCCTGCTGGTAATCCGCCAGTTGGCTTTTCAGTTCATCCACTTCCAGTTCGGCAGATTCAGCACGGGCTTCGTTCTCTTCCTGCTGATCCACCGCTTCGGCGACGATCTCATTTTGTTCTTCGAGGCGCATCTGGAGTTCTTCCAGATCGCCTTCATAGCGTTCGATTTTTTCCTGCTGACGCAACGCGGTCTGCACCAGGTTCAGGTGGTCGCTGGCGGCCTGATAATCAGTCTCCAGATCCCCTTCGGCACCAGAGTGCTCGCCCAGCTCGCGGGCCATATCCACATGCTTGTACTGCTCAGCGCTCAGTTGCTGGCGGCTGGTGAACAGGTCACGACGGAATTCCAGAGCCTGATCGAGGTGGATACGCCGCTCGTTGGCATGGCGCATATAATCCGATGCCACGTAGTTAGTGGCTTCGGAAATCAGGTGTTTAAACAGATCGCGGTCCGACTGGGTGACCCGGATGGCCTCCAGGGTCATGCGATTTTCCCGCAGCGCCGCTTCCATATCCTGGAAGGCTTTACGCACCCCGCTGTTTTCTGGCAGCAGGTAATCACGCAGTGACCGGGTGATGGCACTGGAGATACCGCCGTATAGGGAGGCTTCAATCAGACGATAATACTTACTACGGTCTGAGGCAGAGCGCAGCCGACGAGCGACCACACCCAGATCGAACATCAGGGAGTGATAATCGGTGATCGAGTTAAACTGCTTGAACTGCACGCCTTCGATTTGCTCGGCTTTCTCTTTCAGCTCTTGCAGTGTCAGTACCCGGGCCTGACGTTGGTTCAGGGTTTCCGTTAGCAGTTGAGTGGGTTGCATGGCACTTGGCAAGCCCTGGATAGCAAAAGGCTTGATATCCACTTTGCGATCGCGGCCTGCCACCTGTTGCAAACGCACCCCAACAATCACCCGTTGGTGGCGGGAGTTAACCACATCCAGCACCGAGTAACAGACCCCAGCTTTCAGCTTACCGTGCAACCCTTTATCCCGGGAGCCACTAGTGGCACCGGCTTCGGTGGTGTTACGGAAGTGCAGCAGGGTCAAATCCGGGATCAGCGCCGTTACAAAGGCCGCCATGGTAGTGGATTTACCGGCACCATTCCCCCCGGAGAGGGTGGTCACCAGTTCATCTAAATCAAAGGTGCGCGCAAAGAAACCATTCCAGTTAACCAGCGTCAGCGAGCGAAACTTGCCGCGTTCAATCATTCCTCTTCATCCTCCGCCTTGTCCAGGGTGTCGTCGGTTTCATCATTCAGTTGCAGGCGGTTTTCCACCGGCATCGCTTCACCATCGCGGATCATCCGCAGCTGGGCTTCGCGGGCATCATCCCCACTACGCACATCAGCACCAAAGCGGAATACCGCCTCGGTGATGCGGAATTTACTGCTGTCGTGGCCCATAAACCACACCATGCCCAAACGGCGCAGGCGGCCCAGGGAGGCGCGAACTTTCTCTTGCAGCTTCTGGCGGTCAACATCCGAGCCGGTGGAGCGGTTATTCACCAGCTTCAGCAGCTTGTTTTCATCCGCCAGCGTCAGCAGCTCGTCATACAGTTCTTGCTGGGTGAAGATCCCCTCATTCGCCAGACGTTCCGGGCTGAGGTAGAGATAACAGAGAATTTTGCCGACCATCATATCCAGCTCGGAAAGTACCGAACGCGGGATCAGGGTGGTAGAACGCGGACGTAGGTAGAAGAACCCTTCCGGCGCACGCACTAACTCAACGTTATAGCGGTGATAGAACTCTTCCAGATACTCCTGGAAGTCCATCAAAAAAGCGTGATTATCCAGCTCATCTAAACCGATGTGCCGCCCCGCCCGCAGTTGGCTGTCGAGGGCCGGGAATAACGGATTCGCCAGCGCTTGGGCCAGTTTAACTGGCATCACTTGTTCAATATTTGTCAATGACATGCGCCTGTACCTTGGCTCCGTAATCATTAATCGGCTGCCAGTACGCTGGCAGACCGGAAAAGTCAGCTTCCGCTACGCCCAGGCGAACCGCCTGGTCGACCACAATCCGCGCCACGTCAAAGTGACGGGCCAGTGGGTATTGCACCAGATATTCGCGCATCACAATGCCGAGATCGAGCGGAGTATTACTGTTCTTAAAGCGCTGTAGCTGGCCTTCAATAATCGCCGCCAGCTGTTCGCGAATTTCATTAAATTCTTCAAATTCAAGGTCAGTCGGCAATTCACCGGTCACCTCGTCATCGCGCAGGGCCATCTCTTCGTCACGCATATCCAGCAGACGGTCGGCGCTGGCATAGGTTAACGCCCATGGCGCATCGAAGTAAGTTTGCACTGACTGGCGCAGGCGCTGGGCGAAGACCCGGTTTTTATCCATATCGATGGCGGTACGGATAAATTTATGGACGTGGCGGTCATAGCCAATCCACAGGTCGATGGCCTGCTGGCCCCAGCTGACGATGCGGTCGAGTTTGTTTTGCAGATCGAATACCAGGCGGTCGACAAAATCCAGCTCGCCCTTACCCATGGTCGAGTCTTGAATACGCAGCAGGTGGGCCTGAAGCTTATCGCCCGCCGCATCGAGGGTATCCTGCAACTCCCGCAGGGTGCCGGATGTCTCGGACAGCAGAAGTTCACAGCTGGTGATGGCTGCACGCCAGTCCTTATTCAGCAATTGAGCGATATCGTCCTTCACCGTTTGCTGCTGCTCATCCATAATACGCTGGGTTAAATCAATGCTGTCGAAAATCTCAGCCACCGAATATTTCAACGGGGCATACACGTTGCGGTGCCAGTGGAATTCATCGCCGTCTTCATCGGCGGCATCGGCGGCGCGTTTCAGCTCACTGGCCACAATAGACAGCTGCATCGACAGCCGCAGAGTAGAGAACTCTCGCTGGCGAATATAATAATCCGTGATGCCAATCCCCAGCGGCGTCAGGCGATAAATGGCATTGCCTTCGGTGATCTCGCTAGTAAAGCGGTTAAGCAAACGCTGGCGCACCATGTCATTGATGGCATTGTTAGCGCGAACGGCGATGGTTTCATGAGTTTGCTCAAAGGCCTCGCTCACATGGCGAAACGCATCAATCAAAATCCCTTCACTCATTTCACCATCCAACCGCTCCCCGTTCAGGGTGGCAACCGCCAGCAAAAATGCCAGCCGGTCAGTGGGCAGTGAAATCGAAAAATCATTTTTCCTGGCCCAGGCAACCAGTTCTGGCACCGTCTGGGAAAAATCGCTCATAAGTTATCCTTGGCTCTGCGGCTTAATGGCGGTCACATGGATGTAGCGGCCCATGCTTACCCAAGGCTCCTGCCGACAGTAACGTGTTTCCAGTTCAAGTAATGTATCGAAGCATTCCCGCTGCTGTTTTCTTTCACGCAGGTAATCATGGAAAACCCGAACGCCGGTTTTGCCGGTTATCTGCCAGCCGATCTGTTCCAGCCATTGGTAGACCTGAACAGGATCCCGAGGATGATCCGGTGACAGCGTGCGCTTTTTACGCTTTTGCAGCCCGTCAAGCACGTAACCGAAGTTCCCCACCACCATGGTATGCATTAGCAAGCCATTGGCATTGTAAAACATGAGTGATAGCGAGCCACCGGGGGCCAGACACGCCCAGAGGCTCTCCAGTAAAGGTAACGGATCCGCCACCCATTCCAGCACCGCGTGAAACAATATCAGATCAACGGGGCTTTCCAAATGCTGGGCCACCGCTTGTATCGGAGAATGTATGAAATGCATGTTGCCGCTCACACCTTTCTCTATCGCCGCCTGTTCAGCCCGCAGGATCATCTGCTGGGAGAGATCGCACAGCGTGACCTGGTGGCCTCTCTCCGCAAATCGGATTGCGGTCTGCCCCTGCCCACCGCCAGCATCGAGGATCCGCAGCGGCCGTTGGGGCATGGTTGCCAAAAGTGCATCAAGATCCTGCCACAGAATAGCCTGACGTAGCTCGCCCTTAGTGGTGCCATAAATATTGCGCGAGAACTTTTCAGCAATATCGTCGAAATTACGATCCTGCATCGCGAGACTCCGGGAGGAAGTGCCGGTAAGGCAAAACCGCTATTTTGTCACACCCGTGAGGATATTGAACCCTTGTGGTGTAATATCACCCCTCTTTACCGGCTGTATGCTCAAAAAAGGAACCAGATCGCGTGCTTTTTTACCTGAAGAAGATCATCGGCGGGATGCTACTCCCCCTGCCATTGTTGTTGGTGCTGCTGGCAGTCGGCATTTTGCTGGTGTGGTTTACCCGCTGGCAAAAAATCGGAAAAACCTTGTTAACCGTTGGGTGGCTGGCATTAACCCTTTTGAGCCTGCAACCGGTGGCCGATCGGCTGCTTAAACCTATCGAAGACAGCTACCCGACCTGGCACGGCAGCGAGCAAGTTTCTTACATTGTGGTATTGGGCGGTGGCTACACCTGGAACCCGGATTGGGCACCCAGCTCTAATCTGATCAGCAATAGCCTGCCAAGAGTGACAGAGGGCATCCGGCTATGGCGGGAGAACCCCGGCGCTAAAATGATTTTTACCGGCGGCCCTGCGCTAACTAACCCGGTCAGTACCGCCGAAGCAGGTGCCCGGGTGGCGGAAAGCTTAGGGGTACCGCGCAGCGCGATCATTACCCTGGACACGCTAAAAGACACCGAAGAAGAGGCTGCCGCTGTGGCCAAAACCCTGGGTGACCAGAAGTTCCTGCTGGTGACCTCGGCCTCCCATATGCCTCGGGCCATAATTTTCTTCCAGGCAAAAGGGCTACACCCCCTGCCAGCCCCAGCTAACCAACTGGCGATTGCCTCGCCACTCAACCCGTGGGAGAAGATAATCCCCTCACCGGTGTGGTTAATGCATAGCGACCGGGTGGGGTATGAAACCCTGGGCCGCGCCTGGCAATGGTTAAAAGGCAGCTCAGTTCAGCCAGGGGAGCAGTGACTTCGACGCCAGTTCAAAGGCCCGGCGGTTGAAGGTGCCGTAGTTCACCAGATTAGACACCTCTTCCCACAGTACATACAGCCAGCGGCGCCACAGGATCGATTCCGGTACCGGCGCCCGCTGCTGATAGGCCCAGAACAGGCTTTCAGCATGGCCCTCGTCATACAATCTGAATAATTCATACTCCCTCGGAGCCCATAGCATCGGGCCAGGGTTGATCATCGCCATCAGCTGATCGGTGCGGGGGTCTTTAAGCATACTGCGTAGCGTAAACTGGCCGTGAACCAGCACACAGTTGTCATTAAAATCGGCAAAAAGCTGCGGCAGGCATTCGCGGGTGCGGAACAATATCCGCCGCTCCTGCATGGTCAGGCCGGGATTGTTGAATTGGTTGAGCATAGCCCAGAGAATATCCACCCGGTGGCGGTACCAGGCGGGCCAGATATTTTCCTGAGTACTGTCTACAAAGCCCACACAGCCCTGGCTATCCACCCTGTGCCAGGCCAACAACCCTTCAACAATTTGGTCTTTGAGCTGATCCCAACGCTGAGGGGTTCTGGCGGGGGCTTCCACCAACACCCCGCGTAGCCGTTCCATTAACAGCACATCCGGCCCGGGGTTATCTTCGTGGGTAAGCACCCCATACACCACCGGCATCCGAATCACCCCAGAGCGCGCCAGCATGGAGAGTTTCCACGCCTGTTGAGCCGCCACACCCCGGTTTACAAAGCTTTTGGCTAACAGTGGTAGTGCATTTCCCTGGCTGTCGTATAAAGACCACAATGAAGAATCCGGCTTTTCACCAACACACTCCAAGCGGCTTAATCGTTCGCCCAGCAGGTGACTTAATTCAGCACGCAGTTGCTCCATTTATTCATACCCTTGTGAACACTGGTACTATTCATAATGAGCGACTATATCGTGGAAGTCATCCTGCCAGATCAATTTGTTGGCGCTTAAGTGGGCTGATTTTGAGGTAAAAAAAACCGGCCTCAGCCGGTTTAGGGTTATGCCATGGCCGCGCGGACCCGTTCCAGATCCTCGGGGGTGTCGACGCCGACACCCGGCAACGTCTTGGCTACATCCACATGAATTTTTTCGCCATACCACAGCACCCGCAGCTGTTCGAGCTTTTCGATATGCTCCAGCGCACTTGGCTGCCAATTCACATAACGGCGGATAAAACCTGCACGGTAGCCATAGATACCGATATGGCGCAGGAAGGTATCGCCAATTTGGTCACGTGATTGGGCAAAGCGATCGCGATCCCAAGGAATAGACGCACGGGAGAAATAGAGCGCAAAGCCCTGCTCATCACGAACCACTTTCACCGCATTTGGGTTAAACGCTTCTTCAGCTTCGGTAATAGGCACCGCCAGGGTAGACATATTGGCCTGCATCCGAATCAGGTTATCTGCCACCTGCTTAATGATCACCGGGGGGATCATTGGTTCATCACCCTGAACGTTGACGATCACCGTATCATCGGCAAAACCGCATTTCTCCACCACTTCGGCCAGACGCTCAGTACCGGATTCATGATCGGCGCAGGTCATGCAGACTTCACCGCCCGCCGCTTCTACGGCGCGGGCTACTTCTTGATTATCGGTGGCAATAATGATGCGCTCGGCCCCGGATTCACGGGCGCGCTCCAGCACATGTACCACCATCGGTTTACCGTGGATGTCTTTCAACGGTTTGCCCGGCAGGCGCGATGAGGCATAGCGGGCAGGGATAATAACCACAAAACTCATACGTTCGTCTCTTCAGCATTCAGGCTGCGAGCTTCCGTTTCCAGTAACACCGGAATCCCGTCGCGGAAAGGAAAAGCCAAGCCATCAACCTTGCAAATCAGTTCTTGTTTATCTTGGTTAAAGTAGAGTTTGCCGTTGCAAACCGGGCACGCAATAATTTCATGTAAACGGTGATCCATAATGCCTCCAGTTGGACCTGATAGCTGTGTTTAGCATATCACAGCCAATTATTATTCTGATTCGGTTTCCCATTGATAGCCCCAGCTTGCCACCAGCTGTTCCGGCCCCTGCACCAAGGTGACCCGGTTCGCCCCCTGCCAACGGGCAAACAGGTTTATCGCCTGTTGCAGGCCCTGCTGCAACCCGATACCTGGTTTTACCCCTTCCTCCAGGTATAAATTGATGATTTCAAGCTGCCCGGTCTTACGGTGCATTTTGGCATCCATCCGCCCTACCAGCGCGCCTTTGTGCAGCAACGGCAGGACAAAATAGCCAAATTTACGCTTGGGGGCCGGGATGTAGCACTCCAGGCGATAGCTAAAATCGAACAGTTGCTCGGCCCGGCTGCGGTCCCATACCACCGGATCGAAAGGTGACAGCACCGCGCTATGGGTGGCCTTCAGCGTGCCTTGCTCTGCCGCCGGGAGTAACGCCGCCAGGCTATGGTGCAGATACATCAGCCCCATTTCCGCCACTTCAACCGGGATCACCTTGCCGTGCTCGAGCCACTGCTCGATCACCGGGGCTAGCTGCACATGGCGTAAGCGGTAATAATCTGCCAGCCACTCGCGGCGGAAGACCCCCAGGCTACGGGCGCTATGTTCCAGCATCAGGGAGCGGGCGGCCTCCATCGGGATCAGATGCTGTGCATCATCCCATTCGGGAATCACTCTGGCGGTAAGATCGTAGATGCGTTGGAAATTATGGCGTGACGACACCATCAGTTGGCCAGAGGTAAACAACCCTTCGAGATGGCGTTTATGGGGCTTCCACTCCCACCAGCCACTCTCCCCCTTATGAGGATGAGCGAAATCAGCAGATCTGACCGGGCCTTTGGCTTCAATGTGCGCCAACAGTGCCGCAATATCCTCGGCATGCTCTTCCATCCAGTCGGCTTTGTATTTCCAGCCCATATTGCCTGGGTTGAGCATCTGATGGCGAACTAGGGCAAAATCCTTGCGGGGCAGGAAACAGGCCTCATGGGCCCAGTATTCAAAGATTTCCCCTTGCGCCAACGCATCATCCAGCCAGTGATTTGGATAACTACCGAGCCGGCTAAATAGCACCAGATAGGGGCTGCGCGCCACAATATTGATGGTGTCTATTTGCAGCAGAGACATACGTGAGATGGTGGCGGAAACATCAGAGGGTTTAGCCCGGCATTTCGGCTTGGTCAGCAAGCCTTGGGCGGCCAGATGCAGATGGCGCGCCATGCGCCGTGAAATGACCTTAACTGACATACCCCATTCCCATTTGCGAAGTGGTGCCAGCTCTGGCCACTAGCGCACCAGCTTAATTAATTTCTCGATAAGCACATCGCCCTGCGGTTGTGCCATCCGGGCATCCACCGGAAGATACCACCAATTATCCCGAGCAAAGCCGCGGCATTTCACCGCGTCTTTCTCAGTCATCAGCAGGTTTTGGCCCGGCTGATAAAGCGCGGTAAGTTCACCTTCATCAGGGGCATGGTGATCGGCCAATGGCACGGTCTTTTCCGGCTGCAATCCCAGTGCTTCCAGAGTGCTGAAAAAGCGCGGAGGATGACCAATACCGGCCACCGCCACCACGTGCTCAAGCTGGCTGATTTCCCGGCGCTCACCGGTGACCAGATTGACCGCCTGGCCAGGCACCAGTTGCATGGCGATTTCACCGGTAGCAGGCACACCGCCGTTAACGATAACCGCATCCACCGTTGCTAACCGGCTGGCCCGCTCGCGCATTGGCCCCGCCGGTAACCACCAGCCATTGCCAAAACGCCGCACACCATCAATCACCACGATTTCTACATCGCGGCTTAAGGCATAATGCTGTAAGCCATCGTCGGTGATGATGATTTGTGGCTGGTGGGCTGCCAGTAAGGCTTTTATCGCCTCACTGCGTAGCGGAGAAACTGCCACGGCGGCCCCGGTACGTTGATAAATCAATACCGGCTCGTCCCCGGCCTCCGCAGGAGAGGTGCTTTGGCTCAATACCAGTGGATAGTGGGCAGCTTTCCCACCGTAACCGCGGGAAACCACACCGACACGTAAACCCGCTTTTTGTAGGGCTTCAACCAGCCAGATGGCAACCGGGGTTTTGCCGTTACCCCCGGCGGTTAAATTACCCACCACCACCACCGGCACCGGTGCACGCCAGCTTTTTTTCCAACCCAGCCGGTAGGCCAGGCGGATGGCACCACTTACCAGGCCATATAGCCAGGAGAGCGGTAGTAACAGGACCCAAAGCGGCGAGCGACCTGACCAGATGCGTTCGATCATTGGCCGAATTGCATCCGGTGCAGCTGGGCATAGACGCCTTTGTGTTCGAGCAACTCTTGGTGACTACCGCGCTCCACAATGCGGCCATCCTCTACCACCACGATTTCATCGGCTTTCTCGATAGTAGAAAGACGGTGAGCGATGACCAGAGAAGTACGGTTTTTCTGAAGCTCATCCAGCGCAGATTGAATGGCGCGTTCAGATTCGGTATCCAGCGCGGAGGTGGCTTCATCCAGAATCAGTACCGGGGAATCCCGCAGCAGGGCACGAGCAA
>CBIFWW010000062.1:0-18654 GCA_966186435.1 uncultured Enterobacteriaceae bacterium
GAATCGTTTTTTACATAAAAATCACAGCAGCAAAACAATTAAGATAGCAGACTGATATTCCCGTAGTTGACTATTTATGCGTAATGGCAAAAAAGCTAAGTTGCGTAAACTCGCCACTTTGGTTAACCAGCCGTTAAATGTAACTAACAATTCCAGACTTAAATCCCAGTACTTTTAACGCAGGGGAAACATTAAATTCTCGTCTTTTTTTGATAAAGATTAATTTTTTTGAGGTGAAATTATCACCAAATGACGCTCGCCATCCAACTTCGGCACCGTCAGGCGAAAGATATCTTCTATTTGGTATCCTACTGGCAGATTGGCAATTTCATCATCCGGGCGCACGCCTTTCAACGCATAGAAGTGCCCGGTGGCGGCAGGCAGGTGGTGGCACCAATTAACCATGTCCGTCATGGAGGCAAAAGCGCGGCTAATTACTCCATCAAATGGCGGTTCAGCCGGGTATTCTTCTACACGGCTCTGAACCGGGGTGATATTTTCTAGCTTGAGTTCATGTTGAACCTGTTTCAGGAAGCGCACGCGTTTGCCCAAGCTATCCAACAGCGTGAAATGGGCATCAGGCCGAACAATAGACAGCGGGATGCCCGGCAGGCCAGGACCTGTACCGACATCAATAAAGCGCTTTCCCTTAAGATGAGGGGCCACCACAATGCTGTCCATGATGTGGCGCACCAGCATTTCCGCCGGATCGCGCACGGATGTCAGGTTATAGGCTTTGTTCCATTTGTTCAGCATGTCCACGTAAGCTACCAGCTGGAGTTTTTGCGGCTCCGGCAGCGTGATACCCGCGCTTGAAAGCAGGCTATTCAGTTGATTCAGCATGTCGATTACCCATAAAAAAGAGGCCAGGATTTACCTGACCTTAGATCACTGACAAAGCCTGGCGAACCCGGGCTTTGATGAGATTTGATTATGCGCTGCGGCGCAGCAGACCTTGTTTCTTCAGCCATACCAACAAGATAGAGATTGCAGCCGGAGTAATACCTGAAATACGGGAAGCTTGGCCAATGGATGATGGTTTGTGATCATTCAGCTTGGCAATAACCTCGTTAGACAGTCCGTTAACCTGACCATAATCTAGAGTGGCTGGTAGCAAGGTATTCTCATTGCGCTGTTGCCGCTCGATCTCATCTTGTTGACGGGCGATATACCCTTCGTATTTTACCTGGATCTCAACCTGCTCAGCGGCCTGACTATCAGCAACACCCGGTGCAAATGGGGTCATTTGGATCAGGTTTTGATAGGTCATTTCCGGGCGGCGCAACAGATCTTCACCGCTGGCCTCACGGGATAGTGGCGCACTCAGGTGAGCGTTCACTTCAGGTGCTGCTTCAGAAGCCGGGTGCACCCAGGTTTCTTTCAGGCGTTGGCGCTCACGTTCAATGTTTTCCAGTTTTTCGTTGAACCGTGCCCAGCGTTCATCGTCTACCAGGCCCAGCTCGCGGCCAACCGGCGTCAAACGCAGGTCGGCGTTGTCTTCACGCAGCATCAGTCGATATTCGGCACGAGAGGTAAACATGCGGTACGGTTCTTTGGTCCCCAGGGTGCATAGATCATCCACCAGAACCCCGAGGTATGCGTCGGAGCGGGATGGGGTCCAGCCCTCTTTGTCAGCAGACTGGCGTGCGGCGTTCAAACCAGCCAACAGGCCTTGGGCCGCCGCTTCTTCGTAACCTGTGGTGCCATTGATCTGCCCGGCAAAGAACAGGCCCTGGATGTATTTGCTTTCCAGCGTCGGTTTCAGGTCACGCGGATCGAAGAAATCGTACTCTATGGCATAGCCTGGACGGACAATGCGGGCATTTTCCATCCCTTCCATCGAACGAACGATTTGGATCTGTACATCAAACGGCAGGCTAGTTGAGATGCCGTTCGGGTAAATTTCGTTGCTGGTCAGCCCTTCTGGCTCTAGGAAGATTTGGTGTGCATTACGATCGGCAAAACGCATCACTTTATCTTCGATAGATGGGCAGTAACGTGGCCCAATACCTTCAATCACCCCGGCATACATCGGGCTGCGATCGAGGTTATTACGGATCACATCATGGGTTTTCTCATTGGTATGAGTCACGTAGCAAGGAACTTGCTGCGGATGCTGTGAAGCATTGCCCATGAATGAGAATACCGGCATCGGGTTATCACCGTGCTGCTGTGCCAGCACGCCAAGATTGATGGTGCGGGCGTCAATGCGCGGTGGCGTACCGGTTTTCAGGCGGCTAACGCGCAGCGGCAGTTCACGCAGACGGCGCGAAAGGCCAATGGAAGGCGGATCGCCAGCACGGCCACCGCTGTAATTATCCAGACCAATGTGGATTTTGCCGTCGAGGAAGGTCCCCACGGTCAGCACCACGGATTTGGCGCGGAATTTAAGGCCCATCTGGGTAACAGCACCCACCACACGATCGTTTTCGACGATCAGATCCTCAACGGCCTGTTGGAAGATCATCAGGTTGGGCTGGTTCTCCAGCGCCATGCGCACTGCCTGCTTGTACAGCACACGGTCAGCCTGGGCACGGGTCGCTCGTACCGCCGGGCCTTTACTGGCGTTTAGTATCCTAAACTGGATACCACCCTGGTCGATTGCACGGGCCATCAAGCCCCCTAAGGCATCCACTTCCTTTACCAGGTGTCCTTTCCCAATACCGCCGATCGCCGGGTTGCAAGACATCTGCCCCAGAGTGTCGATATTGTGTGTCAAAAGAAGGGTCTGCTGACCCATACGGGCTGCGGCCATTGCGGCCTCAGTACCGGCATGACCCCCGCCAATAACGATGACGTCAAAAGGATCCTGATAAAACATGGTTAACTGCCTCGCGGTTGTGCGAATTAGGGTTAGTAAGCCCGGGCCGTGGATTTTACTCAACTTTGGTCAATCGAGAAAGCACCAGGATCGTCGCTTATTTAAAGAAGATCTTTTTATTTAGAGATCTGTTCTATTGTGATCTCTTATTAGGATCGCAGGTATCTGTGGATAAGCCAGATCATCCCAATACGATCAACAGGTTGTGAAGGATCGTTTACTGTGAATGATCGGTGATCCCGTGGCGTATAAGCTGGGATCTAAACAGTGAGTTATACACAGACCAAAAAGTCATCACGGGTTATTCATGGGATAACTACGGGTTGATCAGTGGTTTTGAAATGACTTATCCACAGAAAAAACGCTGATCTTTACAAAACTCAGCGTAATTCTGCCCAAGAAGTGAGCCAGATCTCGGCTGGATCCTCCGGAATTTCATGATCAAGGATATTGATCCGCAGCGTTTCGCCGATCTGTTTGGCACCACAGGCCACTAGTAAGGTGACAAATTTATCGATAGCCCCACAGAAAGTGTCGTATTCACGGCTGCCAATACCCACTGCACCAAAGGTCAGTTGGCTTAAATTTGGCTTTTGTTCGGTGATTTCATCATATAAAGGCTGCAAATTATCCGGTAAGTCCCCGGCGCCGTGAGTAGAGGTCACCACTAACCAGGTTCCTGCCTGTGGCAGCTCACTTAATAGCGGGCCGTGCAGGGTAACCGTGTCGATCCCAGACTCCTGAAGCTTGTCAGCCAGGTGTTCTGCAACATATTCGGCACTGCCCAGGGTACTGCCACTTACCAGTGTGATATCTGCCATCATATTCCGCCTTTATCGATCGTGGCGTATTGTACGCTGTGAATCGCCTGGGATCTACCTGTGGATATTACGGGTATAGATCCCAGTAAACGGCAGGGATTTATGGCGTGATGGTACGCATGATGGGGTTTTGCAGGGAGATCAATGTCTCGGTGGACTGAATTTCATCAATTGTTTGGATCTTGTTGATAAGTACCTGCTGCAAGGCATCAATCGATCGGCACATAACTTTAATGAATATGCTGTAGTGGCCAGTGGTGTAGTACGCCTCGGTCACTTCTTCCAAGCTTGAAAGCTTAGCAAGGGCAGAGGGATAGTCTTTGGCACTCTTCAGGATAATGCCAATAAAGCAGCACACGTCATAGCCCAGGCGTTTTGGGCTGATATCAATCCGCGCCCCGGTGATAATCCCCGCCTGCTTCATCTTCTCCACCCGCACGTGAATGGTACCCGGGCTGACGCCAAATTGTTTGGCCAGTTCAGCATAGGCGGTGCGGGCATTTTCCATTAAGGCCGAAAGAATGCCGCGATCGAGATTATCGATTTGATAATTTTCCATTGGAATTCCTTATGAATAATAACGAAACAAGAATTTGATGGCCCTGATTTTAACGTATTTAAAGTGAAGTGGCCTTTTTTATTAGTGGATGTTGAATATATGACTCCTTTTGTTGCTTAATCATTGGCATTGGTTCCACAGGAGCAAACTTAAATGAAATCTGCATACATCGCTAAGCAACGCCAAATTAGTTTCGTGAAGTCCCATTTCTCCCATCAGCTGGAAGAAAAGCTGGGTTTAATTGAGGCTCAGGCCCCGATCTTGAGCCGCATAGGGGATGGTACTCAGGACAACTTATCTGGCAGCGAAAAAGCCGTGCAGGTTTTGGTGAAAACCCTGCCGGAAGCCCGTTTTGAAGTGGTGCACTCGCTGGCTAAATGGAAACGCAAAACCCTGGGTCTCCATGACTTTGGTGCCGGTGAAGGGATCTATACCCATATGAAGGCGCTGCGCCCGGACGAAGATAGTCTTTCCCCGGTTCACTCGGTATATGTGGATCAGTGGGATTGGGAGCGTGTGATGGGTGATGGCGAACGCCACCTCGGCACGCTTAAATCCACTGTTGAATCTTTATGGCAGGCAATAAAAGCGACGGAAGCAGCTGTGAGTGAGAAATTTAGCTTGGCACCGTTCCTGCCAGAGCAAATCCACTTTGTACATAGCGAAACGCTGCAACAACGCTTCCCTGAGCTGGATGGTAAAGGCCGCGAGCGCGCCATTGCTAAAGAACTGGGTGCTGTATTCCTGATTGGTATTGGCGGTGCGCTGGCTGACGGCCAACGCCATGATGCCCGCGCCCCGGATTATGATGACTGGACCACCGCCACCGCAGAGGGCTTTGCCGGGTTGAATGGCGATATCCTGGTATGGAATCCGGTACTGGATGACGTTACCGAGCTTTCTTCAATGGGGATCCGTGTGGATGCCGATACCCTGAAACGCCAGCTGGCTATTACCGGCGATCAGGATCGCCTGGAGCTGGCCTGGCATAAGAGCCTGCTGCAACAGGAAATGCCGCAAACTATCGGCGGTGGGATTGGTCAGTCACGGCTGGCGATGGTGATGTTGCAGCTTCCGCATATCGGCCAGGTGCAGTGCGGCGTATGGCCTGCTGAATTGCAGGAAAGCGTGCAGGGCCTGCTGTAATTAATGCTTGAGGCGCCGCATCAGGCGCCCTTTTAACCCGGTATCAAAGCGCCATACGTAATCAAAAATGCGCATTATGCCGGGTTTGCCATATCCGGACATCGCCAGGGCATGGAAGCGATGGGCATGAAGTTTTCGTTTCCCGATCGCCAAAATCACCTCATCCGGCAAGCGCTGGGCGATGAAGTCAGAGATTATCACCGTGTCGGCATCCTGCCAGTCCGGGGTATTCAGTTTATCCACCACCTGGTGCAGACAGCCGCCCAAATCAGTACCGCCGCGGAACTGTTGGCTAAGAAAACGAATCGCCTGCTCCAGCCCATCTTCAGCGGTCAGTTCATATTGCACGACTCCACCAGAAAACAGCATCACATAGCAACGCCGCCGCTCTTCCAGCGCGATGCGCATTAGCGCCAGGCAAAATGCCTTAGCACATTGCTCATTAAAGCCGCCCATTGAGCCGGACGTATCCACGCAGACAATAAATGGCCCCTGCGGCTGTTTTTCGCTATCCCGTTTGATCACCGGCCGCTGTACTTCTTTCTCACGCCAGGCATCCCCCTGAAGTCGGTAAGTGAGCAGTTGCTTCTCCACCAGCCGGCGATAAAACTCGTACTCCAGTTCGCTGATCCCCAGCGTTGCCAGTTCCGGGGGTAACAATCGCAGAATATCGTCACTTTGATGGATACCTTCTACCTGCTCAGGCACCGTAGCTGGTTCACGCACCCAGGTATGCCAGGTTTCTAGCGGGGCATCTTTCTGGGGGACATTTTTTGCTTCCCGGGATCGTCCCAGCTGGCGGGCCAGCTCCAGCAGCTCCGGCTGACCATTAAGAAAATCCCCGTATTGAAGGATGCGTTGATAGTCCCCCCGTTTAAGCGGCGCGGCGCTGAGATCCCATAAGCGCCCGGCGGCTTCATCATTACTTCCTAACACCGGCGAGAGCTGGCCGCTCAAGGTCAGCCGTTGCTGAAGGGTATTCAATAAGGCTTCTTGCTCTTCCTGTAACAGGGCTTGGTTGATAGCCGTCACCTGGAGTACCAGGCTAAGCCGCCAACGTTGCAGGAATAGGGTATGTAAAGAGGGGGTAAAAGTGGGATTGCTGGCGATAAGCTGCTGGCCTTGGCCGTAAAAAGGAGAATCCAGGGCCTGTAACTGGCTGAGCAAATAAGGCAGCTGGCTTTCTATTTCGCGATGGGGCTGGAGCTGGGCCTGTTGATAAAGTTGCACTTCCTGGCCCAGGGTGGCCGGGATTCTGGCATCCGCCAGGCGGGCTTTTAATTTATCACGCCATTGGCCTACATCCCGGGTGATAGCCTGTTTAAGGCGCGGGTGTTTCTCAAAAAATAACGCCAGCTGCGGTGCTGCCAGCAAAGTCAGGATCAATTCTTCAATCAGCTCTGCTTCGCTGATGGCCAGAATGGCATCCACCGCCATCAGGCTTAGCATTTTTGCGCCTGACGGATCTGCTCGGCTACCGCCTGTAGGCTGGCCTCAATCCGGCTTAGCCAGTCAGGGTCGATAAACAGGCAGCGCTGTTCGTCGCTAAATAGCCGGTGTTGGTGGTGCCAGTCAGCCATTAAGCCTTCCAGCTGCTGGTGGATTACCTCCGGTACAGTCTCAGAAGTGACGCTGGCTAGCTGGAGGTTGGACTGTTGTAAGCTGGCATCCTGCATCACCAGGTGCCCGGCGCTGCCCACTTCCAGATTGAGAGGCTGTTCGAAGCCAATTCCGTTCAGCTTGCCCTTTATCTCCCCGCCTTTTTGCAGCCAGTGTTCCAGTTTGGCGCGATCGACAGCCACATGAATCACTTTAATTTCATGGATGATTAGCGGCGTTTGCAGCATCAATGTAAGTGACTGCTCACTAATGGCCGTAGGTAATGAATACGCGGTTTTACGGCCAAATAAGCCGCTGCTGCGCTCAAATATCAAGGCCTTGCTGTCATTATTTTGTTGTTGGAGTTGCAAGCGCTGCTGGTTAATGGCACTCAGCCGGGCGACAAAAGCATTCTGTTGCCAGGACTGCCCGGTCATCAAAATGTCTAGCTGCTGCTCCATTAATGTGCGTGCGCCAAGGTCATGCCAAAGACAATCTTTTAGCAGGATAAGATCAATGGGGCCGACGCGTTGTCGCCCGCTAAAGAAGGCACTGGCCTGGAGTAGGCGGATGGCCTTTTTCCAGCGGCGGTCAGAGATATAAGGCGCACTGTCCAGGGCGTCCAGGCGCTGGCGCAGGGTGAATATCAGCTCAAAAACGTTATCCGGCAGGGGGACGGCGTTAATATCCTGCTGCCACTGATGATATTCGTCGTCGGTCACCTGAAGGGCGGCGGGGACCGGGTTAGTGTTGTCTTCATGGTGGCTGGTGAGCATGGCGCGGAAGTGATTTTTCTCCTGCACCCGCTCCAGGCTCAAGCGGATCAGCATCCGGTCATAAAGCGCTTCCAGGCTGCTGTCGGCTTCGGGCAATTCGTTGGAGGCGGCCACCAGCAAACGCATTGGGATGGGTTCCTCACTGGCACCATTACGGAAACGGCGTTCGTTGATAGCCGTCAGCAGGGTATTTAATATTGCCGGGCCAGCTTTCCATATTTCATCTAAAAAGACGATTTCTGCCTCTGGCAAATAGCCATCGGTCAGGCGAATATATCTTCCTTCGTCTTTTAAGGCGGAAATACTTAATGGCCCAAACACCTCTTCCGGGGTGGAAAAGCGGGTCATCAAATATTCAAAAGCGTGGGCGTGGGAAAAGGCGAACTTCAGGCGGCGGGCGATCAGGCTTTTGGCGATTCCCGGTGGGCCAAGCAGAAATACGCTCTCCCCGCTTAAGGCGGCCAACAGGCAAAGCCGAATAGCATGGCTACGTTCAAATAATCCCTGCTCCAGCGCTACGGCCAGCTGTGAAATTCTTTCTGCTAACAAACGTGATTGAGCCATAATTAGTCTGCATCCTTACTCATTCATATCGCCAGATAATGGCGAGTATATAGCCATCATCTGTTTGGCGGTATGTAATTGACCAGCCAGATGAAATACTTGTGCCAGGTTAAAGCGAACCTATTTAGGGGTACGATTTTTTCCGTAATCGTGCATACTGTGCGTTTTTTGTGGGCCAAGGGACTAAGCGCACGATTTCAGGATCCTAACGAAAGATTAGTCTATGAGCACTGATAATAAGCAATCGCTTACGGCGGTTACGCTGGCGGCAATTGGGGTGGTATACGGTGATATCGGTACCAGCCCTCTTTATACCCTTCGAGAATGTCTTTCAGGCCAATTTGGTTTTGGCGTTGAACGGGATGCCATTTTCGGGTTTCTGTCACTGATATTCTGGCTGTTGATTCTTGTTGTATCAGTTAAATATCTGACCTTCGTCATGCGTGCTGATAACGCAGGGGAAGGGGGTATTTTAACGCTAATGTCTTTGGCTGGACGGAACACCTCCCCCAAAGTGACCTCTATATTGGTCATCATTGGGCTAATTGGCGGTAGTTTTTTCTATGGGGAAGTGGTTATCACACCGGCGATATCGGTGATGTCTGCCATTGAAGGCCTTGAAATCGCCGCCCCGTCGCTGGAACCCTATATCGTTCCGCTGTCAGTCATCGTGCTGACGCTGCTGTTTGCTATCCAGAAGCACGGCACCGGGATGGTGGGGAAACTGTTTGCCCCTATCATGATGGTGTGGTTCCTGGTGCTGGGCATACTGGGTGTCCGCAGTATCATTGGTAACCCGGCAGTGCTGGAAGCATTGAACCCGCTGTATGCGGTTCACTTCTTTATCGAATATAAATCCATTTCCTTTGTGGCGCTGGGTGCCGTGGTGCTGTCCATCACTGGGGTTGAGGCGCTGTATGCCGATATGGGTCACTTCGGTAAATTGCCGATTCGCATTGCCTGGTTCTCTGCAGTATTGCCTTGTCTGGTGCTGAACTATTTCGGCCAAGGCGCGCTGCTGTTGAAAAACCCGGAAGCGATTAAGAACCCGTTCTTCTTGCTGGCACCTGACTGGGCACTTATCCCGCTACTGATTCTGGCGACATTAGCCACGGTTATCGCCTCCCAGGCGGTTATCTCCGGGGTATTCTCGTTGACCCGTCAGGCGGTGCGGTTAGGCTATCTGTCGCCAATGCGCATCATCTACACCTCAGAGATGGAGTCCGGTCAAATCTACATTCCTTTCATTAACTGGCTGCTGTACGTGGCGGTGGTGATTGTGATTATCAGCTTTGAACATTCCAGCAATCTGGCGGCGGCCTATGGTATTGCGGTGACCGGCACCATGGTGCTGACCTCGATCCTGACCTGTACCGTGGCGATGAAGAACTGGCACTGGAATAAGATCCTGGTGCTGTCAGTGGGGGCGGTCTTCCTATGTATCGATATCCCGCTGTTCTCTGCTAACGTGCAGAAAATCTTCTCCGGTGGTTGGCTACCGTTAACGCTGGGTCTGATCATGTTTATGGTGATGACCACTTGGAAGAGCGAGCGTTTCCGCCTGCTGCGCCGGATGCATGAGCACGGTAACTCTCTGGAAGCGATGATTGCTTCGCTTGAGAAATCTCCGCCGGTACGGGTGCCTGGCACCGCGGTATATATGTCCCGTGCATTGAACGTGATCCCGTTTGCTCTGATGCATAACCTTAAGCATAACAAGGTGCTGCATGAGCGGGTGATCCTGCTGACGCTGAGAACCGAAGATGCGCCATACGTCCACAATGTGCGCCGGGTATCCATCGAACAGCTTTCGCCTACGTTCTGGCGCGTGGTGGCAAGCTACGGTTGGCGTGAAACGCCGAACGTGGAAGAGGTATTCCACCGCTGCGGCCTGGAAGGGTTGAGCTGCCGAATGATGGAGACCTCCTTCTTTATGTCTCATGAATCCTTAATTATCGGCAAACGCCCTTGGTATCTGCGACTGCGCGGCAAGCTGTTCCTGCTGCTCCAGCGTAATGCCCTGCGCGCGCCGGATCAGTTTGAAATCCCGCCTAACCGGGTTATCGAACTCGGCACCCAAGTAGAGATTTGACCAAAAGCCCCTTTTACAGGGGTTTTTTATTGCCTGATTATTAGGGTTCACTACTGAATGCATTCATCCTGCAAACACCAGCGAAACGTTTCGATAACGATCACACTTTTATCGTAATGACGTTGTTTTGACCAAATGGCCTCTTCTAAAATCCGTGCCAGCGAAACGTTTCGCTCACGGAGCATACAATGAAAAAAGGTACCTTACTCAACGCTGATATTTCTGCTGTTGTTTCCCGTCTGGGTCATACCGATACATTAGTTATTGCCGATGCAGGTCTTACTATCCCTGCCTCTACACAACGTATCGACCTGGCGTTAACACAGGGCACCCCTGCTTTTATGGATGTGCTTGGCGTGGTCACCGCTGAAATGCAGGTTGAGTCAGCCATTCTTGCGATAGAAATTAAACAACAAAACCCGCAGCTCCATGCCCAATTGATTGCCCATTTAGAAGCACTGCAACAGCACCAGGGAAACACCATTTCCATCAACTACACCACCCACGAGCAGTTTAAACAACAAACCGCCAGTAGCCGGGCTGTGATCCGCAGCGGGGAATGTTCCCCTTATGCGAACGTCATCCTGTGTGCTGGCGTCACTTTCTGAGCCTGCTATGGAAGCCTTACTGCAACTAAAAGGGATAGATAAATCCTTCCCAGGCGTTAAAGCCCTATCCGGGGCAGCGCTGAATGTTTACCCGGGGCGCGTAATGGCGCTGGTGGGGGAGAACGGGGCGGGTAAGTCCACCATGATGAAGGTGCTCACCGGGATTTACGCCCGTGATGCCGGTGAACTGCTGTGGCTGGGTAAAGACACCACTTTTAAAGGGCCGAAGGATTCAGAACAAGCGGGGATTGGCATCATTCATCAGGAACTTAACCTGATTGGCCAGCTCTCCATTGCGGAAAACATCTTCCTCGGCTGTGAATTCACCCACCGCTTTGGCCGTATCGACTGGAAGAAGATGTATGCCGAGGCAGACAAGCTGCTGGCTCATTTAAACCTGCGTTTTGACAGCCACCGGCTGGTGGGCGATCTCTCCATTGGCGACCAGCAAATGGTAGAAATTGCCAAAGTCCTCAGCTTTGACTCCAAAGTCATCATTATGGATGAGCCAACGAACGCACTCACCGACACGGAAACCGCCTCGTTATTCCGGGTGATCCGTGAGTTAAAAGCGCAGGGCAAGGGGATCGTCTATATCTCCCACCGCATGAAAGAGATCTTTGAGATTTGCGATGACGTAACTGTATTCCGCGACGGGCAATTTATTGCCGAGCGCGAAGTCGCCACCCTGGAAGAAGACTCACTGATCGAAATGATGGTGGGCCGTAAGCTGGAGGATCAATATCCCCATCTGGAAAAAGCCCCCGGCGAGATCCGCCTGAAAGTCGATAACCTCTCTGGTCCTGGCGTGCACGGGGTGAGCTTCAATCTGCGCCAAGGGGAAATCCTCGGGGTTGCCGGGCTGATGGGGGCAGGGCGCACTGAATTAATGAAGGT
The DNA here is from genome assembly GCA_966186435.1 of uncultured Enterobacteriaceae bacterium. Lineage (GTDB taxonomy): Bacteria > Pseudomonadota > Gammaproteobacteria > Enterobacterales > Enterobacteriaceae > CBIFWW01. The sequence goes on from CBIFWW010000062.1 coordinate 11,884, forward strand.
GCTGTATGGCGCGCTGCCCCGTAGCGGCGGCTATGTCACCCTTGATGGCCGTGAAATGGTCACCCATGCTCCTCAGGATGGCCTGGCGAATGGCATCGTTTATATCTCCGAAGACCGCAAGCGCGATGGCCTGGTGTTGGGGATGTCGGTAAAAGAAAACATGTCCCTGACGGCATTGCGCTACTTCAGCCGCGGCGGTGGGGGGCTTAAGCATCAGGATGAACAGCAGGCCGTGGCGGACTTTATCCGCTTATTCAATGTAAAGACCCCATCCATGGAGCAACCTATTGGGCTGCTTTCCGGGGGGAACCAGCAGAAGGTCGCCATCGCCCGTGGCCTGATGACCCGGCCAAAAGTGCTGATCCTCGACGAACCCACCCGTGGGGTGGATGTGGGGGCCAAAAAAGAGATCTACCAGTTAATTAACCAATTTAAGGGCGATGGCCTGAGCATCATATTAGTTTCCAGCGAAATGCCAGAGGTTCTCGGCATGAGTGACCGGATTATGGTGATGCATGAAGGGCATCTGGGTGGGGTATTCACCCGTGAAGAGGCAACACAAGAGCGATTAATGGCCGCAGCCGTTGGCAAGCTCAACCGCGAAAACCAGGAGCAACCCCTATGAGTACCCAGTCTATCCCGAATCAGCGCCGCTGGTTTTCCAAAGCCTGGTTGATGGAGCAAAAGTCGCTGATCGCCCTGCTGGTGTTGATTGCCATTGTCTCCAGCCTCAGCCCCAATTTCTTCACTATCAACAACCTGTTCAATATTCTGCAGCAAACCTCGGTGAACGCCATTATGGCGGTGGGGATGACGCTGGTTATCCTCACTTCCGGAATCGACCTGTCCGTCGGTTCTTTATTGGCGCTGACCGGGGCCGTTGCTGCTTCTATTGTTGGCTTTGAAGTCAATGCGCTGGTGGCTGTTGCGGGTGCGTTGGCCCTGGGGGCCGCTATTGGCGGCATTACGGGCATCATCGTGGCAAAAGGCCGGGTTCAAGCCTTTATTGCCACCCTAGTGATGATGCTACTGCTGCGCGGGGCCACCATGGTTTATACCAACGGTAGCCCGATCAACACTGGCTTCTCTGATAACGCTGACCTGTTCGGTTGGTTTGGTATTGGCCGCCCGCTGGGGATTCCAACCCCGGTTTGGATCATGGCAATTGTCTTCCTGGCGGTGTGGTACATGCTGCACCACACCCGCCTGGGACGCTACATCTATGCCCTGGGGGGGAATGAAGCCGCCACCCGGCTCTCCGGTATTAACGTCAACCGGGTAAAAATCATCGTTTATTCCCTGTGCGGCATGTTTGCGGCACTGGCCGGGGTAATTGAAGTGGCCCGCCTGTCTTCAGCCCAGCCAACGGCAGGCACCGGTTATGAGCTGGATGCTATCGCCGCCGTGGTGTTAGGCGGGACCAGCCTGGCCGGTGGCAAAGGGCGCATTGTTGGGACCCTGATCGGCGCATTAATACTTGGTTTCCTCAATAATGGCTTGAATTTGCTCGGTGTTTCTTCCTATTACCAGATGATCGTCAAAGCGGTAGTGATTTTGCTGGCGGTGCTGGTAGATAACAAAAAACAGTAACGCATAACCCTACAGGACATCTGAACTATGAATATGAAAAAGCTGGCTACCCTGGTTTCTGCTGTTGCCCTGAGCGCCACGGTTAGCGCCAATGCCATGGCGAAAGACACCATCGCGCTGGTTATCTCCACGCTGAACAACCCATTCTTCGTCTCGCTGAAGGACGGGGCACAAAAAGAAGCTGACAAACTGGGCTATAACCTGGTGGTGCTGGATTCCCAGAACAACCCGGCTAAAGAGCTGGCCAACGTGCAGGACTTAACAGTGCGTGGCACCAAGCTGCTGCTGATCAACCCAACGGATTCTGATGCGGTTGGTAATGCGGTGAAGATGGCTAACCAGGCCAAGATCCCGGTTATCACCCTCGACCGCGTTGCCACCAAAGGGGATGTGGTGAGCCACATTGCCTCTGACAACGTGGCTGGCGGCAAAATGGCCGGTGACTTTATCGCCCAGAAAGCCGGTGAAGGCGCCAGTGTCATCGAGCTTTCCGGGATTGCCGGTGCTTCCGCTGCCCGTGAACGTGGCGAAGGTTTCAAACAGGCCGTGGCTGCCCACAAATTGAACGTACTGGCCAGCCAACCGGCAGATTTCGACCGCACCAAGGGCCTGAACGTGATGCAGAACCTGCTCACTGCCCATCCTGATGTGAAAGCTGTTTTCGCCCAAAACGACGAAATGGCGCTTGGCGCACTGCGCGCACTGCAAACAGCAGGTAAAACAGATGTACTGGTGGTTGGCTTCGACGGTACTGCTGACGGTGAAAAAGCCGTTCAAAGCGGTAAAATGGGCGCCACTGTGGCTCAGCAACCGGAGCAGATCGGTATTCTTGGCGTAGAAACTGCTGATAAAGTCCTGAAGGGACAAAAAGTGGATTCTAAAATCCCGGTTGACCTGAAGCTGGTCACCAAATAAAGCAAAATCAAAGAAAGCAGGGCACTGCGCCACCTTCGGGTGGCGCACTTTGACTGGATGAAGCAACAATGAAAACCTCAGGCCACCTCGTTGTACTTGGCAGCATCAACGCTGACCACATTCTTAACCTCGCAAAATTCCCCACTCCGGGTGAAACCGTCACCGGTAACCAGTACCAGGTCGCCTTTGGCGGAAAAGGGGCGAATCAGGCCGTTGCCGCAGGGCGCAGCGGTGCGGATATCTCCTTTATTGCCTGCGTGGGGGCTGATGACATCGGCGAACGTATACGTAAACAGCTGGCTACAGACAGGATTGATACTGCCCCGGTGCTGGCTGTAACTGGTGAATCTACTGGCGTGGCGCTGATTTTCGTTAATGGCGAAGGCGAGAATGTGATAGGTATTCATGCTGGAGCCAATGGGGCGCTGAGCGTCGAGCAAGTCAATAAAGAACAACAGCGTATTGCCAGTGCAGATGCATTGTTGATGCAGCTGGAATCCCCTATAGAGAGCGTCACCGCTGCGGCAGGTATCGCCCATGAAAATGGCACCCGGGTGATCCTCAACCCGGCCCCGGCCCGGCCGCTCTCCGATGAATTACTTGGGCTGGTGGATATCATCACCCCGAATGAAACCGAAGCCCGTATCCTGACCGGCATCACCGTGGAAGACGATCGCGGGGCGCAGCAGGCCGCCGAAGCGCTGCACCAGAAAGGCATTGATACGGTGCTGATCACCTTGGGCAGCCGCGGTGTCTGGCTGAGTGAATCAGGCCAGGGCCAGCGTATTCCTGGCTTTAGGGTGAAAGCGGTGGATACCATTGCCGCCGGTGACACCTTCAACGGTGCGTTTGTCACCGCCATGCTCGAAGGCCAGGCTATGCCGGATGCGGTGCGCTTTGCCCATGCCGCCGCCGCAATTGCGGTTACCCGGCCCGGAGCACAGCCATCGGTACCGTGGCGCGCCGAGATCGATGATTTCCTTAAGCAGCAGGGGTAGCCCGTGGCAACGATGAAAGACGTGGCCCGGCTGGCAGGTGTTTCAACCTCGACTGTCTCCCACGTTATCAATAAGGACCGGTTTGTCAGCGAGGCTATTCGCGAGAAAGTAGAAGCAGCGGTGGTATCGCTAAACTATGCCCCCTCCGCGCTGGCCCGTAGCCTTAAGCTTAATCAGACCCACACCATCGGGATGTTAATCACCGCCAGCAGCAACCCTTTCTATTCAGAGCTGGTGCGCGGCGTGGAGCGCAGCTGTTTTGAGCGTGGTTATAGTCTGGTCCTGTGTAACACCGATGGTGACGAGCAGCGGATGAATCGCAACCTGGAAACGTTGCTGCAAAAACGGGTGGATGGGCTGCTGCTGCTCTGCACTGAAACCCATCAGCCCTCGGCGGAAATCATTCGCCGCTACCCTTCTATACCTACCGTGATGATGGATTGGGCACCCTTTGATGGTGAAGGGGATCTGATTCAGGATAACTCCCTGCACGGGGGCGATATAGCTACCCAGTATCTGATCGACAAAGGCTATACCCGTATTGCCTGTATCAGCGGCCCCTTGGATAAAACGCCTTCGCGGATGCGAATGGAAGGTTACCGCCACGCTATGGCGCGGGCAGGAATTGCCATCCAGCCCGGGTATGAAATTATCGGGAATTTTGAATTTTCCGGCGGCTTTAGCGCCATGAATGCCTTGCTGGCCTTAGAGCATCCCCCTCAGGCGGTGTTTACCGGGAATGATGCTATGGCAGTGGGGGCCTATCATGCGCTTTTTCAAGCTGGGCTTTCCGTGCCAAAGGATATGGCGATAGTAGGCTATGACGATATTGAACTGGCCCGTTATATGACCCCGCCACTGACCACCGTGCATCAACCTAAAGATGAGCTGGGCGAACTGGCTATCGATGTATTGATTCACCGGATGCGCGATCCAGCGCTCCAACAGCAGAAGTTACAGCTAACCCCCGAGCTAGTGGAGCGCAGTTCTGTTTAGTGTTTGTGGCGTTCTTTAATCAGGCTGCGGCCATCTTTTGCCCGTAACAGGCAGAAGACTAACGCAGAAGCGATGGTCACAATCCCCATCGTGATAAAGGTGTTGTGGAATTGCTCCACGGTATTGGTGCCTTCTACACTTTGGAAATAACGCAGCACCGCAGCACTCACTGCCACGCCCAGGCTGATGGACAGCTGCTGGGTCACCGCCAGCACACTATTACCGCTGCTGGCGTTCTCATCGGTCAAATCCCCGAGGGTGATGGTATTCATCGCGGTGAACTGGGTAGACATCGCCATCCCCATAATAAACAGCGGTAGAATCAGCATCCACACCTGCATACCCGGCGTTTGTAATGAAAACTGGGCGATCATCATGCCGATAAACAACGTCACGCCAACCAACGTCTTGCGGTAACCAAACCATCTCAAAACCTGGGTAACAGTAGACTTAGCAATCAAAGAACCTAATGCCGTCGGGGCCATCATGCATCCAGCCACCAGGGCGGAATAACCAAAGCCCACCTGGAGCATCAACGGCATCAGGAATGGCACACAGCCAGTCCCAAGCCTGGAAGCGATGTTCCCGATAATCCCTACGGAGAAGGTTCGTACCTTAAACAGCGGCAGCGCAATAAGTGGGGTAGGATGATGCCGGGCATGGTTTATATATAGAAGCAGTAAGATCACACCCGAGCCAATCACGCACCCAGCGACCCATCCAGCCACAATCCGCTCACCAAAGAACTCCATGCCAATTGAGATACACACCAGCCCCAGCCCAAACAGCAGGAACCCCAGGGTATCGAACCCACGGCGGGCGGTAGTGAAATCCGGCATATATTTACGGGCATAGAAGATGCCTAACAGGCCGATAGGAATATTGATCAGGAAAATCCAATGCCAGCTGGCCCATGTCACCAGCACCCCGCCTAATAATGGGCCAAGGATTGGGCCAACCAGCCCTGGCATAGTAACGAAGTTAAGCACCGGCAACAGTTCACTGCGGGGGTAAGCCCGCAGTAGCGCCAGACGCGCCACCGGCATCATCATCGCACCGCCAATCCCCTGAACAATACGGAAGGCCACCAGTTCACTTAAGGAGCTGGATGCGGCACAGGCCAGGGACCCGAGGGTAAATAATGACACTGCAATCAGAAACACTTTGCGCGTGCCGAAACGGTCAGCCAGCCAACCGCTAACCGGGATCAACATCGCCACGGTCAAGGTATAACTGATAATGGCGGACTGCATTGCCAGGGGCGAGCGGTTAAGACTGTGGGCAATAGCGGGCAAGGCGGTATTCAGGATAGTGGCATCCAGTGCCTGCATAAAGAAGGCCATCGCGGCAATCCACGGTAGCCCGGCCATACTGCGCGAAGATTTAGTAGCGGGCATTACTTACCTTTAGGCGGAGCGACGGGCGCATTAAGCAGATCGATACAGGCTGACTGGGCGGCGTAAACGTCAGAATCAATGATGGCATCAACTACCCTCTGGTGCAGGTCGAGCTTAATCACTTCATTATCAGTAATAGAAGAGAAGTAGTTGTAATAGATAGAGCGCAGTAAGTTGGCGAAGGAAGACATAAACGGATTGTGGCTCATCTCGTAGACCTGCTCGTGCCAGGCCATATCTATTTCAAGCCAATGTTCCCGGTCAAACTCACCTTCCAGTACCACCATTTCATTCATTATCTCACTGAGGCGGGCTTTCTGGGCTTTAGTCCCAAACTGCGCGGCCAGCGCACAGGCCTGTGGCTCAAGGGTATTACGCATCACCAGGAAGTGAGTGACGACCTCATTAAAGTTATCTTCTGTCATCCACCAGGAGAGCAGCTCTTTATCCAGATAGTTCCAACTGGTCTTTGGCATTACACGGGTGCCGATACGGGGGCGAGGTAAAAGCATCCCCTTTGCCGTTAACGTCTTTACGGCTTCACGAACGGCGGTGCGGCTCACACCAAACAGTTCGCCAAGTTCAATTTCCCCCGGAAGAATGCTACCCGGGGCGTATTCACCTTTGAAAATCTGCTGGGCTAGCTTTTCAGCTAACACCCAGGATATGTTTTTTTGAGCGGCTAACCGTTGTGCCGAAAGAGACATGTACGCCATTCCTATAAAAGAAGTACTGGCTAAGTATGCCACCTGCGGCCGGGATATGATGTTTTTACCAGCACAATCCGTGGGTTTTGTTAGTTTACCCACCACTTCGAGTGAAAAACACGCGGTTGAAAAGTTTTTTCAAATAACCCCTTGTCAGCCGCTGAGAAC
>CBIFWW010000063.1:0-18498 GCA_966186435.1 uncultured Enterobacteriaceae bacterium
TCCCCTGCTCTACCGACTGAGCTATCCGGGCAACGGGGCGCATTAAACCCGATTCCACGGCCAACGTCAATGAAATTCCTCGACAATGCTGTCGTTTGCACATTCTTAGCGCAGTTTGCTGATTAACCGCGCATCTGAAGCCGATTCTACGGCTTCATACGCCTGCGCCATTCTATACGCTCGCCCCCATATATTCCCGGCGCAAGATAGACCACAATAGAAGCCTAACTGTAAGAGGCAGCCGGGCAATGAAAGACGATATCAACCAAGACATCACCTTCCGCAAGTTGGCGGTGTTTATTAGCTTTATGGCGAAGGGGAATATTGCCCGCACGGCGGAAACCCTGGGCCTGAGCGGGGTAAGTGTTCATCGGGCGCTCCACACCTTGGAAGAAGGGGTGGGCTGCCCGCTGTTTACCCATAAGGGCCGCAATCTGGTGCCACTGCCCGCCGCCTGGACCTTATTAGAGTATTGCCAGGATGTCATGGGCTTAATGAACCGTGGCCTGGTGGAGACCCGCAAAGTAGCTGGCGTGGGCCAGGGACGGTTACGTATTGGCACCCTGTATTCACTAACACTAGAGACAGTGCCACACATCATTATGGGTATGAAGCTACGGCGGCCTGAGCTGGAGCTGGATTTAACCATGGGTTCCAACCAGATGCTGCTGGACATGCTGGAGGATGATGCTCTGGACGCCATTTTAATCTCCACCAACGAAGGCGAATACAGCGGGACAACATTCGATGTGGTGCCGTTGTTCCATGATGATATTTTTCTGGCGGCCCCCGCCAGCGAGCCGCTGGATACCTCGCGACCGGCAGATTTACGGGATTATCGGGCGCGCAAATTTGTATCCCTGGCGGAAGGGTTTGCCACCTTTGCGGGCTTTAAAGAAGCCTTCGGTATTGCCGGTTTTCAGCCAGAGGTGGTGACCCGGGTAAACGACATTTTTTCGATGATTAGCCTGGTGCAGGCGGGCGTAGGCTTTGCCCTAATACCGGGCCGCATGAAGAAGGTGTATGAGAAGGATGTACAATTGTTAAAGCTGGCGGAGCCATACCAGATGCGCCAACTGATTTCGATTGTTTACTCCCACAGCCGCGAGCGCGACCCGGATCTGCTGGCGCTGGCAGCCGAAGGCCGCATGTACGCCCGCAGTCTTATCCCTTGAGGCGCATCGCCAGATGCTGTGCCACTGCCACCCCACTCCGTTCCAGGGAAATACTTTCGCCCTGCCAGTGAGCCTGGCGGGTCAGGCAGGTGAGCACACCGCCAGGTGGCATCTCAATCGCCAACCGGGATTCGCGCTCATCGGCCGCCACCATCGCATCTTGCCACTGTACTGTGCGCGCCATATTCCACGCCAGATCGTCGGCTATCCGGGCCGGGTCCCACAACACTCGCCCGGTTGATCCACTGAGATAAGCACAGCGCGGTCGCTGAAGGTTTATTGCTTTAAATGCCTGCGCCAGCTGGGCGGCGGGTTTATCCAGCAAGGCACAGTGGGAAGGCACACTAACCGCCAGCCGTTGCGCCCGATTGGCCCCCGCGTCCAGCGCCCGGCGGGCCACTTCAGCCATATTTGCATCGGCCCCGGCTATCACAATCTGGGTTTCCGCGTTAAGGTTTGCCAGATAACAGCCACTGTTGGCGATCAGGCTTTCTACTTTATCGCGGGTCAGCCCCATGATGGCAGTCAGACCGTAGCCGTGAGGATAAGCCTGCTCCATCAGATCGCCCCGCAGAGCCACCAGCCGCAGGGCATCATGAAAACCCAGCGCCCCGGCCACCACAGCCGCCGGATAAGCCCCTATGGATAAGCCGCTGACGATATCTGGCTTTACGCCCTGGCGCTCAAGCTCTTGCGCCCAGGCCACACCGGCAATTAGCAAGCATAGCTGCACCGCCCGGGTATGGGCTAGCGCCTCCGGGCAATCAAGATGGTCAACTTCTTCGCCCAACACTGCCTGGGCCTCAGCCAACAGTGCCTGGCCCTGAGGAAGATCCTGAAGCATGCCCGGCCTTTGGGTACCCTGGCCGGGGAAGGTAAACAGGATTTTCATTCGATCTCCTGTTGCCAGGGCGCATTGGTCAGGCGCGGCCCGGCATTGGTTTTAAGCAACACCCGCTGCTCGCGCAGCCACTCATTCAGGGCGAAAGCCCCAAAGGGAGTTTCCACCTGAGTATCCACCCGGCAAGGCAGCGTGTTAACGATCGCCTGCCAACGCAGCAGTTCGGCAGTAGAAATGGGGATGGGCGCATACAGAATAAGGTCTAAATCACTGGCGGCATGGAGCACCGGGATTTCGGTAGCAAGGGCATAACCGGTGCTGCCGGTGATGCCCCATGTCCAGGGCCAGGCTTCAGAAGCCAGAACAATAGCCGCCTGAACAGGCGGTTGAGAAACAAACGGGGATCGCAACAAGCGTTGGCTCACCGCCAGCGTGTCTGGCGTGATAACACGGGTGACTACCCCGCTATCGGCCCACCCCGCCGCCCGCTGGTCACGTTTGATACCGCGAACACCCACGGGGATCAGGCCGTTATGATTCACGTCACGCCGCACCACTACCGGTAAACCTGGCCGCCACTGGCTGGCGACCCACCCCGGGAGATCCCCTTGCAGGGCTTCCCGCTGATTAAGCCAAAGCAAATCGTGGGGGCGCGGCATAAACATGATTACATTCCTGAGGTTAAGCTAATAAACAGCGGCAGTGAAAGGATACACAGAACCGAGCTTAACAGCAGTACCGCTTCTGCATCCGGGGATTGCACCCCAAAGCGGTTGCCAAATACCACCCCGAAGAAACCGGCGGACAAAGCAATCATCAGAATGGCGGTGATTGCCACAGAGCCGTGCAAGCCAAGCAGCATCACAAAGCCCCAGGCAATAAACGGCTGAATCAACAACGTTGCCAGCGTAGAGCTAATCACGACAGTGTTAATTTTCAGCTTACGGGCAGAGAGGATCACCCCAGTCAGGAACAGCGCGGCGGCAGTTGCTGACAAGCCCAATGGCTTGATAGCGGAAAGCAGCAGATCCGGCATTTTGATGCCAATCGCCGAGAGGATAACCCCCAGCAATGGCCCTAGCACGATCGGTTTTTTCAGTGAACGCCACATCAATACCGGCAGCATAGCAAGGGTGGAACCGCTGTTTTCACCGGCCATGCGGGCTTTTTCACGCTCCAGGATCAACAGGCAGAACGGCGTCATTAATACGGAGCCACAGGCAATAGATACCGCCACGGAGAGGGAAGTTGAAGCCCCTTCCCCTAACACGCTACCCAGGATCGGCAGGCCCAGGGCGGCGTAGTTTGGCAGCGCCACGGTCAGAGTCAGCACCGCCGCATCCTGCGGGGATTTTTTAAAGACTTTCGTGGCGGTCAAATACACTGCCGCATAGGTCACCCACATGGCGCCAGTCAGCACTATCACCAGCGGAGATTGAGCAACAATACCGGCCCAGGGGGTTTGTACCGTGGCGCTAAACAACGTCGCAGGTAAGGCAAAGTCCATCACGAAAATATTCAGTAAGGACACGTTCTGGTTATCGACCATTTTGGCTTTGCCAGCCCAAAAGCCGAGCAGCATGATGACAAAAATGGGCGCGAGGGCATGAACAATCACGTAAGTCATAAATCACCTTGGGATCAAGAAAAGTAAAAACTACTGGCGCAATGTATTTTTATTCTCAAAAGCAGTGGCTTGAAACGGGTACCTTTCGGCACCCATTACCACTGCTTCGGCAGGTCTTTTTTTACTAACGGGTATTACCAGGCGGCGCGCATTCGCTCACGCACCAGCGCCGAACTACGGCGGTTTTCAGCCCCCAAACGGCAGGCCAGGCTTGGGTCACGGCGGGCGTCAACAATAGCGTCTTGCACCGCACGGGTTACCTGATCCACATCGCTTTGAGAGGGAGCATCTGGGTTACTGAGATTCAACAGTGAATCCAGTAGCCCCAGGGTGGCGTAGCTGCTGATGTCATAGGCCATTGGCGGAATAGTAGCGGCCAGTTTTTCCAGCGCCTCCACGGTGCGCAGCGTAATACGGGCCGCAGACTCTTTCCCCATGGCGTGAACCATCACACCGCTGTCATTAATGGCAATCAACCGATTGGCCTGATAGCCGTGGGCCAAAAATGCCCCGGACATCGCCTTACCCACGATTAACCCAATCACCGGGTGACCGGCCAGACGGGCTTTGGCATAAGCCCCGGCAGCACCGGCCAAAGCCTGATGAATACCGAAGGCTTCTTCGCGACGACCATAGGCCTGGCTTGGGACATCAATCACCGCCACAATCGGGCGTTTCACCGGGCTTTGCGCATCAGCGTCAATGGTTTGATTGACCACTTTCGCCAGGGTCCAGCCTTCCAGCAGGCCCACTTCCCCCCCGGCGGCGCGGGGATAATGGTTGTTGGCATCCGGCACCACGGCAATGAAGCGCACCGCTTCACCCATTGACTGTGCATCCGCCACCTGAACTGAAGGGCACAGCCCCTCCATCAATGTGGCATTGGGGGCCAGGGTGTTTAGCCACAAGGCTCCACGGTTTAAGGACTGGCTCATTACTTATCCTCCCGGGCAAAAAGCTGTTTGATCTGTTGGCTATCGGCCTGTTGGCGAGTATCAAATTGGCTCAGGCGCGCCAGATAGTCGGCATAGTTATCGCTACGATGTTGGGCAGGAACCCCTTTGGCGATGGCCTGATTCATGGCGGTTTTCACCGCCAAGATGCCGTCACCCACCAACGCATCCACCAGCCCGCTTTGATAACGCACTTCACCGCCGGTCATACTCCAGATAAACGGACGGTCACGGGAGTCATACTCTTCGATCCCGGCCTCCTGCTCGATAACCTGTGGGCCATTCAGCCCAAGACGGGCTTCACGGGTGACAATCAGGTAGCTGCACAGCGCGGCGGCAATCGACATCCCGCCGAAACAACCCACGGTGCCAGTGACAATCCCCACCACCGGGGTGTAACGGCGCAGATCGACAATGGCGGCATGGATATCAGCAATGGCCGCCAGGCCGAGGTTAGCTTCTTGCAGACGTACCCCACCGGTTTCCAGGCATAACACAGCCTGAGTAGGGATACCGTTGCGGTTATCTTCTGCCGCCAGCTCCAGGGCAGCGGCCATTTTGGCACCAGATACCTCGCCCATACTGCCGCCCTGGAAGGTGCCTTCGATGGCGACCACGACTGCCGGTTGGCCGTTGATGGTGCCTTTGGCGACCACCATGCCGTCGTCAGACTGTGGCACCACACCCTGCTTGGGTAGCCACGGGGACATGATCCCTTCAAACGGATCCAGTAGCTCGCGATAGCTGCCTTCGTCCAGCAAGGCATGGGCGCGGTTGCGGGCGCGTAATTCGATGAAACTTGGATCGTTACGCATGGCTCACCTCTTCAAAAACCTGTTCGATACGGATCCGGGCCACGCCCGGGGTGGCACCAAAATCATGAATAACCAGTTGGCCAGCAGGCAAGCCGTTAATCAGCGCCAGCCGGGCAATCAAAGCGTCCCAACGGGCGCGGCTGTTATCCACGGAGGTGGTGATATCGATGGTGAGGGTTTGCCCTTCGTTCGCGGTATACAGCACTTCCATATCACCGGAACCGACCACCCCTGCCAGGGCCTTACCGCGCAGTGTGCGGGTGGCAGGGAATGACAATGTAATGTGTTCCATAACATCCTCTTAAAAATTAGTGAGACCCGTGGCTGCAAACCCGGTCAACAAACAGCGTGGCGGCCAGCAAATCCGCGGCCCCGCCTGGCGAAGCATTCAGCGCCAGCATCTGGCGATCCAATCGGGCCAATGCCTGCCAGCCTGCCGGGCGGCTACTGCCTCCGGCGGCGAGCACCGCAGCGGCCCCCGCCTGCATGGCTTCCAGGCCCGCCATTCCGGCCCGAGAAAGTACGCAGGTATCGCTAAGGCTGGTCATCACCGCCATTAACGCATCCAGCCGGGCCTGGGTTTCATCCGCGCCGTGCAGGCGGCTGCGCCACAGCTGTGGGAGGGCCAGGTCAAAAATATGAGGGAACCCTTGCTGCGCCTCTTCCCGTGCACCGGGCACCTGCCAACGACGGCTGGCCTTCAACCCTTTACTGAATAGCTTTGGAGCGGCCCGATCGGGCAGTTTCGCCAGCGCTGCCGCCGTATGGCTGATGGCTAATGGCGCGGCGGCCCCGCTGTGCATGGCGACGGCGCTAACCAGCAGCCCCATCGCCCAGATGGCTCCCCGGTGGGTATTCACACCCTGGGTGGCGAGCATCATTTGCTGCTCCCCTTCGCGGCCCAAACGGCCTACGGTCTCCCGTAGTGCTATATCCGCCGGGCGTTGCCAGCTGTGTTGGGCCAGAGCGTAGAAGGTTGAGGTCAGGCTATGGGCGGAGCGCTCCATCAGGGCCAGAGACAGGTCGTGGTGAGCGCCATTCCCCCGGCTGTCCACCAACCCTGGCTTTGGGCTTAATCGCACTTCGTCGATAAGGCATTGGGTGGCGACAACGGCCAACCAACGGGCCTCAGCCTCAGCCTGGTTCGGTGACAGCAGTTTCATTACCAGCTCCGGAATTTAGCAGGGGGGTTGTATAAACCACCGGACCATTCCACCAGATCGGCCACGCTGCCGGCGGCCAGCAGGGAACGGCTGGCGTCACTGCGGCGGATGCCCATATCTTCCGGGTAAACCACTTTGCCGCTGGAGCGCAATTCAGCCACCCGTTGGGCAGTCACACCCAGGCCGATATCAGTGATCCCGGCAACCGCAGCAACCATGGCACGGCGCTCTTCCAGGCTCTCCGCCCGGTAGAGATACGCAATCCCTTCTTCGGTGAGCACGTGGGTAACGTCATCGCCATAAATCATGACTGGTGCCAGCGGCATCCCGGAGGACTGGGCCACATCAATCGCATCAAGTTTTTCCACGAAGGTGGGTTTCACGCCCGCCTGGAAGGTTTCCACCATCTGCACCACCAGCTTTTTACCGCGTACCATAGGATCGGTATCGGTTTTCATATTCAGCCAGGCTGGCGTGGCGTGACGGCGGCCATGAGGATCGTGGCCCATATTGGGTGCACCACCGAAGCCAGATAAACGGCCACGGGTGACGGTAGAGGAGTTGGCATAGCCATCCACCTGCAAGGTGGAGCCAATAAACATATCGACCGCATACTGCCCGGCAAGCTGGCACATGGCGCGGTTGGAGCGCATCGAGCCATCAGAGCCGGTAAAGAACACATCAGGACGGGCGCGGATGTACTCTTCCATCCCCAGTTCCCCCCCGAAACAGTGCACGCTTTCAACCCAGCCGCTTTCAATGGCAGGGATCAACGTCGGATGCGGGTTTAACGTCCAGTGTTTACAGATTTTGCCTTTCAGCCCCAGGCGTTCACCGTAGGTTGGCAGCAGCAGTTCAATAGCGGCGGTGTTAAAGCCAATCCCGTGGTTGAGGGACTGCACCTGGTGTTCGGCGTAGATGCCTTTAATGGCCATCATCGCCATCAGGATATGTTCCTGTTTGATTAGGCGCGGGTCACGGGTGAACAATGGTTCGATAAAGAACGGCTTATCCGCCACCACCACATAATCAATCCACGAGCCGGGGATATCCACGCGCGGCAGGTCGGTTTCATCATCCACCAGTTCATTGACCTGGGCGATAACAATACCGTCATGGAAGGCGGCGGCTTCCACTAGTGCCGGGGTATCCTCGGTGCTGGCCCCGGTATAAAGGTTGCCTTTACGGTCGGCTTTAAAACCGGCAATCAGCGCCACGTTGGGTGCCAAATCCACGTACAGGCGGGAGTAAAGCTCGATGTAGGTATGGATTGCGCCGATTTCTAACAGACCATCTTCCAAAAGTTGGGAGATACGCAGGCTCTGAGTGCCAGAGAAGGAGAAATCGAGCTTACGGGCGATGCCCTTTTCAAAAATATCGAGGTGTTCGCTACGGCCTACGCTTGGCATGATCATGTGCAGGTCATGTACTTTAGTAGGGTTAACTTCAGCCAGAGAGCGTGAGAGGAAATCAGCCTGTTTCTGGTTATTACCTTCCAGTACTACCCGATCACCGGGGGCTAACAGTTTTTCTAGCGCGCCCACCAGGTCCCCAGTTGGGATAACCTTACCCTCTACCTGAAGGGAAGCCAGGCGACGCTGTTTTTCCGTACGGCGGGTATTCCAGGCCCGTGGCGGAGTCAGTCCAGCATTCATTATCAACCTCCTGAATCAGCAAACCATTTTGATTCGCTTCGCATAGTCCTAGTCTGCTATTTGACCGGCGGTACATCAATTAAGCACCCCGGGCAATCGTTAGCCTTAGAGTAATGATTGTGAATGTAACAATGTGACCCCGATCTATTTTTATCTCCGGTGATAAACATCATTCCTCTCAGAAAAGCTCATTTTATAGCGCTGATATTCTGCGGGATTTCGTGATGAAGGTGTGGCTAACAGAAGGCGGTAGGTTATCGGAACGCAATAACGCGTTTGGCACCTTACCTGGAGAATAGCCATGCAACTCGATTTCACACTGGCCATTACTGATAATGACTGGTACCCCACTGCAGAATTAAGCGACTTTAAAACTCAATCCGGCAATATTCCTGATATCCAGGACCGTATGATGCTGGTCTTCACTGGTCCGGGCAAAATGACCGCAGGCGACGTTTCCATTGAATGCCGCTCATGGATCAACTTTGACATTATGGTTGAAGCTACCGAAGTGGGTGGCGGCGAGTTTGACACGCTGGTGGTGATCACCGCACCGAATGGCGAAATCATCGGTAGCAATATTGAAAAAGTTCATCTGGGCCTAAACAAATCTTCCGATACCGCGCCAGAATGGTCGAGCTTTGCCGGGACTTTTGTTGCCGCAGCCGATGAGATGCCAAATATTAAAGGTAGCCTTTCCGTCGCCTGTGATGCTGCCCCGGCACAACTGGCAGACGCCAGCCTGGAACTGGTGCTTACCCACGGTGAAAACAGCCACCGTATGGACGTGGTATGCGGCAAGGTTCAAGCCTTTGAACTGCCGTTTGGGGTTTATCAGGTGAGCGCGAACGCGCTGGTAAATGCCGATGCCACCCGCCGGGCAAACACCCTGGTTAGCCTGAGCCAAATTGAAATTAAACAGGGGAGCACTTCTTCTCTGCACATCGGCTTTGGCGCTGTTGAAGCCAGCACAACACTGGATTTAAACCTTGATTTCAGCGAATTCGCCGATTTGGAAGGGGAAGATCTGGAGGTGTACTATTTTGAAAACAATATCGAAAAGTTACGTTTCATTATGCGTAGCGGCGAGGAAAAGCGCCTTGAAGGGCTGCCAGTCTCTGGTAAGTTCCGCTTGTATATTCCAGCACTGCGCCTAAACAACCGCCATTACGACTTCCCTGCGATGGACGGTCTGCTGGACGGCACTTTGCATCGTGCAGTCCTGGTAAGTGGCCAGGTGAAGATGATGATGGAAGACGTTACCGGCGCCCAACCACTCACCATTCAGGTGGCGGCTGAAAATGCGGTACCGGGTAAGAAGATTTCTCTGCGCATCACAGAAGAAAGTGTCACCGCGCCGCGTAACTACCGTTTCGATGGTATCGTGGCACAGAACGGCAGTGTGCAATCCCGTGATGCCATTGTACCAGGTCACTATAGCGTGGCGGCTCAAACCTTTATTGAAGATGCCACCCTGCACTACGTAGAATCCGCACCGCAACTGGTTGTAACCCAGGGCCAGGCGGCGCGTCTGGACGTCTCCATTGTTACCGGTGCTGATCTGCGGGTGAAAGGCTTCCCGGAATTCCTGACCTTTGGCGGTTGCGCCAACATGTCCCCTACTAACGTCGATGACTTTGCCACAGCGCGCATCTCCTCGATTTTCAAATACTCCGGGGATGACGGCATGGGCGATGCCGGTGACTTCCTTGATCCGGCCAAAGAACCTACCCTGCAAGTGATTAATATGGCCCGTGATGTATCGGCCAAGCTGGGTGGTGAGTCTGTCCTGCCAATGATGGTTTCCTACACCTGTAACCTGTCCCTGGGTGACGTGTTAAACATCATTAAAGATCCTGAACGCCACATGTACAGCTTCGCCAACTTTATCCAGGCGCTGCAAATGGCTCAGGGGATGAAGGATGAGCAACACCCGGTGCCGGCTGGCTTTATCGTCAACCCGGATTACCTGGGCGAATGCCAGAAAACCGGCCTGCTGCCAACCCACGCTATTCCAGTGCGTCAACCGTTGGCAGAAGCCCTGGCGCACCACAATATCGACATCGAGGTTCCGGCTGCCATCACTGACACTCTGAAAGGCTACATCATGGGTGTGAACTGGCTGGTTCGCGCCGTGGCACCTGACGTGGTGCTGGGCTGGCAGGTTAACCTGTGGGGCGTAGGCGGCTCACAGTGGGTGTACAGCGATTTCGAATATGAAACCGCGTTCAATCCGGCAACTCAACAGATGGAACGGATGAACTACACCCCTGCACTGGCGGGCCAGAAGACGGCGGAATATGCCCTGCTGGTGGGTGTATTTGATGAGATCCCATGGAACAATAATGGGCAGGCCTGCGTGGCAAAAGGGGCTGATTTTATGGCCGTCGACCGTTACGAAGCTGATGACTTCACTATCCGCTCCTGGGCTAACGGTTACTGCTACTCCCCTTACGAGTGGGATCGCACTTTCGATTTCTGTGCTGCGGTAAGCCGCCATCTGCGTATGCCAGTACTGCCGTGGCAGTTCCCGGCCAGCCATTTGGCAACAGAGGCTGATGCCGTAGCGGATGATTTCAACGATCAGCACTGGGGCAGCGGCGGTAGCTACATTCTGGGCCACCCGGAAGTGGGTTCAGATGTGAATGCCATTAACCCGAAACTGCTGGATATGGCTTTCAACCCGTCCTTCGAAGACATGATGACCGGTTCACCGCGGGCGCTGTTTGGCCGCACCACCTGGGATATCACCGAACCGCGCTATGTGGACTTCCCTGCTATGGGTATCTTCCACGTGCAGCTTGGCGGCGGGGCCACCACTGGCGTAGTCAGCGCCGTGGGCGACACCAGCGGCTGGGTTCGTAATAAGCTGAAGGCATACCGCAATACGCCGGTTGCTTTTAAAGATAAGAAGTAACAGATAAACCCCGGCCATCACGCCTAATGGCGATCAGTTAAAGATCGGTTGGCCGGCCCGATGGTTGTGCAAAAATCCGTAATCCCACAGGGATTGCGGATTTTTTTATGACAGGTACAAGCAGACAAGCCTCTACCTGACAGCCCAACTGCGCATACTTCTTGCAATAGAATTTGGAGAAATAACTAAGATAATGAACGGAATACTAAGTATTCCGGCGCGTTTTGTGCTGCCGTAACGCTAGGCGTTACGGCTACCTCCAAAAGCTTAACTGACTAACATGACGGCAACCGCCGGGTTTTGTTTTATGGAGCGGGGTTCACCACCACTTGCCCGATGGAGCCACGGTCGGCCATCTCCAGGGTCTGGCTGCTGTACAAGAACGGGAAGTGATCCCAGGAAGGCTGACCAAAGTAAACCAGTAACTCCACTTGACCATCCACCCAGACAGTATCCTTCCAACCGCGATCCTCCGGGAATGGCGCTGCGCCGTTAACGCTGCGCACCAGGAACTGCACCCCTTCCATATGGAAGGATTGCGGGGTATCCGCCCGAATGCGCCAGCGCTCCCAGCTCCCTTGCTGAGTACGTACATCAATGCGTTTCATATCCCACAGTTGGCCGTTGATACCTGGATCGTCATTCAGGGTGAGATCACGCTCCCGGCTGGCGGCCTGCGTGAGGATCTCATCGGGCAGCAGACGGGTTGGCAACGCGTCAGTCACCAACGGCAGCAGCCCGGTTGGGCGCAGGGTCAACACCAAGGTTGATACCAGAATGCTGGAAGGCTCGAAGAACCCGCGCAGGCGATCCATGATGCTGGCCGCTTCGCCACAGGTGATCGACACTTCATCGCCATTGGTCATATCTACCAGGATTTCCCGGCGTTCACCCGGTGCCAGCGACAGCTGGGATACCGATACCGGCGCTGGCAGGAAGCCCTGATCGCCGCTGATCACGTGGATTTTACGGCCATCGCTCATTTGTAGTTGATAGCGGCGAGCATTGGAAGCATTCAACAGACGCAGGCGTACCCAACCACGGGAAACCTCCACATAGGGGCCTTGAACGCCGTTAACTAATAGGGTATCTCCAACGAAGCCACCGCTGCCCGGCTCGTTATATTCCGGTGCGCCAAAGTTATCCAGGCGCTTGTCCTGAATGATGACCGGGAAGTCATCCACCCCGTAGTGGTTTGGTACTGGCAGTGATTTACTCACTGCGTCTTCCACCAGCCACATCCCTGCCAGCCCCATGTAAACCTGGCGCGCGGTGCGGTTAGGGGTATTGGCGTGATACCACAGGGTAGCCGCCGATTGGCGGATGGGCAGCACCGGCGCCCAGTCGGCGTTCGGGGTCATCATTCGCGCCGCGCCACCAATCAGTGGGCCGGGCACTTGCAGGCCAGCAATGGTCATCGCCACGTTTTCCTGAAGACGATTGCTGTAAATCATCTTCACGTCATCGCCGCTCCACACCCGGATGGTCGGCCCCATATAGCGGCCGTTAACTCCCCATACCTGTGCTTTTGGCCCGCCGTTAAACGACCAATGAGCCCGTTGCATGGTTAGGAACAATGGCTGACCCCGGCGGGATTCCAGCAGCGGTGGTACCGGCAGCGGCTGTTGACTGCCCGCGGCGTTGGCCCTCAGTGGCAATGCACCTGCGCAAAGCGCAACCCCCGATGCCTGAATAAACTGACGCCGACTGAATGACATAATTGCTCCGTGTAATACTGCAATAAGGCGGGCAGTGCCCGCCATTAAAAGAAAGAATCTCCCGCCAGGCGGGTTAATTTACAGGCTTATTGGTTACTTGACCGGCGGCTTCACGCTCGGCCACTTCGCTATCCAGCTGGCTGATTTTCTCTTCCATGATATTACGGCAATGGGTGGCTAACTTACGCACCTGATCTTTACCCCATTGACTGGTGTCTACCGGCGGCAGCATCTCAACAATCACCAAGCCGTTGTTCCAACGGTTGAGTTTGATTTTGTTGCTGGTATTAGAGACACACACTGGAATAATCGGCACCCCGGCGGCAAGGGCAGCGTGAAACGCCCCGGTTTTAAAGGGCAGTAGGCCACGGCCACGGCTACGGGTGCCTTCCGGGAACATCCAAATAGAGATTCGTTTCTTTTTGAAGTGGCTCACCACCTCAGCAATGGTGCTATGGGCCTTGGTACGGTTATTACGGTCAATCAACAGGTTGCCGGTCAACCAATACAGCTGGCCGAACAGTGGGATCCACAGCAGGCTCTTTTTACCCACCGTCACCGTGGGGGGTAATACGATGTTAGAGGCCGTCACCATGTCATAGTTATTTTGGTGGTTGGCAATGTAAATCGCATTACCAAAGTCCTGGTAACCCTGCGGATAACGTAGCTCAACCTTAAGGCCAAACAGCGGGGCCATACGGCCAAACATGCGCCCGAAGGTGGAGACATGGCGCGGGTTACGTGGGCTGAACAGGCACCAGATAGACCCACAAATACAGACCAGAATGCAGTAAATAACAACGAGAATAAAACGAACAATCGCTAACATAACAACCTCTGGAGGCACATCCGTCGCTAACCTGAAAGCTTATGGGATGTGACTGCTAATAGCTTGTAATAATGGAGGTTCCTGAACCGCTATTGTTATGCGCAAATCGGCGTTACACAATGGCGCTCAGGAAAAAAACTGTAGGATTTACGGCGCGCGTGCACGCGCCATATCAATCACTCTTCACTATCGCCCAGGCTTTGGCGCTTGGGAGCATCAATTTCCACCCGGTCGATCTTTTGCAGGCCACGCATCAAGGTGCCGCGACGGCCCCGTTCAGCACGGACTTTTTGCAGCTCTTCAGGGCGCAGCTTCAGTTTACGTTTACCCACGTGGATGGTTAGCGCACTCTGCGGCGGCAGTACGTAAAGGTGCGCCAGCTTATCGTCGCCATTTGCCGCTTCAGCCGCTGGAATGGAGATAATCTTGTTACCCTTCCCTTTCGACAGCTGCGGCAGATCGCTCACCGGGAACATCAGCATCCGGCCAGCAGCGGAAATCGCCAGCAGCATGTCATCCTCATTGGTGATTTCCAACGGCGCCAGCACGGTGGCATTTTCCGGCAGAGTGATCATCGCTTTACCGGCGCGGTTACGGGCTACTAAATCGTTGAAGGTACAGACGAAGCCATAACCGGCATCGGAGGCCATTAGCAGTTTCTGATCGTCCTGGGCCATCAGCAGATGTTCAACCACCGCACCCGGCGGCAGGGTCAGCTTGCCGATCACCGGTTCACCTTGCCCACGGGCCGACGGCAGCGTGATCGGGTCAATGGCGTAGCTACGGCCAGTGGAATCCACAAACACCACCGGCTGGTTGCTCTTACCCCGGGCTGCGGCCAGGAAGCTATCCCCGGCTTTATAGCTTAGCCCTTCGGCATCAATATCATGGCCTTTGGCACTGCGTACCCAACCCATTTGCGACAGCACGATAGTCACTGGCTCAGAAGGTAGCATGTCGTGCTCGCTCATGGCTTTGGCTTCTTCACGCTCCTGCAATGGGGAGCGGCGGTCATCGCCAAAGGCCTCAGCATCAGCCTGGATCTCTTTCTTCAGCATGGTGTTCATCTTGCGCTCGGAAGCCAGGATGCCCTGCAAGGTGTCGCGCTCTTTTTCCAGATCGCTTTGCTCACCGCGGATTTTCATCTCTTCGAGTTTGGCCAAATGGCGCAATTTCAGCTCAAGGATGGCTTCGGCCTGGGTTTCTGACAGCGCAAAGCGCGCTATCAGCACCGGTTTTGGCTCATCTTCACTGCGGATGATATGGATGACTTCATCAATATTGAGGAACGCCGTCAGTAAGCCGTCGAGAATATGCAGGCGCTTAAGTACTTTCTCAAGGCGATAATTCAAACGGCGGCGTACCGTATCACGGCGATAAGCCAGCCACTCGGTCATGATTTCCAGCAGGTTTTTTACCGACGGGCGGCCATCAAGGCCAATCATGTTGAGATTAACGCGATAGCTTTTCTCCAGATCGGTGGTAGCGAACAGGTGGTTCATCACCGGTTCCATGTCCACGCGGTTGGAGCGCGGCACAATCACCAGACGGGTGAGGTTTTCGTGATCTGACTCATCGCGCAGGTCATCCACCATCGGCAGCTTTTTAGCCCGCATCTGGTTGGCGATTTGCTCCAATACCCGGGCGCCGGAAACCTGATGAGGCAGCGCGGTGATCACCACGGCACCGTCTTCTTTTTTCCATACGGCGCGCATCCGCACCGAGCCACGGCCATGCTGGTAAATCTTACGGATATCATCCCGGGAAGTAATAATCTCCGCTTCCGTCGGGTAGTCAGGGCCGTGAACGATATCCAGCAGGTGGTCGAGGGTGGTTTTTGGCTCCTCAATCAGTTTGATGGCTGCCTGGGCCACTTCCCGCAGGTTGTGTGGCGGGATATCCGTAGCCATACCCACCGCAATCCCAGTGGTGCCATTCAGCAGAATATTGGGCAGACGGGCTGGCAGAGTTTTCGGCTCCTGCAAGGTGCCATCGAAGTTAGGAATATAATCTACGGTACCCTGGCCCAGCTCGCTCAGCAGCACATCGGCATACTTAGACAGACGGGATTCGGTGTAACGCATGGCCGCAAAGGACTTGGGATCATCCGGCGCCCCCCAGTTCCCCTGGCCGTCCACCAGCGGGTAACGGTAGGAGAAAGGCTGGGCCATCAGCACCATAGCTTCATAACAGGCGCTATCGCCATGGGGATGGTATTTACCCAGCACATCACCCACGGTACGGGCGGATTTTTTAAACTTGGCGCTGGCACTCAGCCCCAGTTCGGACATGGCATAGACGATACGGCGTTGAACCGGCTTCAGGCCGTCCCCGATAAAGGGCAGCGCACGGTCCATGATCACGTACATCGAGTAATTCAGGTAGGCGTTTTCGGTAAATTCGTGCAGCGCCTGGCGCTCTGCACCGTCATGAGTCAAATCGCTCATTAAGCATTGATCCTCAAACTTTTAGCCTGTGAACAGGCCTTTACGGGCCGTCTTAGCGTGACGGCAATATTGCCGCAGATAGTACCCTATCTGGCCCAATGAGTCACAGCGAGGTTGATTATTGCTACCTGGGCAAAAGTCTTTGTTGATTTTGATCGTTAATCACCCCGGCCACCTTCGTTAGAATATGTGACAAACATCACGAACCGAGGCCAAGTAATGAGCAATATCCTGATTGTAAACGGCGCTAAGAAATTCGCCCACTCTAACGGTCAGTTAAATGACACTTTGACCGAGGTTGCCGAAGGTTTCCTGCGCGATGCCGGCCACGACGTTAAAGTTGTCCGCGCCGATAGCGACTACGATATTAAACAAGAAGTACAACATTTCCTGTGGGCAGATACCGTGATTTGGCAGATGCCGGGTTGGTGGATGGGCGCACCGTGGACCGTTAAAAAATATATCGACGATGTCTTCACCGAAGGCCACGGCTCCCTGTATGCCAGCGATGGCCGCACCCGCTCAGACGCTTCTAAGAAATACGGTTCCGGCGGCCTGATCCAGGGCAAAACCTATATGCTTTCCTTAACCTGGAATGCCCCAATGGAAGCCTTTACCGATAAAGAGCAATTCTTCCACGGCGTGGGTGTTGATGGCCTGTACATGGCATTCCATAAAGCTAACCAGTTCCTGGGGATGGATGCCCTGCCGACTTATATCGCCAATGACGTTATCAAAATGACTGACGTTCCGCATTATGTGGCAGAATATCGCAAACATCTGGCTACAGTTTTTGCTTAACTGTACGCCTGTCATTAAAGGAGTGAGTTATGCTGACTGTTATTGCTGAAATTCGTACCCGCCCAGGTGCACATCATCGCCAGGCCGTGGTTGAGCAGTTCAAGAAAATCGTTCCGGTTGTACTGGCTGAAGCCGGTTGCCACGGCTATGCGCCGCTGGTTGATAACAATGCTAACGTGTCCTTCCAGGCCACCGCGCCGGATTCCGTAATCATGCTGGAGAAATGGGAAAGTCTGGCCCATCTGGAAGCGCATCTGCAAACCCCGCACATGCAGGCCTTTGCTGAAGCCACCAAAGAAGACATTCTCGACCGCCATATCCGTATTCTGGAAGACGCATAATTCAGGCGGCCATCCCCGGATGGCAACCATTAAAAAGCCCGGTTTTATAAAACCGGGCTTTTTTGTATCTGGATTCAGGCTATCAGGCTTCGATATCGGCCATATCGCCTTTTTCCTGCAACCAGTTACGGCGGTCTTCGGAACGCTTCTTGGCCAACAGCATATCCATAATTGCCAATGTACGTGCATCATCTTCATCGCTGATGGTGAGCTGTACCAGACGGCGAGTGTTAGGATCTAGAGTAGTTTCCCGCAACTGCGGTGGGTTCATCTCGCCTAGCCCTTTAAAGCGCTGCACGTTAGGTTTGCCTTTCTTACGCTTCAGCTGCTCCAGCACACCGGCTTTCTCTTCTTCATCCAAGGCGTACCACACCTCTTTACCGAGGTCGATGCGGTACAACGGTGGCATCGCCACATACACGTGGCCGCCTTTGACCAGGGCTTTGAAGTGACGGACAAACAGCGCACACAGCAGCGTGGCGATATGTAGACCGTCGGAATCCGCATCCGCGAGGATACAGATTTTGCCGTAGCGCAGCTGGGAGAGATCATCGCTGTCCGGATCGATACCGATAGCCACCGAGATATCGTGCACTTCCTGGGAGGCTAATACCTCGTCAGAAGAAACTTCCCAGGTGTTAAGGATCTTACCCTTCAGCGGCATGATGGCCTGGTATTCACGGTCACGGGCCTGTTTAGCGGAACCACCTGCCGAGTCCCCTTCCACCAGGAACAGCTCGGTACGGTTAAGATCCTGAGCTGTACAGTCCGCCAGCTTACCAGGCAACGCCGGGCCGCTGGTGAGCTTCTTACGCACTACTTTCTTGGCTGCACGCAGACGCCGCTGGGCGCTGGCAATCGCCAGTTCCGCCAGCTGTTCTGCGGCCTGCACGTTCTGGTTAAGCCACAGGCTAAAGGCATCTTTCACAATGGCGGAGACAAAAGCCGCGCACTGACGAGAAGAGAGGCGCTCTTTAGTTTGCCCGGCAAACTGCGGGTCCTGCATTTTTACCGAGAGCACGTAGGTACAGCGCTCCCAGATATCATCGGCAGACAGTTTTACCCCGCGCGGCAGTAAGTTACGGAATTCACAAAATTCTCGAATACCGTCCAGCAGCCCCTGGCGCAGGCCGTTAACGTGGGTGCCGCCTTGCATGGTGGGGATCAGGTTGACGTAGCTTTCGGTCAGCAGTTCACCGCCTTCCGGCAGCCACAG
>CBIFWW010000064.1:0-18085 GCA_966186435.1 uncultured Enterobacteriaceae bacterium
ATCTCTAGGTTTATTTTTATAACTTAATTGATTATTTTTAAACCGCTGGCAACAACCCACTATTAATAATATTGATCCGTGTTGGAAAACTCGGTTTTGCTCCTGAATTGTTACCCGCAATGTTTTCACTGTGCTCCCTAAGTTGAACGATCAGCATAAGGGATTAGACACCTGACAACAGTGCTGGCAGGGCTAAAAACGAGCAAGACTTGGTCACCGTCTTACGCGGTTTTTCTGGCCTCAGTCGCAGCAGGCCTATAGCTTACTTTGGCAATTTTAATTGCCAACCCCGGCGCTAAATAAACACACCTCAAAAAGATATCAAATCGCATAATCATCTGGTATTTACGGATTAATGTGGTAGATTCCTCTCGACAATTTATTCTCACCAGTTTTATGAACTAGATAACTGGTTTTAATACCACACTTAAGCTACCTAAAAGATGAAAAATCTGACTCATAAGCATGTCATGCTGATGCTTATTGTGCTGATTGCCGTTGGGCAAATGGCGCAAACCATCTACATCCCAGCCCTGGCGGCGATGGCACAGGACCTCGGCGTGCGTGAGGGCGCGGTGCAGTCCGTGATGGCTGCCTACCTGCTAACCTATGGGGCATCTCAACTGATCTACGGCCCGATTTCCGATCGTATTGGCCGCCGTCCGGTGATCCTGGCGGGAATGAGCATCTTTCTGGTAGCGACCACTAGCGCCCTATTTGCAACCCATCTGCCGGTGCTGATTGCCGCCAGCGCCCTACAAGGGATGGGGACTGGCGTGGCGGGCGTGATGGCCCGCACCATGCCACGGGATCTCTACCATGGGGACCCGCTGCGTAAAGCCAACAGCGTGCTGAATATGGGGATTTTGGTTAGCCCCCTGCTGGCCCCGGTGATTGGCGGCGTGTTGGAAACCTTTATCAACTGGCGCGCCTGTTTCGGTTTCTTGTTGGTGCTGTGTGCCAGCGTAACCTGGTGCATGGTGCGCTGGATGCCAGAAACCCGGCCAATCCAGGCGGAACGGCCAAAGCTTATTGCCAGCTACACATTGCTGTTCAGTAGCCGGGTATTTATTTGCAACCTGCTGATGCTGATTGGTGGGCTAGCGGGCGTAGCCGTGTTTGAGGCCAGTTCAGGGGTGTTGCTAGGCGCGGCCCTCGGCCTACACAGTATGGTGGTGAGTATTCTATTTATTTTGCCTATCCCGGCCGCATTCTTCGGGGCATGGTATGCGGGCCGGCCTGTCAAACGCTTTGCCAGCATGATGTGGCAAGCGGTGGGCAGCTGCCTGCTGGCAGGGGTGTTAATGTGGGTTCCGGGATGGATGGGCGTGATGAATATCTGGACGCTATTAATCCCGGCGGCTCTGTTCTTCTTCGGCGCAGGTATGTTGTTCCCTCTGGCCACTAGCGGGGCGATGGAACCTTTCCCGTTCCTGGCCGGTACTGCCGGGGCCTTGATTGGCGGGCTGCAAAATATTGGTTCGGGTACGCTGGCCTGGTTCTCCGCCCTACTGCCGCAAACCGGGCAAAACAGTATCGGGATGCTGATGACCCTTATGGGGCTGTTAATGGTGTTTTGTTGGCTGCCGCTGGCGCATCGTTACCGGGATCAGCCGCACCAGCAGACGATTTAACTGCCGTCTCATGGCCTGCCTTCCCGGCAGGCTTGTTGGTTTTAAGGCTGGCACAATCTGGCTTTATCATCGCATCCAACAACGGTGCCATACTTGGCCGCCATGCCCCCTCTTCCCCATCGTAAAATTGAGTGCTGGGGTTGATGGCATAAGGCAGGTGATTCTTTTGTAACTCACAGGCTACAAAGGTCACGAAGGCAATGGGGTTCTTCAGGGACGCATTTTTTACGATTTGCCCCGCTGACCAGGCCCCTAGCCACACCAGATGGCCGGTTTTTTGCTGCCAGTGATTGGCGGCATAGATGCGCCCACGGATGGCGGCCTTTTCTGCCGCAGTGCCAATGGTCCAGGGGTATTTGCCGTTATTCTTGATCGGCCCATAGGGGAAGATATGCCATTCGGCCATTACCCGGTTATTACTCTGGGCGGGCCATTTTAATGAGGCCAGGCTTTCTGGCGCACCGCGGTTATCCGGGGCAATCATTATCATCCGTATAGGGCTAACACTTCGGATAGCGGCGACCACTTTCTCGTAAACCTTATTTAATAGCTGCGGGTTGCGGCTAAGCTTATCACCGGGGTCGGAAATAATGTCAAAACCCAAGGTCGGTGATTTATCGGCAAAATAATTCGCCACCTGTAACCACCAGTCCACCAGCTTTGCTTGGTTTCGTGCTGTAGGGTCGGCTTTGAATTCTTCAGCCTGATAGGCAATCACCGGCACCAGGTTGTACTGCTCGCAAGCTTCGACAATTTTGCGCAGGTGCACCAGCTTCTGGCTGGTGATTGGCCCCGCGATGCGGATGCGCACATGGTGCAGGCCACGTTGTTGGAAATCCTTAACCGCCAACGGATCGAACTCGCGGATGCCACGGTCTGTCAGCGCCCAATCCACTACCATTCCGACGCCAAGATTGGCGGCCCATGTTCTGGCATTAGGCCCCTTGGCAGCAGGCGTGGTTGGTGCGCCCACCACCGGGGCTGCGCCCCAGCACACGCTGGTTGCAAGCATGGCAACTGTCAGGAGTAATGGTTTCACGGCCTCGCCTCAAGTGCGGTTATGGGAGACAGGTATTTAACACGCTTTTTAAATGAAGGTGTAGCGATGGATTGCCAAAAAACGGACGGCAATCATTAGCTTTACGGGTTTAGTGTAGAACTCTGAAACAGTAGCTGAGAAGAAAACCTTTAATTGACCGTTCTCCGCTTTGCCAAGACTATCTCAAGAGGGATAGGTTGGTAACACATGGAAAAGCACAAACAGGGATAGTGAAAATGGTTCGTTTTTTGAAGAGGCGCGGCTGTTTGTTGATAGCTGTTTTTTTGTTGGGAACCTTGGTTTATAAAATTTTGAATTTCGACCCTCTTGGGCAGTCCGTGATTCAAAAAATTAAAATCAATAACCTGGCAACCCTGTATATCGTTGAAGCAAGTGCCGGGGCTATGACTTCTTTCTCCTATCGCTACTATATGTTGGATGCAAAACTGACTGATGCAGAGGCGGAAGCAGTTATTAATGAACGGGAAATAAATCCGTTTCTTATCACCAATGACCGGCAGGCCACCGTTGAACAGAAAGAGCGCTGCTTTTTGATAAAAATAAACGGGACGATTTATCAATATAACAGCCCCGCTGCTTATAAGATCGCAACGGGCATCTATCATGCACCCATATGCATTGAGGCCCGCCCCTGGTGATCTCTCGCAACAATTACTTCCGCAATAACCCCATCAGTTCAGCCGGGGAGCGCTGGTGCATAATCAGATCGCGCATCACCTTCATATAGGGGGCGCTGTGGGTAAAGAACTGATGGTAGCCACGGCACAAGGCGCTTTTGCCAGAATCCATCCGGTGCTTAGGGCAATCCCCATTACACAGCCAGGCGGCATTACAGTGCTGGCAATCCCGATGCAGGCTACTGCGCTTGTGATTACCAAAATCACGCACTGTATGGCTGGCATTTAGCTCCGCCAGTGAAACCTGATGCAGGTTGCCAATGCGGTATTCCGGATAAACGTAATGGTCGCACTGATAAACATCGCCATTGGTTTCCAGGGCAAAGGCATGGCCGCAGGTTTTGCTGAAGGCGCACATTTGGGCATTGTGGCCGCACCATACGCCGAGAGTGGAATCGAAAATCTGGATATACACCCGGCCTATATCGTGACGCACCCAGAGGTCAAACACCGTATTGAGGAAGGTACCCCACGCCGCTTCTTCCACGGATTCAGGGGTGAGATTGCCAGCGGCGTCGCGCTCCACCAAGGGGATAAACTGAATGAAGGGGGTGCCCAGATCCACCAGGTATTGATACAAGGCCAGAGGCTGCTGGCAATTGGTGCGATTGACCACCACCATCAGATTGAATTCAACCCCGCAAGCCCGTAGCCGTTTGATGGCAGCCTCTACCCGGTGGTGAGTAGGCTTGCCACTTCTGGAAACCCGATAACGGTCGTGTAGCAACGCCGGGCCGTCGATGGAGATCCCCACCAGCCAGCCATTCTCCCGTAAAAAGGTACACCAGGCGCCGTCCAGCAAGGTACCGTTGGTTTGCAGGGTGTTTTCAATACGCCGGCCGGCGGCGTATTTATGTTGTAACGCCACCGCCCGCTTAAAGAAAGCCAGCCCCGCCAGGGTTGGCTCACCACCCTGCCAGGCGAACTGCACCGTTTCCCCCGGCTGGGCGGCAATGTGTTGGCGAACAAACTGCGCCAGCGTGCCATCATCCATGAGGGGCTGCTGGGGTTTATCAATATAGAAACAGTATTCACAGCGCAAATTACAACGTGAACTGGCTGGCTTCGCCATCACATGACAACCTTGCATTACCCCTCCTTGAGAAACGCCACTATCCAACGCACATGGGCTGATGCAAAGATCAACGCCAGTGCCAATACCCCCAAGGCTATCAATAACCTGGCACGTAACGCCCCGGGGGAAACATAGTCGCTTAATGCCACGTCCATCACATTGCGCCGCCGGGCATAGCCATAAATGACAAGGCCCACCAGGCCAATTACACTCAGCACCATCCAGAACCAAGGGCTGGCCTGATGCCAGTTATGGCGTAGGGCAAGGGCCAGCAGCGCCCCGTAACCCAACAGCGTGCGGAACCAGGCCAGGGAGGTGCGCTCCGGCTGAAGGCCGGGATCGCTTAAGCGCCGGGCGCGGCGGCTATCCGGCATAAACCACCAGGATCATCACCACTACGGCGACCGCCGCCAACGCCCCGCTGATCACAATCAGGGTGCGGGTATAAGGCAGATCCTGTTTCAGGCGCATGGCCTTTTCGTTACGCAACCAGCGTAGCCAGCCATAAATCGCGAGGCCACCGGCAAACAGGCACAACAGCAGGGCCAGTAGCTCGCGGATAAGCGGAGTGGCAAAGTTGGGCGCCAGTTGATCCAACCCGACCCCCGCCGCCAGAAAGCCAAGGGAGGTGCGGATCCATGCCAGAAAAGTACGTTCATTGGCGAGGGAAAAACGGTAGTCCGGGGCTTCGCCAATCCGGGAAATCTTCATTCTGTCTCCTTACAAATACCGCTGCGGCGCAGTACGCATTTTTAAACGCTAACTATCTAAAACTTCAGTTTTTTATCCTCTACCTTCACCCCCTGGGTTGGCAAACCGGTGTCGTAATCACGCACCACCGGGGAGTAACCGTCCTTCGGACGCGGGCGGAAAGCTCCCATCCAGCGCGGTAGTGCATCAGGCCGCCACGGCCGCAGGGACCATTGATAAGTACGGAACGGATCGCGGATTTTGTCCATATAATCGAGCAATTCATCATGCAGCCCGTTACGCGCCGCCATAAGAGCCGGGTCATCAATCAGGTTATACAGCTCGTCCGGGTCCTGATGACGATCGTACAGCTCGTCGCTGGTAAACAGGTTGAGCACCAGTTTATAACGATCGGTTACCCAGCAACGCACCGGGATAAAGCCGCCGAAGCTGTCATGTTCGATCTCGTAGCGGTTAAATTCCACCATCACGCCACGATCGGCCTCAGGTTTTAGAATGTTTTCACCAGGCAGGATTTCCGGCTTATCGATACCCGCCAGGGCCATCATGGTAGGCAGAATATCGATATGACTTACCGGGGCATCTTCCTGGCGCGGCGCGGCGGTACCTTCCGGCGCGCGGAAGATCAGCGGGATGCGGGTAATATCGTCATACATGGCCGCCCCTTTACTGATCAGGCGGTGGGCGCCCATCATTTCGCCATGGTCGGAGGTATAAATCACCCAAGTGTTGGCCCGCTGTTCCGGGGTCATGGCATTCACTACCCGGCCAATCTGATCATCGACAAAATCGTTGCAGGCAAAGTACAGCGGGTGATGGTAGTGATTGTCCTCACCTACCGGGGAAGGCATCGCCTCAGCCCACAGGCGGTGGTGCTCCGGCTTGTTCTCCAGCGTATCCAGCCCTTTTGGCCCCAGGTCATAACGGAAATCCTGATACTTCTCCAGATACTCCACCGGGCAGGTGAAGGGGTGGTGCGGTTCATCGTAAGAGATCACCATCAGGAACGGCTGCTCGCCGCGCTGAGGGTGCGCCAGGAAATCTTCCGCCCGATTACTGATACGGTAGGCCCAGGTGAAGGTTTCGTCGATATTGTTTTTCTCGAGATCCTCTACCGTATTCAAGCCGTTACGCCACAGGCCGATCTCTTCTTCCGTCAGCTCCGCCAAGTAGTTGGCCCCGTCATACCAATAGTCGGCGTCCCATTCAGGCGGGCAAACGCCGGTGCCAAAGTAATCATGGCCGTCGAGGTGCCACTTGCCGATATAGCAGGTGTGATACCCGGCATCCTTAAAGTAGCGCCCCATAGTGGAGATATTTTTACCGGGGGCCACGTTGTTAGTCCACGGCCCGGACTGGTTGGAATAGATCCCGGTGAACAGCCCGGCACGGGCCGGGGTGCAAACCGGCGAGCAGGTAAAGGCGGAGTTGTAACGCACACCCTCTGCCGCCAAGGCATCGATATTCTGGGTGTTAAGCGGCTGGCCGCTGTAGCAGCCCACCATATTGGTGGCCTGGGTGTCCGTCATAATTAACAGGAAGTTAGGGCGGCTCATTCATTGTCCTCTGCTTGGTTCAGGTTGTTATCTTCCCGGCGTTGACGCCAGTTGCTGTAAATCAGGTAGCCCACCACGCCTGCCACCACCAGATAACAGAAAATGGTCAGCATTTTGGTCTGGTAACCACCAAATTGGGCCAGCCCGGCGTAAACGCCAATCATGGCGAATAGGATCCCCACGGAAGCAATCTTGGTATGGCGCCACGGCACCATATCTACCGCGAAGGCATCGTGGAATTTAAAGGCGGTGGCGCGGGGCTTAAGGTAGCCAATCGCCAGCATCAGCAGCACGTTGATGCAGAAAGTGCAGAACAGCACGTACAGGAAGTGGAATTCGATATCCACCAGGTAGTTGATCACGATATAGCTGATGATGCCAAACAGCAGCGCGGATTTGGCGGCAATCGCCGGAATCCGGGGGAAGAAGAAGCCCATGATAACGATGGTGACCAGCGGTACGTTATAGATACCGTTAAGCTGCTTCATCCAGGAGTAGAGGCCTTCCGGGGCGTAGGCAATCCACGGGGCCACCAGCACCGATATCACGGCAATCACCAGGCCAAAACGGCGGCCCACTTTCACCAGTTGCTCAGAGCTGGCTTCCTGGTTAATCAGGCGGTTGTAGATCCCCAGGCTAAACAGGGTACTGGCACTGTTAAGGAAGCCATTGAAGGTACTGATGATGGCCCCGAACAATACCGCACCAAAGAAGCCCACCAACGGCATCGGCAGTACTTTATTGACCAGCGCCGGGTAAGCCATGTCGGCAGTAGGCAGTTCGCTAAATAGATGGAAGGCGATCAGGCCCGGCAACACCAGGATCAGCGGGTCGAGCATTTTCAGTACAGCGGTTAACAATGCGCCTTTCTGGCCTTCCGCCAGGCTGCGGGATGCCAGGGTACGCTGGACAATGCCCTGGTTAGTACACCAGTAGAAGGTATTCACCAGGATAAGCCCAGTTAGCGCCGCACCAATGGGCACCGGCGAGTCGCTGCCGCCAATAGAGTTTAGTTTGTCGCTGTGGAAGGTAGTCAGGCGCTCGATACCGGCAAAGAAGCTGCCGCTGCCCATCGCCATCAGCCCGAATACCGGCACCAGCAGGCCGCCAATCACCAACCCAATACCGTTGATCACATCGGCAATGGCGATGGCTTTCAGGCCACCCAGTACCGCATAGAACACCCCGGCCAGCCCCAGTAGAAACACCATGGCCCAGATAGCCTGAGGATGGCTGATCCCCAGGGATTCCCCCACGCTGAACAGGCTGTTCAACGCCAGCGCCCCGGAGTACAGCACGATAGGCAGGAAGCAGATCCCGGTGGCGATCAGGAAACAGCAATCGACGATGATGCGGGTGGTTTTGTCGTAACGCTCTTCAATAAAATCAGGAATGGTGGCGATGCCGCGCTGTAGGTATTTCGGCAGGAAGATCAGCGCCAGGAAGATCAGCGGGATGGCGCTGATGACTTCCCAGGCCATCACCGACATCCCACTGCGGTATGCCTGGCCGGTCAACCCCACCAGTTGCTCGGTGGAGAGGTTGGTCAGCATCAGGGATGCGGCGATAACCGGGGCTTTTAGCGAACGCCCCGCCAGAAAATAGCTTTGTTGCGAACCGGTATCGGCTTTGCGTAACTTCCACCAGGTGATAAATGCCACCATAAAGGTGAAAGCAAAGAAACTCACAAGTTGCAGAATATTCATTCTCGTGGCCTTTGTTATTGGTTATGCCCACACGCAACCGGGTACAGCGGTAATATGCGCAAAGGGCTACAGGCTGCCTGGAATCTCAAAATTCAAACGACATTTCCCCGGGGAAATTTTTCTTTGCTACATTTCGCCAACGGGTAGGCTGCATCATTCTCTGGCGGGAAAATGAAATGAATGGAAAAAGTGAATTTTCGGATGTAAAAAACGAAACGCCCTACAATATTCCGTTAGTTCTTGAAGAAAATGTGATCTCCAGCGGCATCACCCTGATATCGCTGTGGCACACCCTGGCCGATGAGCAGTACCGTATCAGCTGGCCAAAGGACAAAATGAAACCGCTAATTGCCAACTCCTGGGTAGCAATTTATACGGTAAAAGGCTGCGGTAAAATTGTTCTTAATGATGATTCCGAAATTACCCTAAACGGCAATTGCGTCATATTTTTGAAGCCCATCAATATAAAGGCCTATTTCTGCGAAGGATTATTATGGGAACAGTATTGGATGGAGTTTATTCCTAACGGTGCGATGGAGATCCCATTACGCCAACCGGCGATGATATATCAGGGGGAGATATTTAATCAGGAACTGCGCCAGGTTAGCCAGCTTATCGCCAGCCCAAAAACCATCGAAAATAACCTCGCCGTGGCTTTTATCGCCAAGCTGGTTTATCAGTGGATTTGCCTGATTGATGAAACCGGCACTAAAGACCGCCAGCTAATTGCCATCGAAAAGCTATTGTCGGATATGCATGCCGATATGCAGCGCCGCTGGACGGTGATGGAAATGGCGGAGAAAATGCAGTGTAGTGAGCAGTATTTGCGGCGATTATTCCTGAAATACACCGGAAAATCACCGAAAGAGTATTATCTGGATGCCCGCCTGGATCTGGCCCTGGCCCTGCTGCGCCAGCAGCGTTTTAATGTAGGGCAGGTGGCGGATATGCTTAACTTTTTTGATTCTTTCCACTTCAGCAAATCCTTTAAAGCCCGCTTTGGCTATGCGCCCTCCGGGGTGATCAACCCCGAAAGGCACCGGGTGCGGGCCTAGCCCAATCCCCAGAAAATCACCGCCAGTAGCTGGGGGGTGATGATGCGCAGGAACATCACCAGCGGGTAGACCGTAGCATAGGAGAGGGCCGCCGCGCCGCTACTGTGGATGTTATTGGCAAAGGCCAGGGCTGGGGGATCGGTCATCGAGCCTGCCAGCATCCCGCACAGGGTGAGGTAGTTCATTTTGGCAAACATACGCGCCACAATAGCAGTGGTCAGCAGCGGCACGGCGGTGATCAGAATACCGTAGCCAATCCAGCTTAAGCCGTCACCTTCCAGCAAGGTGGCAAAGAAATCACCGCCGGATTTCAGCCCTACCACCGCCAGGAACAGCACAATCCCCAATTCCCGCAGCGCCAGATTGGCACTGGGTGGCATAAACCAGTACAGCTTGCCGATACTGCCGATGCGCCCGAGGATCAGCGCCATGATCAGTGGCCCTCCGGCCAGGCCGAGGCGCAGCGCCGCCGGGAAGCCGGGGATAAACAGCGGGATCGATCCAAGCAACACCCCCAAACCGATGCCGATAAATACCGGCAGCATCTGCACATGCTGGAGTTTTTGCGCCGCGTTACCCACTTCAGCCGCCACCGCATCAATGGATTCCGGCCTTCCTACCAGATTGAGGATATCACCAAATTGCAGGCTGGCGTGGCTACTGGCTACCAGCTCTACCCCGGCGCGGTTCAGCCGCGATATCACCACGTCATAACGCTGTTTAAGCCGCAGGTCCTGCACCTTTTTACCGAGCACTTTTTCATTGGTCACCACCACCCGTTCTACCTTGAAATCGGTTCCCCGGGTGGAGAGCGACGTAGCCACCTCTTTACCAATTACCAGCTGGGCGTTGTGCAGGTCTTTATTTCGGCCCACTAAGTGGAGCAAATCCCCCAATTGGATGGCAGTCGAGGGCGAAGGCACCATTAGCAAGTCGCCCCGCTTGAGGCGCGAACAGATAATGGCATCGCTGTTCAGGATCGGCACATCCTGAATCAACATATTGTTCAGATTTGGGTTTTCAACTTCGATATTGATGGTGTGCAGCTGGGCGTGGGCGGTGCCGGTGTGGTGCTCAAAGCGGCGGGCTTCGTTTTCTACTTTAATACGGAAGCCAACCCGCACCAGCCACATGGTGAGCAGAATGCCGCAAATCCCAAAGGGATAAGCCATGGCATAGCTCATCCCCATTTGGTTAACCTGCTCCAGCGGAGTGCCTAAATCAGTGAGGATTTGCTGCCCGGCCCCAAGTGCCGGGGTGTTGGTGACGGCCCCGGAGAAGATGCCCAATACCACCGGGAGCGGCACATCAAACAGCTTATGGATCACGGCAGTCATGGCCCCGCCCAGTACTACTATCAGCACGGCAAATAGGTTTAACCGCAGGCCGGATACCCGTAACGAGGAGAAAAACCCAGGGCCAACCTGGATGCCAATGCTGTAGACAAACAGGATCAGGCCAAACTCCTGGAGCACGTGAAGCATATCAGCACTCAGGCTATGCCCGGCTAGCTCAACAAAATGGCCAACAAATATGCCGCCAAATAGCACCCCGCCAATCCCCAGCCCCACGCCGCGGATTTTTATATTGCCTAACCACAGCCCCAGCACGGCGACCAGCGCCAGTACGCTCACGGTTAACGCGATACCGCTCATGATTGCATCCCTGTAATCCTGCACAATTAAGAGGGATTCTCGCAAACACTGGCCAGAGAGACTACGGGATAGCGCACAAAATACGCCGCAAAAAGAGTGATTTGGCTAAATGTGAAAACACCAAAGACCCCGAAGGGCCTTTGGTGGCTGACATTCCTAATACATACCCTAAATAATTTGAGTTGCAGGAAGGCGGCGACGCAGCGAGTCCCCGGGAGCTTACACGAGTAAGTGACCGGGGTGAGCGAGGAAAGCCAACACACCTGCAGCTTGAAGTATGACGGGTATAGAGGGTATTGGTATCAGGTGTGGCTTAGTTAGTCAGGGCTGGCCGCTCGCTAATGGCGATTTTCTGCGGGCCGGCACTTTCCGGCACATTGCGGGTGAGATCAATGTGCAGCAGGCCATTGGTAAAGGTGGCTCCGGCCACTTCCATATGATCGGCCAAGGTGAAGCTCAGATTAAAGGGCTGAGTCACCAGGCCCTGATGCAACCACTTCGGCTCCTGCTCGGCTTTTTGCGGCGCGCCTTTCACTGACAAACGGGTACCTTCCAGCAGGATTTCGATATCTTCCTGACGGAACCCGGCTAACGCCAGGGTGATGCGGTAGTGGTTGTCATCGCTTTTTTCGATGTTGTAGGGCGGGAAGCCTTGTGCTTCCTGGGTGCTTTCCAGTGCATGGGCGAGTTTGTCGAACCCGATCCATTGGCGCAGCAGTGGGGATACGTCTAAGTTACGCATGGTGTTCTCCTTCAAAGAAGCAAGAATGTGTTGCCCCCGCGAGCGGCAGGCAGGTATTCACTGGCCGCGCACGGCGGCCAGCGGGAATTAGTTAATTGCGATACGACGCGGTTTGTCGGCTTCCGGGATAACGCGTTCCAGTTCGACATACAGCAGGCCGTTTACCAGGTTCGCCCCGCGGACGTGAATGTTTTCCGCCAGCTGGAATTTGCGCTCAAAGTTGCGCTCGGCAATACCCTGGTACAGATAGGTACGCTCTTTTTGCTCGGCCTCGTGTGCCCCTTTCACCACCAGCATATTGTCCTGGGCGGTGATTTCCAGCTCGCTTTCCGCGAAGCCGGCCACAGCAATGGCAATGCGATAATGGTTTTCGTCTACCAGCTCAACGTTGTACGGAGGGTAGCCATTACTTTGGGTTTGGTTGCTTTCCAGCATGTTAAACAGGCGGTCAAAACCAATAGCAGAACGGTACAGCGGGGAAAGATCGATACGCATAATAATCTCCTGAGATCAGCGAGTTAAATTCCAACCTTCCACAATGGACAGGTTGTATTGCACCAAAGCTCCCTGTCGGCGAGCGTCTTATCGGTACCTTTCTAAGATGATGCCGCAGGAGGGCTTTTCAAGGGGGCGCAACGAATATATTCCATCTATTCTTGGCTTAACTGGCATTTCCATCATGGATGATTAAACTGAGAGCACCGCCACAGAGCGATGCCGCGACCGTAGCTATCCTCGGGGAGCATGCTATAAACCCTGAAGCCAAGCCCTGTGGGCCAATGACGATAAAACTGGAAAATGATGAAACGCAACTACGGGAAATTGCTGGTTAGCAGTGCGGTAGTGATGCTGTGCGGATGCTCCAGCGTCATGACACATACCGGCGGGGAAGAAGGGTATTATCCGGGGACTAAGGCCAGCTATCACATGCTGGGTTCCGATGATACCAGTTGGGGCATTAAACCGCTGGTGGCACTGGATATGCCGTTTACTGCGTTGTTAGACACCCTGCT
This sequence comes from uncultured Enterobacteriaceae bacterium, assembly GCA_966186435.1. Lineage (GTDB taxonomy): Bacteria > Pseudomonadota > Gammaproteobacteria > Enterobacterales > Enterobacteriaceae > CBIFWW01. The sequence continues at coordinate 12,885 of CBIFWW010000064.1, forward strand.
GCTGCCGTGGGATGCCTTCCGCACTGATAACTCAGTGCGGGCGCGGGTGGAAAAGGCCGAGCAGAAAAAGCTTGCCACTAACTCGGTAATCCCCCCCGCACCCATGCCTTAATCTGTTATCCCGGTTTCGGTGATAAACAACTGCCGATAGCCATCGGCATCTTGCATCCAGGCAATGTGTTTTCCATCGGGAGAAAACACCACCGCATCGGCACTTGGCGGCGGATCCCGCCGCGCGGTAAGCGCCGTTATCGCCCCGCTTTCCCCATCGCACAACACCACCTGCTGATTGTAGATAAAACCCAATGCCTTGCCCGATGGGTGCCAGTTAAAGGCCGAGCCTACGCCGTGCCTGCCGTGGGTGAGCTGTTGAGGCTCCCCGCCTTGCGGGCTGATAAGCCAAAGCTGCACGATCCCGGCGTCATCCTGCATCAAAAAGGCCAGTTGGCTGCCATCGGGGTGGCTGCGCACCCAGTGGCGCGGGGCTAAGGCCAGGCCAGGGAACCGGCGTTGATGGGTGAAGGTCAGCCGCCGCTGGTTAATCCCGGCGGGCGGTGCCGGGAGGGTTAGCGCTGTGCCTTCCAGGGGCTGCGCCCCCGCTTGTTGCCATTCTTCTTTGGTTTCCGGCAAATCAGCAATAAACAGCTCCGGTACCTTTTGGCCGTCTTTATTCAGCGTATCGCCAATAAAAGCCAAGGCCCGCTGCTGCCGCTTTCCATCGGCCCGCAGGTAACCGTGGTTACCCACCCAACCCTCTTCGTAAGCACGGTTGATCTCGTCACTACCAGGCCGCGGCGTGGGGGTGGTGCGGCTGACCAGCACGCTCCAAAAGCTGCCTTCATAATTGCGCGGATGCGAGCCGCGCGGCTTAACCGGGCCATAGGGCAGCGCCACGCCGACATTACGTAAATCCAGCGCTGCATCCAGCTCGTGGAGCACATGGTCGTTGTAGGTGAAGCTCACCATCTGGCCGTCATGGCTCCAGACGTGAACATGGCTGCCACCGCGCAGGGCGCCGGGGGTAAAGGGTGAGTTGATATCCATGGCATCCAGGTTGCGGGCCTGGCCGTTCTCAACCACTACCCCCTGGCGATGGTGGAAATCATAGTGCCAGTTAGCATTCGGGTCTTTCGGGCCGTGGATAAACACGTAACGGGTAGGCGGCTGTGGATTAACGGTAATCACCCCCACATGGGCACCTTCCGGGGCCTGATAAATCACCTCTACCTCGCCGCTGTGGACGTTGACGCGTTCCACGGTCTGGCTGGTAAACGAAGCGCCCGATGGCCGGACATCAAAGGCCAGCCATTGGCTGTCCGGGGTCCAGGTATTGATATTAGTGAGCTGGTGATGACGGGGTGCGAAGGTGATTTGTTTCATGGGATTACTCTGAGGCAAGACATCGCCTCAGAGTACAGGATGGGGCGGGGTTAGCCTACGCGTTTCACCTCACCCACCAGCAAATCGAGGTGATTAACGCAGCGCCCAGGTTTCAATGGCATAGGCCACGCCATCTTCAAGATTGGATTTGGTGATGTGGTTGGCGGCGGCTTTGGCAGCATCAATGGCGTTATCCATCGCGACCCCAATACCCGCATACTCCAGCATAGCGATGTCGTTTTCCTGATCGCCAATCGCCATGATTTCTTCAGCCTTGATACCTAATACTTTTGCCAGAGAAGCCACGCCGGTGCCCTTGGTGACTTTCTTATTGAGGATTTCCAGGAAGTAAGGCGAGCTTTTCAGCACGGTGTATTTCTCTTTTACTTCCGCCGGGATACGGGCAATGGCTTTATCCAGCACCGCTGGCTCATCAATCATCATCACTTTTAGCAGCTGGATCTGCTTATCCATATTCTCTGCTTCGCAGAATTGCAGCGGAATACTCGCCACATAGGATTCGTGCACGGTGTAATAGCTGACATCACGGTTGGCGGTATACAGGGTGTTACGATCGAGGGCGTGGAAGTGGGAGCCAACTTCGCGAGAGAGCGCCTCCAGATAGCGATAGTCATCATAGGTTAACGGGGTTTGCGCCACGGTGCTGCCATCGCTGGCGTTCTGTACCAGCGCCCCGTTATAGGTGATGCAGTAGTCGCTTTCCAGCACCATACCCAACTCTTTCAGGTAGTTTGCCACCCCGGTAAATGGCCGCCCTGTGGTGAGAACCACCCTGATACCCTGTTCACGGGCGCGCGCAATGGCGCTTTTGACTGCCGGAGAGATGCTGTGATCGGGCAGCAGAAGGGTGCCATCCATATCAATTGCTATTAGTTTTATGGTCATGGGTATCCACAGAAGTAAAAGGTTTAACCCATGCTAACGCGTTTAAGCAGGGAAAACAGCAACGGAAAACGGGATTAAGAGGGCGGGATTAACACCCGACTTTCTCTTTTGTCAGGCATGCTGGGTAGGAAAGTTAACTGAACAGTTTACCTTTCAATAGGTTCATACCGGCCACCGCAGGTTGGCCTATCGCATCCTGAATTTGCTGAGGATGTACGGTTTGATTCGCTTGGTTATTGCTCAGCCAGGATTCAACAATCTCTGTGATGCCGCCTTCTCGGAGCTTGCCCAGCAGCACCTCTACCCCGCCCTGTGGGCCAACCCAGCTCAGGATGGCCTGCAACTTGCCGGCTTCTCCACCCATTAATCCCGACGACATCGTCAAAAAGGCCCATATACACCTCCAAAACTACGCTGTGATGCATAAAAAAATGCCGCGCAATTGTGCGCGGCATAACATCACTAGTTTAACGTTAGATATCGATATTTGCTGCTTTCAATGCGTTCTCTTCGATAAATGCACGGCGGGGTTCAACCGCATCACCCATCAGGGTGGTAAACAGCTGATCGGCGGCGATGGCATCTTTCACAGTCACGCGCAGCATACGGCGGCTATCCGGGTCCATAGTGGTTTCCCACAGCTGTTCCGGGTTCATCTCACCCAGACCTTTATAGCGCTGGATAGACAGGCCGCGACGGGACTCTTTCACCAGCCACTCCAGGGCCTGCTCGAAGCTGGACACCGGCTGGCGGCGTTCGCCACGTTCGATAAAGGCGCCTTCTTCGATCAGGTCGCGCAGTTTCTCACCCAGGGTGCACAGACGGCGGTATTCCGCGCCAATCACGAATTCGTGATCCAGCGGATAGTCGGTATCCACACCGTGGGTACGCACGCGAACAATCGGCTCGAACTGTTGGGTTTCGGCGTTTTCACGGATGTCGTATTTCCATACGCTGCCGTGCTGTTCGTTTTCGTTCAGCGTCGCCGTCAGCGTTGAAATCCAACGGGTAACGGTGGCTTCATCCAGCAGATCCGCCTCGGTTAAAGTCGGATGATAGATGAGTTGGCCCAGCAGGGCGCGTGGGAAGCGACGTTCCATACGGCCAATCATTTTCTGAGCACCATTGAACTCGGAAACCAGTTTCTCCAGCGGTTCGCCGCCCAGTGCCGGGGAGTGATCGTTGACGTGCAGCGTTGCCCCGTCCAGCGCGATGGAAATCTGGTACTGGTCCATGGCTTCATCATCTTTGATGTACTGCTCTTGCTTGCCCTTTTTCACCTTGTACAGCGGCGGCTGCGCGATGTACACGTGGCCACGCTCGACGATTTCCGGCATCTGGCGGTAGAAGAAGGTCAGCAGCAGGGTGCGGATGTGAGAACCATCCACGTCGGCATCGGTCATGATGATGATGCTGTGATAACGCAGTTTGTCCGGGTTGTATTCGTCGCGGCCAATGCCGCAGCCCAAAGCGGTGATCAGCGTGGCCACTTCCTGTGAAGCCAACATTTTGTCGAAGCGCGCTTTCTCAACGTTGAGGATTTTACCTTTCAACGGCAGAATCGCCTGGTTCTTACGGTTACGTCCCTGCTTCGCAGAGCCGCCCGCTGAGTCCCCTTCCACAAGGTAGATTTCAGACAGCGCCGGATCGCGCTCCTGGCAATCCGCTAACTTGCCCGGTAAGCCAGCCAAATCCAGTGCGCCTTTGCGACGGGTCATTTCACGTGCACGACGAGCCGCTTCACGCGCACGCGCTGCATCAATGATTTTGCCGACCACGATTTTGGCGTCAGAAGGGTTTTCCAGCAGGTATTCCGCCAGCAGTTCATTCATCTGCTGTTCAACCGCCGATTTCACCTCAGAAGAAACCAGTTTGTCTTTGGTCTGGGAGGAGAATTTCGGGTCCGGCACTTTCACGGAAACGACCGCAATCAGGCCTTCACGCGCATCGTCACCGGTGGCGCTGACTTTGGCTTTTTTGCTGTAGCCTTCTTTGTCCATGTAGGCGTTCAGGGTACGGGTCATCGCCGCACGGAAGCCTGCCAGGTGAGTACCGCCGTCACGCTGCGGAATGTTGTTGGTAAAGCAGTAGATGTTTTCCTGGAAACCGTCGTTCCACTGCAGCGCCACTTCCACGCCGATACCGTCTTTTTCGGTGGAGAAATAGAAGATATTCGGGTGAATTGGCGTTTTGTTCTTGTTGAGATACTCAACGAACGCCTTGATCCCGCCTTCGTAATGGAAGTGGTCTTCTTTGCCGTCGCGCTTGTCGCGCAGGCGGATAGAGACGCCGGAGTTCAGGAATGACAGCTCGCGCAGACGTTTGGCGAGGATATCGTATTCAAACTCGGTGACGTTGGTGAAGGTTTCATGGCTTGGCCAGAAACGGACCTGAGTCCCGGTTACGTCAGTTTCACCGGTAACCGCCAGCGGAGCCTGCGGTACGCCGTGCACGTAGGTTTGCTGATGCACTTTGCCTTCGCGACGGATCAGCAGTTCCAGCTTCTGCGACAGGGCGTTAACCACAGAGACACCCACGCCGTGCAGGCCGCCAGAGACTTTATAGGAGTTATCATCGAACTTACCGCCTGCGTGCAGGACGGTCATGATCACTTCCGCCGCAGAGACGCCCTCTTCCGGGTGGATACCGGTCGGGATGCCACGGCCATCATCGGTTACGGAGACGGAGTTGTCGGCGTGGATGGTCACCACGATGTCTTTACAGTGACCCGCGAGCGCTTCGTCGATAGCGTTATCCACAACCTCGAATACCATGTGGTGCAGACCGGTGCCGTCATCCGTGTCGCCGATATACATACCCGGGCGCTTACGCACCGCATCCAGCCCTTTCAGGACTTTGATACTGGAGGAGTCATAAGAATTCGACATCAACGTTTCTCGCTCATTTAAACTTGG
>CBIFWW010000065.1:0-17885 GCA_966186435.1 uncultured Enterobacteriaceae bacterium
CTTACGGTACAGAATTATCTGATGATACTCTGGCATGGAATATGCAATAATTTATCCGTAGATGCTCATTCCACTCTCTTATGTTCGCGAAAGCCTCATAAACCCAGGAATGACGCAGAGCCGTTAAAGGTGCTTATCGTCCACCGCCAGATGTCGCGCAAGCCTCATCAAACACCCTGGACACAACGTTGAGTGAAGCACCACTTTGTTGTCAAAAGACTTGTTTAGCACCCGCCCTTACCGGCGGGTGTTTTTTTATGGGCGAAAAAAACGGGCCGCGGCCCGTTTGATAGTGATTTCATCTTACTGCGGCGGATTGTTCTTCAAGGTGAGCAGCAATCCATCCCGGCGCATCTGGGCCGCCTCTTCCGGTTGCTTTAACCGCTCCAGCGCATCAGCCAGCCAGGCGTAATCAAAGGCATCCGGGCGCTGTTTCAACGCGGCGCGGAAGGCAATGGTAGCTTCCTTCCATTCACCGTGCTTCATCAGAAGCTGGCCCAGAGTGCTCCACAACATCGGTTTCTCACCCTGGGTTTTCAGCTGCTGGCGCAAGGCCTTCTCCAACTGAGCGGTGTCGCAGGACTTCAAGCGTGGCATCAATAGTACCAGGCGCTCGTCATAGCGTTGTTTCAGGCCATCCAGAATCACCTGTTGAGCGGTTACATGATCATCACACTCAATTAAGTGCTCAGCCAGCGCCACCTGAAGAGAGCTAGTTTGCCGAGTACGACGGCTCTGATTCTTCCACCAGGTCTTCAGGCCATCGCTACCCTGATCGGCCATGATTTGATCCATCAGTCCCAGCCAGGCCTGCTGTTGCAACGCATCACGATGGGCCTGGTCACCGACCTGGGCTTTCTCCATCGACGGCAGAATATCCAGCAGAGCGCCCCAGGCGCTGGTGCGCAGGTAAGCCTGCTCTGCCAGACGCAGTACCTCAGGATGACGAGGAGTGATTTCCAGCAGCCGATCAACACCGTGGCGGGCGGCGTGGTTTTCGTTGCGCGCAAGCTGTAAACGAACGCGAGTGATCTCCACCGGGATCTGGTCGTTATCCGCCAGTTCCGCTGCACGCTCCAGATGCTGATTGGCCCGCAGTTCATCACCACGTTGCTGGGCGGCTTCGGCGGCAATCAGGTAATTCACCACCGGTTGCTCGGCATGATCGGCGTTTTTCGACATCAGCTTCTCAACCTGCTGATAGTCCCCTTCGGCCAGTTTGAGCATCGCCTGGCGGGTCTGGCGGCGGGCGCGGTTGCGCTTGCGGCCCAAAAACCAGCCGCGAGTGCGGGCGCCGGTATGGAAAATGCGGCGCAGCAGCCATTCAATGGCAAACAGCACCAGCATGGTGAGGATCAGTATGATGGCTAATCCGGTCACGCTGGTTTCGATGTTGTAGCTGTCGGTCTGAATCAGCACATAACCCTGGTGACCGGCGATGATTGGGCCAACCACGATCCCGGCAATCAACAATAAGAAGAGCAATAAGACTTTAATCATCATTACTCTCCCTGTGCTGGCGCGGGGGCTGGCGCTTCAGGTGCTGGCGTAGCGGCTGGAGCCGCGGCCTCCGCGGGCTGTGACATCAGATTACGTACCCGGGTCTGCATCAGTTTTTCCAAAATTGGCTGGCTTTGCAGGGTATCCGGCACATCCATATTGATGCTTTGCTGGCTTAGGTTATCCACCTCTTCGAGGAAGGCTTTAGTCTGGCCGTCGTTGGTGTCGTAATAGGCGCGCACCCAGGTGGAGACATTATCCAGCGACTGGCGATAAATCTGTTCCTGATGGCGCGGCACGGCCTGAATGGCGATCAGCAAGCGGGAGCGGATATTCTCGCGCAGGTAAACGTCCTGATTCGGGGCCAGCAGCGGGGTGGCGGTGTCATCACGGCGGCGGATAGTGATAAAGCTATCCATAAAGTTATGCCAACTTTTTACCAGATTCTGGCGCCATTCGGTGAGGGAGCTGGTCAGCTCCGTCCCGTCGGAGTCCATCGGGGTGTCGTCTGCATCATTATCAGCCAACTGTAAGTTATCCACCTGATTCGCCAGCTGATTCAGCTTGAGTATGATCCCGTCATAATCAGTCTGGGTCAGGGCTGAAAGGGCAGAGATATCGCTGGTCAGCGCCCTGCGGGCAGTGATCAGGCTTGGGTCGTTCATGTCAGCCAGGCTGGCATCGGCGCTTTTTAACAGCGCAGCTGCGGTAGTGACATCTTGATCGCTCCACAGTTTGCGTCCGGCTAATTTCACTAGGAAGTCAGCTTGTGCCAGCTGCCAGGTTTTGGCATCGCTGCCGGAAATCGCCGCCACTTTCTGCTGAACTTCATTAAGATCTTTTTCTAAGCCAGCATTAGTGGTTTTGGCGCTATTGGCCTGAGCGGCCTGCTGGCTGGTTAACGCTTCCAGCGCAGCGTGTTGTTGTTTTTGCTGTTGTTGCAGCGCCGTGAGTTCATTCGCCAGGGCATCGTTAGTGGCTGCTTGATTGCTGGCCTGGTGCTTGCCCCAACTGTACAATCCGCCACCTGCCGCCAGCGCGATGGCAACAGCGATCGCGCCCAGAGCGATCCCGGTTTTATTACCCCGGCTTTCGCTAGCGTTTTTTTCCGGTGGGGTTGACGCTGCAACCTCTGCGGCCGTTTCAGGTACGACAACATCGGCGGTATCTTTTTGTTCCGTCATTTGGCATCCCATTTTAATGTTCTACTAACGCACGCAGCAGCGCGTCATTATCAGCACTCTCTGCCACCGTAATTGCCTGCCAGCCAAGCGACCTGGCTTGCTCAGCCAGGCGTTCACTGACTACCACCAGGCGGCAGCCCATCAGCCAGCGGGTGCGATACCACTCCGGTATCAAATCAAATAAAAGCTGGAGCATTTCACCACTGGTCACCACCAGAGTATCAACCCCCTGTTGTTGCCAGCGTGCGGCCTGTTCCGGGCCATTATAGGCTACGGCGATGCGTTGATAGCATTCGCAAAACTCTACCACCGCACCCCGTTGTTCCAGGGTGGAGCCGAGAAGTTCGCGGCCACCGTTGCCCCGCAAAATCAGCGCCCGTTTGCCTGCAATTTCCTGTAATTCCGGTAATTGTAGCAAGACTTCGCTAATTTCCCGATCCTTAGGATAATGCACATGAAGCTGGCTGGCCTGATGTAAGGCCAGGGCAGTGGTGCGGCCGATGGCAAACCAGGTAATGCCGGTGGGCCAACTCAGATGCTGGCGGCCCAGCTCGTTGCTGGCGTAATGCACCGCATGTTGCGATAAGGCGAAGGCCAAATCGCCCGGGCGTAACCTGGCCAGGCTATCGGCAAGGCCAGGTAAATCACTGCCCGGATAGAAATCAATCAGTGGCAAACTCCAGGCCGCCAGCCCTAGCGTGCGCAGGCGGCTCACTAATTGCTCCCCGGCAGGGGCCGGGCGGGTGACCAGGATATTCATCAGCGGATAGACTCCCCGTAAACCTCTGCGAGGATGGTGCGGGCGCCGTTTTCCAATAGCTCTTCAGCCAGGGATACCCCCATGACTTCGGCCTCTTCAGGCTGGCCACGGCGTTCACCGGTCACCATCACGGTACCGTCAGGGGCACCGACTAAGGCCCGCAGCCACAGCTCACCATTGGCCAGTTCAGCATAGCTACCAATAGGTACCTGGCAGCCGCCTTCCAGACGGGTGTTCATCGCCCGTTCGGCGCGAACCCGAATGGCGGTTTCTTCATGGTTGAGTGTGTTCAGCAGCGACCGGGTATAGCTATCTTCAAGGCGGCATTCGATCCCTACCGCACCCTGGCCCACGGCTGGTAAAGACACCTCCGGGGCTAATGCACAGCGAATCCGCGATTCCAGGCCCAGGCGCAGTAAACCGGCCACAGCCAGAATAATCGCGTCATACTCCCCGGCATCAAGCTTACCCAGACGGGTGCCCACGTTGCCACGGAGCGATCGAATTTGCAGATCGGGACGGCGAGCGGCAATCTGGCACTGACGGCGCAGGCTGGAAGTGCCCACAACGCTGCCGGCTGGTAACTCATCCAGGCTGGCATAATGATTGGAAACAAACGCATCCCGCGGATCTTCACGCTCACAAATGGTGACTAGCCCCAGCCCTTGCGGGAATTCAACGGGCACGTCCTTCATTGAGTGAACGGCAATATCGGCTCGGCCATCCAGCAGGGCCTGCTCCAGCTCTTTGACGAAAAGTCCTTTTCCACCCACTTTGGCAAGCGGTGTATCCAGAATAACGTCGCCCTTTGTCACCATAGGAACCAGCTCGACACTCAGGCCGGGGTGGCTGGCTTCCAGGCGTTGCTTAACATAGTGCGCCTGCCAAAGCGCCAGAGGGCTTTGACGGGTGGCAATTCTTAATACATTGTCTAACATGCTTGTTACCGTAGTTATCATCCATTGAGCATCCTAACATTGTTAGCGCATGCGTGTTAGGTGCAACCGGGTGGGGGCACATAGCAACCAGTGAATAATAAAACCTACTGTTCAAGTGCTAAACTTGATATGTAGCGCAACTTTCTTTACGGTCAAACACCAAGGTGTTAGATTGATCACGTTTCCAGCAATTGTCTGCCAGCTACTAAAATCATCATGGCGACAGACGGAACGGATCCTTACCCTACACCGAACTCATCAGGCGATATGTCTTGTACCTCTATATTGAGACGTTAAAACAGAGACTGGATGCCATCAATCAACTGCGAGTGGATCGCGCGCTTGCCGCCATGGGGCCAGCTTTCCAGCAGGTTTACAGTCTTCTGCCAACATTGCTTCACCATCATCATCCGCTGATGCCGGGTTACCTCGACGGTAACGTTCCCCATGGCATTTGCCTCTACACGCCTGATGAAACCCAAAGCCACTATCTCCATGAACTGGAAATCATGCGCGGCATGCCGCTGCAGCCTGCCCTAAGTGGTGAGCTGCCGATTACCGGTATTTACTCCATGGGGAGCACCTCCTCCGTTGGCCAAAGCTGTTCTTCCGACCTGGATATCTGGGTCTGTCACCAGGCCTGGCTGGATAACGACGAGCGCGCGCTGCTCCAGCGTAAATGCAGCCTGCTGGAAAGCTGGGCCGCCTCGCTGGGGGTGGAAGTTAGCTTCTTCCTGATCGATGAGAACCGGTTCCGCCATAACCAAAGCGGTAGCCTGGGTGGCGAAGACTGCGGCTCTACTCAGCACATTTTGTTGCTGGACGAATTCTACCGCACCGCGGTACGCATGGCCGGGAAACGTATTCTGTGGAATATGGTGCCGGGCGATGAAGAAGAACACTATGACGATTACGTCATGTCACTGTACGCTCAGGGCGTGTTAACCCCGAACGAATGGCTGGATTTGGGTGGTTTAAGCTCCCTGTCGGCGGAAGAGTACTTCGGTGCCAGCCTGTGGCAGCTGTATAAAAGTATCGATTCCCCGTATAAAGCGGTGCTGAAAACTATGCTGCTGGAAGCCTATTCCTGGCAGTATCCGCAGACCATGCTGCTGGCGAAAGAGATCAAACAGCGGCTGCACGACGGCGAGATCGTCTCCTTCGGCCTGGACCCGTACTGCATGATGCTGGAGCGGGTAACGCGCTATCTTGAAGAGATCAACGATACCGCACGTTTGGACCTGGTTCGCCGCTGCTTCTACCTGAAAGTGTGCGAGAAACTCTCCCGTGAGCGTGCTTGCGTTGGCTGGCGGCGTGAGGTGCTGTCCCAGCTGGTGAAAGACTGGGGCTGGGATGAAGAGCGTCTGGTGATGCTGGATAACCGCGCCAACTGGAAAATCGACGAAGTGCGCCGCGCCCATAACGAGTTGCTCGATGCGATGATGCAGAGCTACCGTAATTTGATCCGCTTTGCCCGCCGAAATAATTTAAGCGTCAGCGCCAGCCCGCAAGATATCGGGGTGCTGACCCGTAAACTGTACGCCGCTTTTGAGGCATTACCGGGGAAAGTCACCCTGGTGAACCCACAGATCTCCCCGGATCTGAGCGAACCCAATCTGACCTTTATCCATGTGCCACCGGGCCGCGCCAACCGTTCAGGCTGGTATCTGTACAACTGCACGCCAAGCATGGATTCGATTATCAGCCATCAACCGCTGGAATATAACCGTTACCTTAATAAGCTGGTGGCATGGGCCTACTTTAACGGCCTGCTGACCTCACGCACCCGCCTGTTTATCAAGGGCAACGATGAATGTGATTTAGCCAAATTGCAGGAGATGGTGGCCGATGTGGCGCACCATTTCCCGCTGCGCCTGCCGGCCCCTACGCCAAAAGCGTTGTACAGCCCTTGTGAGATCCGCCATCTGGCGATCATCGTCAACCTGGAGTACGACCCAACGGCGGCGTTTAAAGACAAAGTGGTGCATTTTGACTTCCGTAAGCTGGATATTTTTAGCTTTGGTGAAGAGCAGCAGTGCCTGGTGGGTAGCGTGGATCTTTTGTACCGCAACTCGTGGAATGAGGTGCGTACGCTGCACTTCAATGGCGAGCAGGCGATGATTGAAGCCCTGAAAACCATCCTCGGGAAAATGCACCAGGATGCTGCGCCGCCGGATAGTGTGGAAGTCTTCTGTTATAGCCAGCACCTGCGCGGGTTGATGCGTACCCGGGTGCAGCAGTTGGTATCGGAATGTATCGATCTGCGCCTCTCCAGCACTCGCCTGGAGCCGGGCCGCTTCAAAGCCCTGCGCGTAGCCGGGCAGACCTGGGGCTTATTCTTCGAGCGCCTGAATGTGTCAGTGCAGAAGCTGGAAAACGCCGTGGAGTTCTATGGCGCGATTTCTCACAACAAACTGCACGGCCTGTCTGTTAAGGTAGAAACACACCATGTGGCGCTGCCGCCAGTGGTGGATGGTTTCGCCAGCGAAGGTATTATTCAGTTCTTCTTTGAAGAGAGCGCTGGCGAGGAAGAAGGCTTCAATATCTATATATTGGATGAAACCAACCGGGCAGAGGTGTATCACCACTGTGAAGGGAGCAAAGAGGATTTGGTCCGCGACGTGAGCCGGTTCTATTCCTCCTCCCACGATCGTTTCACCTACGGCTCAAGTTTTATCAACTTCAACCTGCCGCAGTTCTACCAAATTGTGAAGGTGGACGGGCGTACTCAGGTGATTCCATTCCGCACACAAACGGAACGGGTAACAGCGCCGGCCAACCTTAGCGATGATGACACGCCGCTGTTACACCAGTATCAGTCCTGATTAACGGAAGCTGACGCGCTCACCAGATTGGGCGTTGCAGGCTGTTTCCAGCAGATCCCAGAAGGTTTCCCCGCTGCGGTCGCATACCCACTCATCGCCCTTTAGGTCAAAATGATAGCCACCGGCCTTGGTAGCCATCCATACTTGATGCAAAGGTTCCTGGCGGTTAATAATGATTTTGGTGCCGTTTTCAAAGGTCAGGGTCAGCACGCCAGCGTTGATTTCACAATCAATGTCGCTATCGCCATCCCAATCATCCAGACGTTCTTCAATCGTCAGCCACAGGCTATCGGCCAGGCGGTGAAATTCACTGTCGTTCATCATGATTTCCTGTTGTAGAGAGTGGCGGCAGTATAAAAGCTTCACCCGGTGAATTCTATGAAAGGCAGGGCAGATAGCGGCTTTTGCATCCCATCCACAGACTTACACTTGCTTTTCATTGATCACCTGCGATGATAGAAAGCAGAACGAATTACCACGGGTTATCAGGAATGAACAACATTTGTTTCAAACTGGCAGTGATGCTGGTGGCGGTGAGCCTCTCGGGCTGCGGTTTAAAAGGCCCTCTCTATTTTCCTCCTAAGGATGATGGCGGTAAAAGCCAGACCGTGACACAGTCCCAGGCAGATGCCCAGGCCCAGCAGGCAGAGCCGCTGACCCCGGATCGTAACGATCGCGGCATCGATTCCAACACCCCGACACAGGTGAATTTCTAACGCCAGTTGATAACCGCGTAACGGAGTGAACAATGCAGTTTTCTAAAATGCATGGCCTGGGTAACGATTTTATGGTCGTCGACGCGGTGACGCAGAACGTTTATTTTTCGCCTGAACTGATCCGCAAACTTGCCGACCGCAACCTCGGGGTCGGCTTTGATCAGCTGTTGATCGTCGAACCACCCTACGATCCTGATTTAGATTTCCATTACCGCATCTTCAACGCTGACGGTAGCGAAGTGTCCCAGTGTGGTAACGGCGCCCGCTGTTTCGCCCGTTTTGTGCGCCTGAAGGGGCTGACCAATAAGCGCGATATCAGCGTGAGTACCGCCAATGGCCGCATGGTGCTTACCGTAAATGATAACGAGTTGGTGCAGGTCAATATGGGCGAGCCGCGTTTTGAACCGGCTGACATCCCCTTCCGCGCCAACAAAATGGAAAAAACCTACATTATGCGGGCCGCTGAGCAGACCGTGCTGTGTGGCGTGGTGTCTATGGGCAATCCCCATTGCGTGGTGCAGGTGGATAATGTGGATACTGCCCCGGTGGAAACCCTCGGGCCGGTACTGGAAAGCCACGAGCGCTTCCCGGAGCGGGCCAACATTGGCTTTATGCAGGTGGTGAACACTGAGCATATTCGCCTGCGGGTTTACGAGCGCGGGGCTGGGGAAACCCAGGCTTGCGGTAGCGGGGCCTGTGGTGCGGTAGCAGTGGGGATCCTTCAAGGATTACTGGCAGAGCAGGTGCGCGTAGATTTACCCGGCGGGCGTCTGGATATTGCCTGGAAAGGGCCTGGCAGCCCATTGTATATGACCGGCCCGGCGACCCATGTTTACGACGGATTTATACATTTATGAATAATGCCGGAGAAACCCAGGAAAAGCTGTCCGTGTTAACCGATCGCGAAGTGATTGATTATCTTCGCTCGCACCCGGATTTTTTTATCCGCAATGCCCAACTCGTAGAGCAAATGCGGGTGCCACATCCGGTAAGGGGTACGGTTTCGCTGGTGGAATGGCATATGGCCCGCCAGCGGGTGCAAATCAGCCAACTGGAAGAAGGCATTTCGCTGCTGATGGAACAGGCCCGGCTTAACGAAGGGTTGTTCTATCGGCTGCTGAAGCTGCAAACCCGGCTGGCGGGGGCTGATTCACTCCAGGATATGTTGAACCGCCTGCACCGCTGGGCGCGGGAGCTGGGGCTGGCGGGGGCCAATATTCGGCTATACCCGGACAAGTGGCGTATCGGCGCACCTTCTGATTTCACCCATCTTGGCTTAAGCCGCTCTTCTTTTGAATCGATCCGTATCCAGCGGATGCGTGAACAACAGCACTACCTTGGCCCACTTCACGCGCCAGAAATCCTCACTTTGTTGCCCCATGCCAAGGCCATTGGCTCGGTGGCGATGTCCCAGTTAGGGGGCGAGGAGGATTTAGGGCTGGTGATTTTCAGCAGCCGCGATCCACAACACTATCAGGCCGGCCAGGGCACCCAGTTGCTGGCGGAAGTTGCCCTGTTGTTGCCGGGGTTGCTGGAGCGTTGGATTGAACGCCCATGACACTCAATCCACTGCAGGCTGATATCGACGGTTTCTTGCGTTACCTCAAGGTCGAACGTCAGCTTAGCCCCATCACCTTAACCAACTATCAACGTCAGCTGGCCGCCATTGTCGTACTGGCGGAGCCGCTCAAACTTAAGCAGTGGGCTGATTGCGATACCCAGGCGGTACGCGCCATTGTGGTACGCAGCCGCCGTGGAGGACTTCAGGCCTCCAGCCTGGCATTACGCTTGTCTGCCCTGCGTAGCTTCTTTGACTGGCTGGTGAGCCAAGGCCAGTTAAACGCTAATCCAGCCCGCGGTGTCCCCACCCCGAAAGCCCCTCATCATTTACCCAAAAATATCGAAGTCGATGATATTAACCAGCTGCTGGATATCGATATTAATGATCCGCTGGCGGTGCGCGACCGCGCTATGCTGGAGGTGATGTACGGGGCCGGGCTACGTTTGTCTGAGCTGGTGAATATGGATTGCCGCCATCTGGATATGGACAGCGGTGAAGTGTGGGTGATGGGGAAGGGCAGCAAAGAACGCCGCCTGCCCATTGGCCGCAGCGCCGTGGCCTGGCTGGCCCATTGGTTCGATCTGCGTGAGCTATTTGGCCCGGAAGATGACGCGGTGTTTGTCTCGAAACTGGGCAAGCGCATATCCACCCGTAATGTGCAAAAACGTTTTGCCGAGTGGGGGGTGAAACAGGGGCTGAGTAGCCATGTTCATCCCCATAAATTGCGCCACTCATTCGCCACACATATGCTGGAATCCAGCGGGGATTTGCGGGCGGTACAAGAGCTGTTAGGTCACGCCAACCTCTCCACCACTCAAATCTATACCCATCTCGATTTCCAACATCTGGCGTCGGTTTACGATGCGGCGCACCCACGCGCCAAACGGGGAAACAAGTCATGAAATTTTATCGCCCCCTTCAGCCAATCAAAGCCCTGACTTTTGACCTGGACGATACCCTGTACGATAACCACCCGGTGATCCTGCGTACTGAGCAAGAATCCCTGGCCTTTGTGCAAGGCTACCACCCGGCTTTAAGTAAATTGGCCACCGCCGACTTCCAGCGGCTGCGTAAGCAGATCCGCGAGGCCGAGCCAGAGGTTTACCATGATGTCACCGAGTGGCGGCGTCTGGCGGTGATCCGGGCCATGCTTGACGTCGGGCTGAGTGAAGCCGAAGCAACCGAAGGCGCGAGCGCCGCTATGGCCAACTTTGCCCACTGGCGTAGCCAGATTACTGTCCCGGAAGAAACCCACCAGACCCTGGCGGCACTGGCAGAGAAATGGCCGCTGGTAGCAGTAACCAATGGCAATGCCGAACCGGCGCAATTCGGACTGGCCCAGTACTTTCAGTTTGTATTACGCGCCGGGCCGGATGGCCGCGCTAAGCCATTCAGCGACATGTACCATTTGGCCGCAGAGCGGCTAGGTATTGCGCCGGGAGAGATTCTTCACGTAGGTGACGATCTCACTACCGATGTGGCCGGTGCGCTGCGCTGCGGCGCCCAGGCGTGCTGGATTAACCTGCGTGGGGGCGACTTGATGCACATTGATGACAGCCGCCTGGTGCCCCATCTGGAAATTTCGCGGTTGGCATCCCTCACGGCGCTGATATAATCACCTTATCTGTATAAATGACCAGGTATCGGCAGTGCCGGTACCACTTCTCACAATTCCCCGGCGGTGCCCATGGACGTTTCTTACCTACTCGATAGCCTGAATGATAAACAGCGTGAGGCCGTGGCCGCGCCACGTAGCAATATGCTGGTACTGGCAGGGGCGGGCAGTGGTAAGACCCGCGTGCTGGTGCACCGTATTGCCTGGCTGATGACGGTGGAGAATAACTCCCCGTACTCCATCATGGCGGTAACCTTTACCAACAAAGCGGCCGCAGAGATGCGCCACCGTATTGGGCAACTGATGGGTACCACCCAGGGCGGGATGTGGGTCGGGACATTCCACGGGCTGGCTCACCGTCTGTTGCGGGCGCACCATATGGATGCCGGGCTACCGCAGGATTTCCAAATACTGGACAGCGACGACCAGTTGCGGTTGTTAAAGCGTTTGGTTAAGGCAATGAATCTGGATGAGAAGCAGTGGCCGCCGCGCCAGGCCATGTGGTACATCAACGGCAAGAAAGATGAAGGCATTCGCCCCCAGCACATCGAAAGCTACGGTAACCCGGTTGAGCAAACTTGGCAGAAAGTGTACCAGGCTTATCAGGAGGCCTGTGACCGCGCAGGGCTGGTGGATTTTGCCGAGCTGCTGCTGCGTGCCCATGAGCTGTGGCTCAACAAGCCCCATATCCTCAACCACTATCGCGAACGCTTCACCAATATCCTGGTGGACGAATTCCAGGATACCAACAACATTCAGTACGCCTGGATCCGCTTGCTGGCCGGTGAAACCGGCAAAGTGATGATCGTGGGTGATGATGACCAGTCCATTTACGGCTGGCGCGGGGCGCAGGTGGAAAACATTCAGCGTTTCCTGAATGACTTCCCGGGTGCCACCACCATCCGTCTGGAGCAAAACTACCGCTCCACTAACAATATTCTGAATGCCGCTAACGCCCTGATAGAGAATAACGCTGGCCGCCTGGGTAAAAGCCTGTGGACTGACGGTAGCGATGGTGAACCGATCTCCCTGTATTGCGCCTTTAACGAGTTGGATGAAGCCCGCTTTGTGGTGAACCGTATTAAGGTGTGGCAGGAGAACGGCGGGGCGCTGGAGCAGTGTGCCATTCTGTACCGCAGCAACGCCCAATCCCGTGTACTGGAAGAGGCCCTGCTGCAGGCCAGCATGCCGTACCGTATCTATGGCGGGATGCGCTTCTTCGAACGTCAGGAAATCAAAGATGCCCTGGCGTATCTGCGTTTGATCGCCAACCGTAATGACGACGCTGCCTTTGAGCGGGTGGTGAATACCCCAACCCGGGGCATTGGTGACCGTACCTTGGACGTAGTGCGTCAGACCTCTCGGAATAGCCAGCTCACCTTATGGCAGGCTTGCCGTCAGTTGTTGCAGGACAAAGCCCTGGCTGGCCGCGCTGCCAGCGCGCTCCAGCGTTTTATGGAATTAATCGATGCCCTGGCCCATGAAACCGCTGAGATGCCGCTGCACGTCCAGGCGGAGCGCGTGGTGCGTGATTCCGGGCTGTGGATGATGTACGAGCAGGAAAAGGGCGAAAAGGGCCAGACCCGTATCGAAAACTTAGAGGAACTGGTGACGGCCACGCGCCAGTTCAGCTATTCCGATGAAGACGAAGATCTGATGCCGCTTCAGGCATTCTTATCCCACGCGGCACTGGAAGCCGGGGAAGGCCAGGCCGATACCTGGCAGGATGCGGTACAGCTGATGACGCTCCACGCCGCTAAGGGGTTGGAGTTCCCGCAGGTGTTTATTGTCGGAATGGAAGAGGGCATGTTCCCGAGCCAGATGTCGCTGGATGAAGGTGGCCGCCTGGAAGAGGAGCGCCGCCTGGCCTATGTGGGCATCACTCGGGCTATGCAAAAACTCACCATTACCTACGCTGAATCCCGCCGTCTGTACGGTAAAGAGGCCTATCATCGGCCATCGCGCTTTATTGCTGAACTGCCGGAAAACTGCGTGGAAGAGGTGCGCTTGCGTGCCAGCGTCAGCCGCCCGGTGAATCCGCAGCGTATGGGCGCGCCTTTGGCACAAAATGATACGGGTTACAGTCTGGGCCAGCGGGTGCGTCACCCGAAATTTGGTGAGGGTACCATCGTGAACCTTGAGGGGAATGGTGAGCACAGCCGCTTGCAGGTCGCTTTCCAGGGCCAGGGCATCAAGTGGCTGGTGGCCGCCTATGCCCGGCTTGAAACCGTTTAATTCAACGCCACCTTGTGTGGCGTTGAATCAGTTAACCCTTTTATTTGGGTTCACACTTAAACGTTGAATAAGTCGGTTTTTCTAATGGATTAATACTTGGCATCATTTTGGTGGAGCAAGCGAATTTTCTGCCCTTTGTCGTCGTGGCGTCGAAGGTAACAGTATTTGCGCCCAACGAGTTTGAAGCCGATTGCTTAATATTAGAAACGGTTACTTCATCCGTAGAGGCCAGCCCTAATGTAGTCGTAGTTGCCTGATGTATAATCATTGGATCAGGTGCGCCCGTTGCGCAGCCTGCCAGGAGCGTCAGGCTCAGGAGTGTGAGTACGGTTATTTTTAACATACTTATTCCTTGTGTGTCATTGACCAATTTTTTTGCCGAACATCATTCATCGGAACTTTATTTTTGCGATTTTCAATCCCAGTGGCAATTTAAAATTCAATTAAATCAATTGAATATCACTGGTGGAAATGTGTGGCCGCTAAATATTTACACTAGAAATATTTCATTGTTGAAAAAATATAAATTGTGACCAATAAAGCCATTGTTTCTCAGTTAAAACTGATTGGACTAGCAACTGAAGATCCAGGCGTCTATTTACCCGCTCCCACTGACGTTGATACCGGGCTACTGTTGACGCTTGATTGGGGCTGGCGTAACATGCGCCCACGAATATTCTAAGAGGACAGTCGCCTTGGACACACCCAGTAGATACTGGCTCAATAACCTGTTATCCAGGTACAACTTCTAAGGCTATCCTCTTATCCCGATAGCCTCAGTGGTTGTCGGCGACCCAAATCTTTAAGTCGCTCCGAGTTAGTGTAAGCTTCGAAACTTGCTTGTTTCTGTGTGCCCTGCGAAATGTCCATGACCTTGTGTATTGGGAGTCCCGGTCATGTTGAGCGCATTCCAACTGGAAAATAATCGTCTATCCCGCCTGGAGCTGGAAGAGCAAGATAACCTTGCCAACTCCGTTTGGGTGGATTTAGTCGAACCCGACGATGAAGAACGTAGCCGGGTACAAACTGAGTTAGACCAGAGCCTGGCAACACGCCCTGAGCTGGAAGACATCGAAGCATCCGCCCGTTTCTTTGAAGACGATGACGGCCTGCATATTCACTCCTTCTTCTTCTATGAAGATGCCGATGACCACGCCGGTAACTCCACCGTGGCATTTACCATCCGCAATGGCCGTCTGTTTACCCTGCGTGAACGTGAGCTACCGGCTTTCCGCCTGTACCGCATGCGCGCCCGTAGCCAGCTAATGGTGGATGGCAACGCTTATGAGCTGCTGCTCGATCTGTTCGAAACCAAAATTGAGCAGCTGGCGGATGAAATCGAAAACATCTACAGTGACCTGGAGAAACTCAGCCGGGTGATTATGGAAGGCCATCAGGGTGATGAGTACGATGAAGCGCTCTCCACCCTGGCAGAGCTGGAAGATATCGGCTGGAAGGTTCGCCTGTGTCTGATGGATACCCAGCGCGCCCTGAACTTCCTGGTGCGTAAAGCCCGTTTACCGGGGGGCCAACTGGAGCAAGCCCGCGAAATCCTGCGCGATATCGAATCCCTGTTGCCCCACAATGAATCCTTGTTCCAGAAGGTTAACTTCCTGATGCAGGCGGCGATGGGCTTTATCAACATCGAGCAGAACCGGATTATCAAGATCTTCTCGGTGGTATCTGTTGTCTTCCTGCCGCCAACGCTGGTGGCCTCCAGCTATGGGATGAACTTCGAGTTTATGCCGGAACTGCATTTTAGCTTCGGTTACCCGGCAGCTATCGTGGTGATGATCCTGGCGGGCCTGGCACCGTACCTGTACTTCAAGCGTAAGAACTGGCTATAAAATCTGAGTAATAAAAAAGGAGCCGTTGGCTCCTTTTTGCATTTCCGGGCTTCGCGGATTTAGATTTTCGGGGTGCGCTTGAGGGTGTAAATGGCATCGATGATAAACACCGCCAGTGCCGCCCAGATAAAGGCGAAGGTCACCAGCTTATCCGGCCCCGGCACTTCCCCATAAAAGGTCACCGCCAGAATAAACATTAAAGTCGGGCCGATATACTGGAAGAACCCCAGGGTCGAGAGCCGCAGGCGGGTTGCCGCCCCGGTAAAGCACAGCAGGGGAATAGTAGTCACCACACCTGCGGCGATCAGCAGGAGATTCAGGCTCCACGGGTTAGCCCCCAAATGGCTGGTGGCGCTATCGGCAAAGCCGAACAGATAAATACCGGCCACTGGCAGCAGCCATAGGGTTTCCACCAGCATCCCGGTTTGGGCATCCACCGCAATCTTTTTGCGCACCAGGCCGTAGAAGGCAAAGCTGAATGCCAGGCCGAGGGCGATGAGCGGCAGGGAGCCAAAAGTCCACAGCTGTACCAGCACCCCGCAGGCGGCCAGCAACACTGCCACCCACTGCATCCGGCGGAAGCGTTCACCGAGGAAGATCATCCCCAATACCACGTTCACCAGCGGGTTAATAAAGTAGCCAAGGCTGGCTTCCAGCATATGACCGTTGTTCACCGCCCAGATAAACAGCAGCCAGTTGCCGCCTACCAAAACAGCAGAGAGCGCCAGGGCCGGGATTTTCTTTGGGGTTCGCAAGATTTGTTTAACCTGAGTCCACTGGCGGCTCAGGCTAATCAACACCAACATAAAGAAGAATGACCAGATGACCCGATGGGTGAGGATCTCATCGGCGGGAACCTGATGGATCAATTTGAAATACGCCGGGGCCACACCCCAAATAAAATAGGCTACCAGGGCCAGGATCACACCCAGCCGGGTTTGTTTCGCATCCATTGAAAACAACTCGCACAAGAAAAGTAGCGCGATTGTAACAGGGATGGCTAACCGACTATATAGGTGGCCGTGCCACTGGCAATATGCAAATTTACTTCGTTGTGCAGTTCGATCCGCGCCACCGCCACTTTATTGCCCGCCCGCAACAGGGTGGCGCTGGCGGTGAAATGATTACCCCGACCGGGGCGTAGGTAATCCACCCGCAAATCAATGGTGCCCATTTTTGCCATCCGGGTACGGAGTTCGTCCTCGCTGATGGTGTCATGGCGGGTCAGCGTGCTGCCGACGCACACCAGGCCCCCGGCCACATCCAGCGCGGCGGCAATCACCCCACCGTGCAAAATGCTCTGAGACCAGTTGCCCACCATCATCGGCTGGTTTTTAAAACCAATACGGGCGCTGGATTTATCGTAATGCTCCAGCTCCAGCCCCAATGCCTTGTTAAACGGCATATGGTAAACGAACATCTCACCGACCAACTGCAAAACCGCTTCGGCCGTCAATATATTGGCAGACACAGCATGACTCCCGGGAATAATCAATGTTAGTGTTATATGAATGTTTCTAATTCGCTTTGCAAATGGCTTTTACGAAAGTGTGATAGCCCTGCCGATAACCCCTAAATAAGTGACAAAATCCGGCGGGGAAATAATTCTAAGCAGTAATTTATTGTTCAGGAGAACAGAGTAGATGCGGAAGTATCTGGGTTATTTAGTGCCGGCCCTCGCCTTTTCCGGCATGGCGTATGCGCAGGAAGCGCAGCAAACAACCATCCATGACAGACCCACGGTACGAGGCAGCGTCATCGCTAACCTTTTGGTGGATCATGATAATCCGTTTGTTTTGTATCCCTACGACACTAACTATGTGTTGTACACCTACACCTCGGATCTCAATAAAGAGGCGATTGAGTCCTACAACTGGGCCAACAATGCCCGCAAAGACGAGGTGAAATTCCAGTTGAGCCTGGCTTACCCGCTATGGCGCGGAATTTTAGGTGATAACTCGGTTCTTGGGGCCTCCTATACCCAGAAGTCCTGGTGGCAGCTCTCCAATAGTGAAGAGTCTTCGCCATTCCGTGAAACAAACTATGAACCGCAGCTTTTCCTCGGCTTTGCTACGGATTATCAGTTTGCCGGGTGGACTTTACGGGACATGGAATTTGGTTATAACCATCAGTCCAATGGCCGTTCCGACCCAACCTCCCGTAGCTGGAACCGGGTTTATACTCGCCTGATGGCTGATCACGGCAACTGGATGGCCGAAGTGAAGCCCTGGTTTGTGGTAGGTAACACTACCGATAATCCTGATATCACTAAATACCTTGGTTACTATCAGCTGAAGGTAGGTTATGCCCTCGGTGATACGATCCTGAGCGTAAAAGGGCAATACAATTGGAATACTGGTTACGGTGGCGCAGAATTTGGAGTAAGTTACCCGATATCCAGGCATGTTCGTTTATACACCCAGGTTTATAGTGGTTATGGGGAATCCCTGATCGACTATAATTACAATCAAACCCGCGTGGGTGTTGGGGTGATGCTAAACGATCTGTTTTAACCATTGCAGTTTGTACGGCAGGCGCTGAAAATAGCGCCTGTTTTTATTTATCAGACGGGGTAAGTGTGGCACAGGCGGAAGTATTGAATCAGAAGTCGCTGGCTAAACAGGTTCTGCAACAGACCTTTGGCTACCAGCAATTTCGCCCGGGCCAGGAAACCATCATTGATACCGTGCTGGAAGGCCGGGAC
>CBIFWW010000066.1:0-17509 GCA_966186435.1 uncultured Enterobacteriaceae bacterium
CCACTACCCTCATGCTCCTTTAACGGGGGGCCGCATGCTGCTACATATCCTTTATCTGATTGGGATCACCGCCGAGGCAATGACCGGCGCACTGGCCGCAGGCCGCCGACGTATGGATACCTTCGGGGTGATAATTATCGCCACAGCCACCGCATTAGGCGGCGGATCGGTGCGGGATATGCTGCTCGGTCATTACCCGTTAGGCTGGGTTAAACATCCGGAATACGTGGTTATTGTGGCCATTGCTGCCGTGCTCACCACCCTGTTCGCGCCAATTATGCCCCACCTACGCCGCCTGTTTCTGGTGCTGGATGCTCTGGGCCTGGTGGTGTTCTCGATTATCGGCGCCCAAATTGGGTTGGATATGGGCCAAGGGCCAATCATCGCCGTTATTGCCGCCGTGGTGACCGGCGTATTTGGCGGGGTATTGCGGGATATGTTCTGCAAACGCATTCCGCTAGTGTTCCAGAAAGAACTTTATGCCGGCATCTCCTTTGCCTCTGCGGTACTTTATGTCGTCTTAATGCATACGGTTAACGATCATGCCACGGTTGTCATTGCCACATTACTGTTTGGTTTTACTGCACGGCTGTTAGCCCTGCGCTTTCGCCTGGGCCTGCCGGTGTTTTATTATCACCATCAGGAACACTAAAACCCTTTATCCCCCAGCCAGCGAGCCAGCTGGCTAATGTTTGGATTGCTGGATCGTGAGTAAAAGCCATTAGCTTTGCTGCGCGTGTAGCGCCTACATCCGGCAATTGCATCCACTGCTGCTGGGTGCGGGATACCGTCTCCTGCCAATGCGCATCCGTAAACAGGGTTAATGACCTTTTGGTGAGCGGGATCCCCATGGCAACCAGCCACCGATAGTAGGGTTGCTCCCGGGCCTGAGTGAATTGCTGCCAAACGTTTTGCACCTGCTTTTGGCCCACGCCCGGCACCCCTCCAAGATCTTCAGGCGTTAGCGCCAGCCATGAAAATACGTGGCGTAAACCATAATGCTGGTAAACCTGCCGCCACCTGGCAGGCCCCATATCCCTGATAGCCAGGGCATGTGCACTCCCGGCCCAAATTAATTTGGCCAGGAATATCTTCCTGCACTCAGGCGTAGCGTATAAACAAGCAAACCCACCCCCCAACAATGGTCCTGGAAGGTCCTCCGGTAATGATCTGTTCGCTGGCCGCCAAAGCACGGCTTCCAACCGGGGTATCCCTTGCCCCGCCAGGCCTACGGCAACCTTATCCCCGGTTGCCACATCTAATGTTTGCCAACGTTTCATCGAGCCAATATTGACCCGCGCCACCCGCTTATCATCAACCACCACCGGTTTGAGTTTAAGCACCACGGTGTTTTTCCCGGTCTTGCCGGTGGTGAAAAGTACTTTTTCAACTTCTGTGATGCTCTGCGTAACGGGATATTTCCAAGCTGCCACCCAATACCCTTGGCCTGTTTGCCAGTTACGCCCCGGTGGTGCTGCACCCTGGCGCAGGATCACCCCATCAGTCACAAACGGCATGGGGCTTGAGAACCACTGCAAGCGGAGGGCGGCAACCTGCTGGATATCACTCACCGGCTGGCTCCATCTACGGCTCAGGGGAAACCCACCAGCCTCCAGCAACGCTAACTGCTTAACCATATCGATAGGGCTATCTGGCCAGGCCCAGATAAAAATGCCCGCCTGGCTTAACAACGTATTATGGCCTTTGCCATTCATTGCCCCGGCTATCAGACTACGCGCATTAATACCGCCCTGTCGCTGTTGAATATGATCGTGCTGGGGTAAAAATATCTCCCCCTGTAGGGTTGCGTTAGCCAATAGGCCAGTTTGTTTCCTGGGGATAGCGGGCATCTGCTTCACCCGTGGCAGCCAATCCTCCCCTTTCACCCCATCGCCCCGGCTGATGGCCTGAACTAAATCGCCATTTCGATAAACAAGAGTCACAGCCACCCCATCCACCTTGGGCTGCAACCAAACACCCGCTTTACCCTGAAGCCAGCGGCTAATTTCACGTTCATCCCGTAGTTTTCTCACCCCGGTGTGGGCCACCGGATGGACATGCTTACCGGAGGGTAATTTTGGTGACCGGTTAAGTTCTGCCAAACCAAAGCAACGTTGCCAATGGGCGAGTTGCTCCTGCATCAGGTCATAATGGGTATCGCTCACCGGACTATTTCCCGAACGGTAATAGGCATCATCCCAACGGGCTAACTGGCTCTGCAAAAGATTGATTTCAATACTGGCCTGCTTTGGTGGCCAGGTTGGGCAGGCCGCCTCAACCCAGGTGCTGAATAAAAAGATAAAAGCCGCAATGATCCATCCCATAGATAATGCTCCCTGATCTAACACTATGAGAAGATAACCAGCCGGGAATACCAACACGACAGGGAGTGATGAATTTCTCGAGACCAATCCAGAGGTATTTCGCTACCTGTGCAATAGCTACAAACCACTGGAAGCTACCTCGCAAAAACGTGTATTCCTGACGAAAAGTATGGCCAGAATTACGCCATGCCATACTGATGTGTATAATAAGGCGGTATACGCTCTCCTTTTCGCATACCAACCTAGTAAGAGATCATGGCTCAAGGCACGCTTTATATTGTTTCCGCACCCAGTGGTGCCGGGAAATCCAGCCTTATTCAGGCATTTTTAAAAACCCAACCGCTGTATGATTCACAGGTTTCTGTTTCTCATACCACCCGGGCCGCACGCCCTGGTGAAGTCCATGGCGAACACTATTTCTTTATCGACAAAACTGATTTTAAAGAGATGATTGCCCGCGATGCTTTCCTGGAGCATGCGGAAGTGTTTGGGAACTACTACGGTACTTCCCGCGAGGCAATCGATCAGGTGTTGGCTACCGGCGTCGATATCTTCCTGGATATCGACTGGCAGGGCGCCCAGCAGATCCGTAAAAAAATGCCTGAAGCGCGCAGTATTTTTATTCTGCCGCCATCAAAGGAAGAGCTGCTGCGCCGCTTGCGGGGCCGTGGTCAGGATAGCGAAGAGGTTATTGCACGTCGTATGGCTCAGGCAGTTGCAGAAATGAGCCATTACGCCGAATATGACTATCTCATCGTGAACGATAATTTTGATACCGCTTTAAGCGATTTGAAGGTTATCTTGCGCGCCGAACGTCTGTGTATGGAGCGTCAATGTTTGCGTCATGACGCTTTAATCACCAAACTATTGGCAGACTGAGCCAGGTTTCAGTATCATGCCCAGTCATTTCGTCATCTGTGGAGCATTTAAATTATGGCACGCGTAACTGTTCAGGACGCTGTAGAGAAAATTGGTAATCGTTTTGACCTGGTTCTGGTCGCCGCACGTCGCGCTCGTCAGATGCAGACCGGCGGCAAAGATCCGCTGGTTGCGGAAGAAAATGATAAAACCACCGTTATTGCACTGCGTGAAATCGAAGAAGGTCTGATCAACAACCAGATCCTTGATGTTCGTGAGCGCCAGGAACAGCATGAGCAGGAAGCCGCAGAACTGCAGGCTGTTACCGCTATTGCTGAAGGCCGTCGTTAATCACTCAGCGGGTTCCCCTTGTATCTCTTTGAGAGCCTGAATCAACTGATTCAACAATACCTGCAACCAGACCAAATCAAGCGTCTGGAGCAGGCATACATGGTCGCACGTGATGCTCACGAGGGCCAGTCACGCTCAAGCGGTGAACCCTATATCACCCATCCCATTGCGGTAGCCTGCATTCTGGCCGAGATGAAACTCGATTACGAAACGCTGATGGCCGCCCTGCTGCATGATGTGATTGAAGATACCCCCGCCACCTATCAAGACATGGAACAGCTGTTCGGCAAAACCGTGGCTGAGCTGGTAGAGGGTGTCTCTAAGCTCGACAAACTCAAATTCCGCGATAAGAAAGAAGCTCAGGCTGAAAACTTTCGCAAAATGATCATGGCGATGGTGCAAGACATCCGCGTCATTCTGATCAAACTCGCTGACCGCACCCATAACATGCGCACCCTGGGTTCTTTACGCCCGGATAAACGCCGCCGCATCGCCCGTGAAACCCTCGAAATTTACAGCCCGCTGGCACACCGTCTGGGTATTCATCACCTAAAGACCGAGCTGGAAGAGCTGGGCTTTGAAGCCCTTTACCCTAACCGCTACCGCGTGATTAAAGAAGTGGTGAAGGCAGCACGGGGCAACCGCAAAGAGATGATTCAAAAAATCCTTTCGGAAATCGATGGGCGTTTGCAGGAAGCCGGAATCCCTTGCCGGGTAAGCGGTCGTGAAAAACATCTTTACTCGATCTACTGCAAAATGGTGCTGAAAGAGCAGCGTTTTCACTCGATCATGGATATTTATGCCTTCCGGGTCATCGTTAGCAATGTAGATACCTGTTACCGGGTGCTTGGGCAGATGCACAGCTTGTACAAGCCGCGCCCTGGCCGGGTTAAAGACTATATTGCCATCCCGAAAGCCAACGGCTATCAATCCCTGCATACCTCTATGATTGGTCCCCACGGGGTACCAGTGGAAGTGCAAATTCGCACTGATGATATGGATCAAATGGCGGAAATGGGGGTTGCGGCTCACTGGGCTTATAAAGAGCAAGGCTCCGAGAGCACCACTACGGCGCAGATTCGCGCCCAACGCTGGATGCAAAGCTTGCTGGAGCTTCAACAAAGCGCCGGTAGTTCTTTTGAGTTTATTGAAAGCGTTAAGTCCGACCTTTTCCCGGACGAAATCTATGTGTTTACTCCTGAAGGCCGCATTGTTGAGATGCCTGCTGGCGCGACGCCGGTGGACTTCGCCTATGCCGTCCATACCGATATCGGCCACGCCTGTGTGGGGGCAAGGGTAGACCGGCAGCCTTATCCGTTGTCACAGTCGCTCACCAGCGGCCAGACCATCGAAATTATCACCGCACCTGGCGCTCGCCCGAATGCCGCCTGGCTCAACTTTGTGGTGAGTTCCAGAGCGCGGGCTAAAATTCGCCAGATGCTGAAAAACCTCAAACGTGAAGATTCTGTCAGTTTAGGTCGTCGTCTGCTTAACCATGCCCTTGGCGGCAGTAAGAAGCTGGCCGAAGTGCCAAAAGATCATGTTCAGCGGGAGCTGGAGCGCATGAAGCTCGCCTCGCTGGACGATCTGCTGGCTGAGATTGGCCTTGGCAATGCCATGAGCGTGGTGGTTGCCAAGAATCTGCTGCAGGGCAATGAGGCTGTGGCCGGGCAAGGCCCGGTAACCGGCCACGGCACTCTGCCGATTAAGGGTGCTGACGGCGTATTACTGACCTTTGCCAAGTGCTGCCGCCCAATCCCTGGTGACCCTATCGTTGCCCATGTCAGCCCGGGTAAAGGGCTGGTGATCCACCATGAATCCTGCCGCAACATTCGCGGGTATCAGAAAGAGCCTGAGAAATACATGGCGGTGGAATGGGATAAAGAGATTGATCAGGAATTCATCACTGAAATCAAAGTGGATATGTTCAACCATCAGGGTGCACTGGCTAATCTGACAGCGGCGATTAATACCGCGGCTTCCAATATTCAGAGCCTGAATACAGAAGAGAAAGATGGCCGCGTTTACAGCGCTTTTATTCGACTAACCGCCCGTGACCGTATCCAGTTAGCCAACATCATGCGTAAAATCCGCGTGATGCCGGACGTCATTAAAGTCACCCGGAACCGAAACTAGTTAGCATGAACCCACAGCGTTACGCCCGAATTCGCGAGATGCTGGCCCTGCGCCAGCCCGACTTAACGGTTTGTATGGAGCAAGTCCACAAACCCCATAATGTCTCCGCGATTATCCGCACGGCTGATGCTGTTGGGGTCCATGAGGTTCATGCAGTGTGGCCTGGTGACAGAATGCGCACCATGGCTTCTTCCGCCGCTGGCAGCAATAGCTGGGTGAAGGTGAAAACCCACCGCACCATCGGCGATGCAGTCAGCCAGTTGAAAAGCCAGGGGATGCAAATCCTGGCAACCAACCTATCCTCCAAAGCCGTGGATTTCCGTGATATCGATTATACCCGTCCCACTTGTGTCCTGATGGGCCAGGAAAAAACCGGTATCACCCAGCAAGCACTGGATCTGGCCGATCAGGATATTATTATCCCGATGATTGGCATGGTGCAGTCTCTCAATGTCTCTGTTGCTTCTGCGCTGATCCTGTATGAAGCCCAGCGCCAGCGCCAAAATGCGGGCATGTATCAGCGGGAAAACAGCATGCTGCCCGATGATGAGCAGCAACGCTTACTGTTTGAAGGCGGTTACCCGGTACTGGCGAACGTCGCCAAACGTAAAGGGTTGCCCTATCCACGAGTCGATCACTTGGGTGAGATTGAGGCTAGCCCTGAGTGGTGGGCCACTATGCAAGCCAAAGGCTAACCATGAAAGGCCGTCTTCTGGATGCCGTTCCGCTTAGCGCCTTAACCGGCGTGGGCGCCAGCCAGAGCGGTAAGCTGGCTAAAATCGGGCTGCACACTGTGCAAGACCTGCTGCTCCACCTCCCCCTGCGTTACGAAGACCGTACCCAACTTTACCCCATCGGCGAGCTACTGCCCGGCATTTATGCCAGCGTCGAGGGGGAAGTGCTGAACTGCAATATCAGCTTCGGGCGCCGCCGGATGATGACCTGCCAAATCAGTGATGGCACGGGCGTCCTGACCATGCGCTTTTTCAATTTTAACGCGGCGATGAAAAACAGTCTCGCTACCGGGCGGCATGTGCTGGCCTATGGCGAAGCCAAGCGGGGCCAGCACGGCGCGGAGATGGTCCATCCTGAATACCGTATTCAGGGGGAACATAGCGAGACAATGTTGCAAGAGACACTTACCCCGGTCTATCCCACCACCGAGGGGGTGCGCCAGGCGAGTTTGCGCAAGCTTACCGATCAGGCGCTTGATCTGCTGGATACCTGCGCCATTGCAGAGTTACTCCCCCCGGAACTGGCCGGTGGCCTGATGAGCCTCCCGGAGGCCATTCGCACCTTGCACCGCCCACCGCCATCCTTGCAGCTTGCCGATCTGGAAAGCGGTAAACACCCGGCCCAACGCCGCCTGATCCTGGAAGAGTTACTGGCCCATAACCTAAGTATGTTGGCACTGCGCGCCGGTACTCAGCGCCTCCATGCATTAGCGCTGCCGCCGGTGGGAACGCTGAAGCAGCAGATGCTGGATTCACTGCCCTTCACGCCCACTAACGCCCAGAACCGCGTCGTGGCAGATATCGAACATGATTTAGCGCTGGATGCGCCGATGATGCGCCTGGTGCAGGGTGATGTTGGCTCCGGTAAAACCCTGGTTGCCGCGCTGGCAGCCCTGGCCGCCATTGCCCATGGTCACCAGGTGGCGCTAATGGCCCCCACCGAACTGCTGGCCGAGCAGCATGCCGCCAACTTTAAAGCCTGGTTCGAGCCTTTAGGTATTGAAGTGGGCTGGCTGGCGGGCAAACAAAAGGGCAAAGCGCGCCAGGCCCAGCAGGATGCAATTGCCAGCGGGCAGGTTTCTATGGTGGTAGGCACCCACGCCATTTTCCAGGAGCAGGTTCAGTTCGCCGGGCTGGCGCTGGTTATCATTGATGAACAACACCGTTTTGGCGTCCACCAGCGCCTGGCGTTATGGGAGAAGGGCCAGCAGCAGGGCTTCCACCCCCATCAGTTAATTATGACTGCAACCCCTATCCCGCGCACCCTGGCGATGACCGCCTATGCCGATCTTGATACCTCAGTCATTGATGAACTCCCGCCAGGCCGCACCCCTATCACCACTGTCGCCATCCCGGACACCCGTCGGGCTGATATCGTCGAACGAGTGCGTAATGCCTGCCTTCAGGAAGGCCGTCAGGCTTACTGGGTATGTACACTTATCGAGGAATCCGAACTGCTGGAAGCCCAGGCTGCACAAGCCACGTGGGAAGAGTTAAAGCTGGCCCTGCCAGAGCTAAATATTGGTCTGGTGCATGGCCGGATGAAAGCGCCGGAGAAACAGGCGGTGATGCAGGCCTTTAAACAGGGTGAAATTCATCTGTTGGTTGCTACCACGGTGATTGAAGTGGGTGTAGATGTGCCGAATGCCAGTCTGATGATTATCGACAACCCTGAACGCCTCGGCCTGGCTCAGCTTCACCAGCTCCGTGGCCGCGTAGGCCGTGGTTCTGTGGCCTCCCACTGCGTTTTGCTTTACAAGACGCCGTTGTCGAAAACTGCCCAGATGCGCTTGCAGGTATTGCGGGATAGCAACGATGGCTTTGTGATTGCGCAAAAGGATTTGGAAATTCGCGGGCCGGGTGAATTACTGGGCGCCCGCCAGACTGGGGCAGCAGAATTTAAGGTGGCTGATTTACTACGCGATCAGGCAATGATCCCCGAAGTTCAGCGCATTGCGCGCCATATTCACCAACGTTACCCCCAGCATGCAGCGGCCCTGATTGACCGCTGGATGCCGGAGACTGAACGTTACTCTAATGCCTGATTTAGCTGTAGATAGGCAGTAACAGGTAGAGTTTGATTACGATGGCGTTCACGATATCGATAAAGAACGCCCCCACCATCGGCACCACCAGGAAGGCGGTGTGGGATGGGCCAAAGCGCTCGGTAATCGCCTGCATATTAGCAATTGCCGTTGGCGTGGCCCCTAGACCAAAGCCACAGTGCCCTGCCGCCAACACCGCCGCATCGTAGTTTTTACCCATCGCCCGGTAGGTGACCACAATGGAATAAAGCGCCATCGCGATAGTTTGTATCACCAGGATCGCCAGCATAGGCAGCGCCAGCGAAGCCAGCTCCCATAGCTTTAGGCTCATTAGCGCCATGGCGAGGAATAACGACAGTGATACGTTACCCAGCACAGATACTGCCCGCTCGAATACCCGATAGAAGCCTAGCATTGCCAGGGTGTTACTCATAATCACCCCGATAAATAACACACAGACAAAGGTCGGTAATTCCAGTGCACTGCCCTGCAACAGCGAAGCGACGATGCGGCCAAGAGTGATACAGATGGCGATCATGGCGATGGTTTCAATCAGCACCAGCGACGTGATCATCCGGCCCTGGTCGGGCTTTTCAAAGGCCAGCGGCACTGCGCTATCGTCAGGGGTGCCATCCGGGGTGGCAGAGTGCTTAACCAGATAACGCGCCACTGGGCCACCCACCAGGCCGCCGAGCACCAAACCAAAGGTGGCACAAGCCATGGCCACTTCAGTCGCATTTTCAAACCCATAGCGCTCAGTAAAGACTTTACTCCAGGCGGCGCCAGTACCATGGCCGCCGGATAAGGTAATAGAGCCAGCCAACAGGCCCATTAACGGATCTAACCCCATCAGGGAGGCCATACCAATACCAATGGCGTTCTGCATCAGTAGCAGGCCAACCACTACGAATAGGAAGATGAACAGGCTTTTGCCCCCGGCCCGCAGGCTGGAGAGGTTGGCGTTAAGCCCGATAGTGGCAAAGAAAGCCAGCATCAGCGGGTCACGCAGGCTCATATCAAAACCAATTTCCCACCCTAGGCTTTTCTTTAGCACCAGTAGTGCGATCGCAACCAGCAGCCCACCGGCAACCGGTTCGGGGATGGTGTATTTCTTTAGAAAGGGGACGATATGGACCAGTTTGCGGCCCAACAGTAGGACAAGTGTGGCTGCAACCAGCGTTGAAAAGGTATCGAGTTGAAACATTCCAGGCTCCTTTTGTACGCGCAATTCATTTGCACGGAGAATACTTCCAACGCAGAAATCCCATTCTCCTGGGGATTTCTGCTGCCGAATAGTAACCATAAACGCACGATATGCAAAATGTTAACCAGCCATTAACCTTTTGGATTTATTCAACGCCCGCACAAGCAAACGTTTGCTTTTCTATGCGCGTCCGTTAAAATCAGCGCTTTTCCAGCCCTGTGAGATATCCCGATGTCCGTTAATGCCGCAGAACCAACCGGTGCGCAAACAGAAGCTCGAGCGTCCAATAGCGAACTTATTTATCGCCTAGAAGACAGGCCACCGCTGCCGCAAACCCTATTTGCTGCCTGCCAGCACCTGCTGGCAATGTTCGTCGCCGTTATCACGCCAGCCCTACTGATTTGCCAGGCGCTAGGTTTGCCAGCCGAAGATACGCAACGCATCATTAGCATGTCCCTGTTTGCTTCCGGCGTGGCATCGATTATTCAGATTAAAGCCTGGGGACCAGTTGGCTCCGGGCTGCTATCTATCCAGGGCACCAGTTTTAACTTTGTCTCTCCGCTCATCATGGGCGGGCTGGCCTTAAAAAATGGTGGTGCTGATGTCCCAACCATGATGGCAGCCCTGTTTGGCACCCTGATGCTGGCCAGCTGCACTGAAATGCTGATCTCTCGCGGGCTTCATTTGGCACGCCGTATCATCACCCCACTGGTATCCGGAGTGGTGGTGATGATTATCGGCCTGTCATTGATTCAGGTTGGCCTGACATCCATTGGCGGTGGTTATGCCGCAATGAACGATCACACCTTCGGCGCACCTAAAAACCTGCTGCTGGCTGGCATCGTGCTGGCTATCATCATCCTGCTTAACCGCCAGCGTAACCCCTACCTGCGAGTGGCCTCTCTGGTGATTGCCATGGCCGGTGGCTATTTGGCGGCCTGGTTTATGGGGATGCTGCCGGAAACCACCGCGCCAACTAACGCTGACCTGTTGATGGTACCCACCCCGCTCTACTACGGTCTGGGCATCGACTGGAACCTGTTAATCCCACTGATGCTGGTCTTTATGGTGACATCACTGGAAACCATCGGTGATATCACCGCCACCTCGGATGTCTCTGAGCAGCCCGTTACCGGGCCACTGTATATGAAGCGCCTCAAAGGAGGGGTATTGGCGAATGGCCTGAATTCCTGTGTTTCTGCGGTGTTCAATACCTTCCCGAACTCCTGTTTCGGCCAGAACAACGGGGTGATCCAGTTAACCGGCGTAGCCAGCCGTTACGTGGGTTTTGTGGTGGCGCTGATGCTGATGGTCCTCGGCCTGTTCCCGGCAGTCAGTGGCTTTGTGCAGCACATCCCTGAGCCAGTCCTGGGCGGCGCAACCATTGTGATGTTCGGTACCATTGCCGCCTCCGGGGTGCGTATCGTTTCCCGCGAGCCGCTAAACCGCCGGGCAATTATGATTATCGCCCTCTCTCTGGCCGTGGGCCTGGGTGTGTCACAGCAGCCTTTGATCCTGCAATACGTGCCGGACTGGTTGAAAACCCTGCTTTCCTCCGGGATCGCTGCTGGTGGTATCACCGCCATTGTTCTGAACCTGATTTTCCCGCAAGAAGAAAAAGCGTAATTCCCTACAGCGGGTGGCCTCTGTCACCCGTTTTAGATTCCCACCTTGAGTCCCCCCACCATTTCAGGCATAAAAATAGAAAGAGTCTCACGGGGTGGAAGACAATGAAAATTCTCCAAAAGCTGATTATTGGTGTGGTCATTGCCGTGCTGGTAGTGATAATCGCGCTTTATTTTGGCCTGCAAACCCGCTGGGGCGCGGGCCAGATTGCCAGCTGGGTAAGCGACAAAAGCGGCTGGCATATTACCTTCGATCGGATGCGCCATCACTGGTCTGCACCTAGCCGGGTAGTGCTGGAGAATGTGCGCGTGGGCCAGGCGAATCATCCCGATACCCTGGTGGCACAGCAGGTAGATTTTGATTTAAGCACCCGTCAGCTGACAGATCCTCTCCATGTAGACACCCTGGTGTTATCCCAGGGTGCCCTAAACCTCTCCCCACAGGCGTCAGCGATTGGTATCCGGGCCGATACCCTGCAACTACGGGATATGGCCCTAAATAGCCCCGGCAGTGCCTGGGAGCTTAGCGCCCAAAAAGTTAACGGCGGCCTGCGCCCCTGGCAGCCAGTGAGCGGTAATGTGCTGGGCACTCAGGCTCAGTTCCAACTTAGTGCCGGATCACTAACTATTAACGGGCTTCCGGCTACCAATGTGCTGATTGACGGGGGGCTGAATAAAGATGAGGTCACCCTGACAAACATTGGCGGCGATATTGCCCGCGGCACGCTCACCGCGGATGCCCGCCGCCAGCCGGACGGGCATTGGCAGGTAAACAACCTGCGTATGAATAACACCCGCTATCAGACTGACAAGCCACTGTTGGATTTTCTGGCCCCTCTTGCCACCCTCCCCGCCATCACTTTCCATCGGGTGGATATGACTGATGCCCAGCTTCAGGGGCCGGATTGGGCACTTTCCGGGTTAAATCTGTCGCTGAATAACCTCACCCTCGCCAACGGCGGATGGTCTAGCAAGGACGGTGGGCTATCCATGAATGCCAATGAAGCTATTTATGGGCAGATCCAACTTCTTGACCCGATCATCAATGCCAGCCTGAATCCGCAGGGCATGGCGATAAAACAGTTCACCACCCGCTGGCAGAAAGGCATGGTGCGCGCCTCTGGGCACTGGTGGCGCAATGGCCAGAAACTGGCACTGGATGAGCTGGTTTCTGCCGGGCTGGAATATACGCTGCCAGAAGACTGGAAGGCTATTTGGCAAAGCCCGCTCCCTGCCTGGTTACAAGAGATTACCGTGGCACACTTTAGCGCCACCCGTAATCTCCTGATTGATACCGATCCCGCCTTCCCGTTCCAACTCACGGGGCTGGATGCCAGTGGCAATAACCTGGTGCTGGTTCGGGAAGGGTACTGGGGGATCTGGGGGGGCGATTTGGCGTTAAATGCCATCGCTTCCACCTTTAACCGCACCGATGTGCGTATGCCAGCTTTAACGCTGAATGCCAACCTCTCCACTATTAACATCAGCCAGATAGCCGGGGCGGTAGGCAAAGGTAAGCTTGCGGGTACAGCCACTATTGCCCAACTGCCGCAACGGCAAACATCGCTGAGCCTGACGGGACAGGCCATACCGTTGGACAGCCTGGCAAACTGGGGTTGGCCCGCGATCCCACTGCAAGGGGATGGCAATATTCAGCTAGTGGCTCAGGGGAATTTACAGACAGGGGTGCCATTGGCTGGCACCGTAAACGGGACGCTAACGGCCAGTGATGCCACTGGCCAGCAGGCCACTCAAAGGATGGTGAACGGGCAACTCGCCCCCGGTCAGTAATGACCGGGGTTACTCTTCTTCATTGCCGCCTTCTTCCAGCGGGCCAAAAGGCCGGGCCGGGAGCACCATAAATACCCCTTCAAAGGTGGCCCCGCGTTTATCGTTACCAAACAACTCCACCGTTAACTGCACCCGGGATTTACGCCCTCGGGCCAGCCTATCCAGATCGCCACTCAGGGAGCCTAGAGCGGCCACCGCCTCCGGGCGCCCGGAGATCGGGTTGCTGTAGCGCACATGGGCATCGGCCAGGATAATCGTCCCACCGAGGTGACGCTCACGCAGCATCAGCCAAATAAGCCCCCAGCCTGTTAGCGTAGCCAGGGAGAACAGGCTGCCGGCAAACAGGGTATTATTAGGGTTCTGATTACCGGACTCCGGCATGGTAGTGATAAATTTCAGGCCGGTGTACTGAAGGATACGTACCCCCATTTTTTCGCTCAGGGGGATATGCTGATACCAGGCCTGCTGTAGTTGCCCGCACCAGTCGCCGCGATGGAGGATATCGTCCAGGCTTGCCACCGGTTTAATCATCAGGAAATGGCGAACCGGCGTGGTTTGTGGGGTGGTGATCTCCCCGTGGTTCTCAAACCCAAGCTTGGCAAAGAACGCCACTGCATCCTCACGAGCGCTACAGGTTACGCGCTTTACCCCTTCCTGGCGGGCGACAGTTTCTAAAGCCATCGCCACTAAAGTCCCCAGCCCCTTATCCTGCACGCCGGGGTGAACCGCCATAAAGCGAATCGACGCCTCGTTATCGGCATTGATATACAGGCGGCCAATGGCCACCAGCTGGCCCTCTTCATCCACCACCATCTGATGGTGAGCCATTGCATCCCATGCATCCCGCTCAGATCCACGGGGCTGATGCAGCGGCTTGCGCAACATTTCCCAGCGGAACTGATAATAACGTTCGAGATCTTCTTCCGTTAGCGGTACCCGAAGATGATACATAGGCGCTCTCTTTTTTAAATTTATTTACACCTGAAGCCAGAAGGTTACCGGGCCGTCGTTGGTCAACGCCACTTTCATATCCGCGGCAAATTGGCCGGTTTGGGTGTGGATCCCCTGTGCCTGGCATAGCTCTACAAAATGCTGATACAGCGCTTCAGCCTGATCCGGGGGCGCACCGCGCGAAAACCCGGGGCGCATACCCTTTTCTGTATCAGCCGCCAGGGTGAACTGGGAGACCACCAGCACGCTGCCGCCAGCCTGTTGGACATTCAGGTTCATCTTGCCCTGCTCATCGCTGAAGATGCGATAGCCCAGTACCTTCTCCATCAGCCGTTTGGCTTTGGCTTGGTTATCGTCTTTTTCCACACCCAGTAATACCAGTAAACCCGGGCCGATTTCACCTATCAACTGCTGGTCTACGGTAACGCTGGCGTGAGTAACACGTTGAATTAATCCGATCATAGTGGGTCTTTATCTGCCTGTTGGGCTAGTGTTTTTATTTTTCGGTAATCCCCGAGGGTGACAGTTATTTCTGCCCCAAGCAAGACGATGCACCAACTCCAGTACACCCAAACAAACAAAATAGGGATAACCGCCAGCACCCCGTAGATCAGCTGGTAAGAGGGGAACATGGTCACATACAGGGCAAAGCCTTTCTTGCCTAACTCCACCAGCAGCGCCGCCACCAGAGAGCCTATCAGCGCATCTTTTACCGGCACCCGGTTGGTAGGCACCAGGCTGTAAAGCAGCCATAGCGCCAACCAGGTCAGCAGGAGCGGAAGCACCCGCAGCATCTGGTCTATCGTGCCGTTAAAGCCGCTGATCCAGCGTAAAGAGAGTAAATAAGAGCTGATAGCCAGACTGGCCCCGACCAGCAGTGGCCCCAGGGTTAGGATCATCCAGTAGATGGCGAATGAGTACACTTTGGGACGCTGGTGGGTACTACGCCAGATACTGTTTAACGCGCTATCTACCGAGTACATTAACAATAGCGAGGTAACGATCAGGCCGATAGCCCCCACGGCGGTCATTTTGCTGGAGTTCGCCACGAACTGCTCGATGTAATTCTGGATAATATCCCCGGTGGTGGGGATAAAGTTGGCGAAGATAAAATGGCGGATTTGCCCACTGATATCCGAGAACATCGGGAACGCAGAGAATAGCGCAAAGACCACCGCCACCAGCGGAACCAACGAAAGCAAGGAGACATAAGCCAGGTTGCCGGCCAGCGTGGTCATATGATCCTGATCGATGCGGTGCCAGAGCAGCTTCAGCCAGGTCATCAGCGAGCGGCTGTGTTTTGCCATATAGTGATCTACGTTTTTAAACATATTTACTTCGCAAAATACGCCGGGATCGTGTCCTTACTGGTGACTTGCACACTGGTAATGCCCAATTGTAGGGCACCCTGGATGTTCTCGGCATTGTCGTCAAAAAACACCGTATCTACGGCATTGAAGCCTTCGGCATCCAATACTTTCTGGTAAATATCGGCTTCGGGTTTACGACATCTCATTTCCTGGGAGAGATAAACGGCATCGGCAGCCTGATAAACATCAGGGAAACGGCCCGGCCAATACAGGGTGTGAAGGTTATTAGTATTCGACAGCACCACCACCCGATGCCCTTGCTCGCGCAACTGGCGCATGATGGTAATTACCTCGGTGCGCAGGTCAACAAAAATGGCCTGCCAACCATCGGCAAATTGTTCATAACTTAACGGCATTTCCATTTCCGCACTCAATCGGCTGGCGAATTCCTGGTCTGAAATATCCCCACGCTCATGCAGTTGGAACGCCTCGCCCAGGGTGAAGGATTTTTGTAATGTCGCCAGAGGAATACGGCTGTGGCTGCTCCAGACGCCCAGCACCCGGTTAAAATCGATATCAACGATCACATTCCCTAAATCAAAGATATACAGCATAGCTTTTCCCTTTTTTGCCATTATTAAAAATTAACTGTAGCGGGTAAGTGCGGCTTTGACTACGCGGGCGGGCGGCATAACAGGCAAAAAAAAGCCGCTGAATCAGCGGCTTTTCTCGTATTAAAGAAGCGGATTATGCTTCTTTAGGACCACGGCTCGCGCGACGGCGATCGTTTTCGGTCAGGTGACGTTTGCGAATACGGATGGACGTCGGGGTAACTTCTACCAGTTCGTCATCATCAATAAACTCAAGCGCTTGTTCCAGGGTCATTTTCACCGGTGGAACCAATACGGTGGCTTCGTCAGTACCGGAAGCACGCATGTTGGTCAGTTTCTTACCGGTCAGGCAGTTTACAGTCAGGTCGTTAGAACGGCTGTGAATACCGATGATCTGGCCTTCATAAACTTCTGCACCGTGGCCAAGGAACAGCTTACCGCGGTCTTGCAGGCTGAACAGGGCGAACGCCACTGCTTTACCCTGGCCGTTAGAGATCAGCACGCCGTTCTGGCGCTGGCCGATATCGCCCGGACGCACGTCGTCGTAGTGGCTGAAGGTGGAGTACAGCAGACCAGTACCAGAAGTCATGGTCATGAACTCAGTACGGAAACCGATCAGGCCACGGGCCGGGATCAGGTAATCCAGGCGGATACGCCCTTTACCGTCCGGAACCATGTTTTTAACGTCGCCTTTACGCTCACCCATGGCCTGCATAACAGAACCCTGATGTTGCTCTTCGATATCCAGCGTTACGTTTTCGAACGGTTCCTGGTTACGGCCATCGATCACGCGGTTGATAACCTTCGGACGGGAAACCGCCATTTCGAAGCCTTCACGACGCATGTTTTCGATCAGTACGGACAGGTGCAGTTCACCACGGCCAGAAACGCGGAACGCATCAGCGTCTTCGGTTTCTTCAACGCGCAGTGCCACGTTGTGTACCAGTTCTTTGTTCAGACGATCCAGGATCTGGCGAGAGGTAACAAACTTACCTTCTTTACCACAGAACGGAGAGGTGTTGACGTTGAAGAACATGGTTACAGTTGGTTCATCAACAGACAGCGCTGGCAGGGCTTCAACATTCTGCGGATCGCAGATGGTGTCTGAAATGTTCAGCTCGCCCAGGCCAGTGATCGCTATGATGTCGCCCGCTTCAGCGGTGTCACTCTCGATACGTTCCAGACCCAGGTGAGTCAGGACCTTACCGACTTTACCGTTACGGGTTTTGCCTTCGCTATCAATGATAGTGATTTGCTGGTTCGGTTTAACCTTACCGCGTTTGATACGGCCGATACCGATAACGCCAACGTAGTTGTTGTAGTCCAGCTGGGAGATCTGCATTTGCAGTGGACCGTCGAGGTCAACGCTTGGTGCAGCAACATGGTCAACAATCGCCTGGTACAGCGGGGTCATATCTTCCGCCATATCCTCGTGATCATTACCCGCGATACCCATCAACGCTGATGCGTAGATGATAGGGAAGTCCAGCTGTTCGTCAGTGGCATCCAGGTTTACGAACAGGTCAAATACCTGATCCACAACCCAGTCAGGACGCGCGCCAGGGCGGT
>CBIFWW010000067.1:0-17470 GCA_966186435.1 uncultured Enterobacteriaceae bacterium
ATATATAGCTCTGGCCCTAGCGCCCCTAGTATTACTGCTGTGGACAGTGTAGCGTTCAGGCATATTTTTGGAATTAGCCTCTCTGCAAATAAAGATGCTATATCTTGCATTAATACCTTATTAACAAAAACACTTCCAGTTAACTTACCAGCACCTTCTGGCAGAGCATTTAATATTTTCTCTGGTATCTTTTCTGCAAACTCATTTATCGCTATTTTTGTTATCTCTCCGAGATTATTCCTTAAATTTCCTTTTTTAAGTATTTTTATCAACCGTATTGTTTCGTTTCCATTTTTCGCTCTATTTTCAGCATCGAAGTATTCATATGTTAAGTAACCTATATCACGTGAGAAATCTAGAACGACATTACCTGCAGCTTCAGCATATCTCATATAAGCAGGTAATTTTCGCTTTTTTAAGGAGGCTATGATTTGTTGAGTAATTAAATCCGATGATTCCATATTATGTCCCTATAAATACTAATATCCTACTGACGGTTGTATTATGCCCGATAGGATATGCAAGGCGATAGCTCATACACTGAGGTTTTTGTGATCTGTGATCTGTGATCTGTGATCGCCAAAACTACTATCTGACAGAGAATACGTATCCTCATTTCTGCGAAGCAGAATTTTCATCGCAGGCATAATACGACCAGACCAGTAATGTGGCCATGCCGCCGGGTGAATGGCTCCGGCTTTCAGTGCTGTGCGGAGGTCTTTTGGCTGGACAGATCTTTATGAAGCTCAAAACCGATCAATACCTACAATGATGCAAATAAGTTATGACACATCAGATCAAGTTAGATCTGTGACATTTCTTCCTGCTTCAGATCTTCGTTGGTAGCGTTCGCCCTTCTCATAAAAGTAGCAGCACACAAATTTTGGGTGCTGCTTCATTCCTAACCCCTTCAAACAATCAGCCGAAGTACGCTGACAGTGGCGAACCTCTAGTCTATTCAACAATAAATTTATTAAAGCGATAGATAGATTATTGGTTCAGTTCATTAATCGGAGGCTTTTTTATGGCGGGAGAGTGGAAAACTCAGGCGCGATCGACGGTAAAGGCGATGACTTCGCTGAGGCTTTCCGCCCCCAGAGCCAGCATCACCAGGCGATCCACGCCCAGCGCCACCCCGGCACAGTTTGGCAGACCGGCTTCCAGGGCCTCCAGCAGATGGTAATCGATAGGCTGCTGTGGCAAGCCGCGCTCGGCACGCTTACGGTTGTCTTCCTCGAAACGCTGCTTCTGCTCATCGGCTTCGGTCAGCTCGTGGAAGCCGTTCGCCAGCTCAATCCCCTTAAAGTACACCTCAAAGCGCTCGGCCACGCGGTGGTCTTCAGTGCTGATACGCGCCAGGGAAGCCTGAGTCGCCGGGAAGTGATAGATAAAGGTCGGGCGATCTTTACCAATCTGCGGCTCCACACCTATGGTGAACAGCAATTGCAGCAGAGTGTCGCGATCTTCTTCGGTATCCGCAATATTGCTCAGTTCCAGCTTCGCCGCCACGTCACGCAATTGGGCTTTGTCAGCCGTCAGCGGATCGATATCCAGATGGCGCTGGAAGGCTTGTTGGTAAGACAAGGTTTCTGAAGGCTGGCACTCCAGTACCTGTTGCAGCAGGTCGTCCACTTCATTCATCAGCTGGTACATATCGTAGCAAGGACGATACCACTCCAGCATGGTGAATTCCGGGTTGTGGTGGCGGCCCATCTCTTCATTACGGAAGCTGCGGCACAGCTGATACACCGGCCCAATACCCGCCGCCAACAGGCGCTTCATATGGTATTCCGGGCTGGTCATGAGATAGAGATTCACACCATGAGAGTGACCGGGGCCAACAAAACGGGTTTCAAACGGGAACAGATGAAT
The DNA here is from genome assembly GCA_966186435.1 of uncultured Enterobacteriaceae bacterium. Taxonomy (GTDB): domain Bacteria; phylum Pseudomonadota; class Gammaproteobacteria; order Enterobacterales; family Enterobacteriaceae; genus CBIFWW01. The sequence continues at coordinate 1,873 of CBIFWW010000067.1, forward strand.
GTCCGTTACCGTTGCCTGGCTCATGCAGGGGGTTTCCACCTCCAGCACACCGCGATCGCTAAAGAAGCGGCGGATTTCCGCCATCACGGATGCACGTTTTAACAGGTTGGGGATGGAAGCGCTCGGCTGCCAGAGGGCCGTTTCGCTCATAGTGAATTCTCCAGGTCTTCAACAAGGCGAGGAAGTCTACTCGTATCTCCTGGCAGAGACAAATTTTGATAATCCCCCGCCGTTAGGCCCCTGGCACTCAAGAGATCATGCTGTGATGAGCGCGATCAAATAGTGCGTTGTTTTGCCGCTTGTAACTTTAAAACGATCGAGCGTGTCAAATTTCCTTAATTTTCGCCCGGTTATACTGCGCCCCCCACAAAGGAGTAGGGGCAACCCTTTCGCAATAGCACCTGACTTTTGCATGGTCTATACCTTTGGATTGAACCAAATTTGCGAAATAACTAAAAAAACTGGAGGAATGTCGTGCAAACCTTTCAAGCCGATCTTGCCATAATTGGTGCCGGCGGAGCGGGCCTGCGAGCAGCCATCGCTGCTGCTCAGGCTAATCCGCAGGCAAAAATTGCGCTTATCTCAAAAGTCTACCCGATGCGTAGCCACACCGTTGCCGCTGAAGGCGGTTCGGCAGCCGTTACGCAGGATCACGACAGTTTCGAATACCATTTCCATGACACCGTAGCCGGTGGCGACTGGCTGTGTGAGCAGGATGTTGTGGATTACTTTGTACACCATTGCCCGACTGAGATGACCCAGTTGGAACAGTGGGGTTGCCCCTGGAGCCGTAAGGAAGATGGTTCAGTAAACGTGCGCCGTTTCGGTGGCATGAAGATTGAACGCACCTGGTTTGCCGCCGATAAAACCGGCTTCCATATGCTGCACACCCTGTTCCAGACCTCCCTGCAATTCCCACAGATCCAGCGCTTTGATGAGCACTTTGTTCTCGACATCCTGGTGGATGACGGACAAGCGCGCGGCCTGGTGGCAATGAATATGATGGAAGGCACTCTGGTGCAAATCCGCGCCAACGCGGTGGTAATGGCCACCGGCGGTGCAGGCCGCGTTTATCGCTATAACACCAATGGCGGTATCGTGACCGGTGACGGTATGGGCATGGCCCTGAGCCACGGCATCGCGCTGCGTGATATGGAATTCGTTCAGTATCACCCAACGGGCCTGCCAGGCTCCGGCATCCTGATGACCGAAGGCTGCCGTGGTGAAGGCGGTATTCTGGTGAATAAAGACGGTTACCGTTATCTGCAAGATTACGGCATGGGTCCGGAAACCCCGCTGGGCGAGCCGAAGAACAAATATATGGAACTTGGCCCGCGCGATAAAGTATCCCAGGCCTTCTGGCACGAGTGGCGTAAAGGCAACACCATCTCCACCCCGCGTGGTGACGTGGTGCATCTGGACTTGCGCCATCTGGGCGAGAAAAAGCTGTTGGAACGTCTGCCGTTCATCTGTGAACTGGCAAAAGCCTATGTGGGCGTCGATCCGGTTAAAGAGCCAATCCCCGTGCGCCCAACGGCCCACTACACCATGGGCGGTATCGAAACAGACAGCCATTGTGAAACCAAGATTAAAGGGCTGTTTGCGGTGGGCGAATGTTCCTCCGTTGGCCTGCACGGTGCTAACCGCTTAGGGTCTAACTCCCTGGCAGAGCTGGTGGTCTTTGGCCGTATGGCTGGCGAATCCGCCATGGCCCGCGCCAATGAAGCCCAGCCAGCCAATGGCAGCGCCCTGGATGCCCAGGCCGCTGACGTTGAGCAGCGTCTGAAGAAGTTGGTTAACCAAGAAGGCCATGAAAACTGGTCGAAGATCCGTGACGAAATGGGCCTAAGCATGGAAGAAGGCTGCGGTATTTACCGTACCCCGGAACTGATGCAGAAGACCGTCGACAAGCTGGCGGAACTCCAGGAACGCTTCAAGCGGGTACGCGTTACCGACAACTCCAGCGTGTTCAATACCGATCTGCTGTACACCATCGAACTGGGCCACGGCCTGAACGTGGCGGAATGTATGGCCCACTCGGCCCTCGCCCGTAAAGAATCCCGTGGTGCTCACCAGCGCCTGGATGAAGGCTGCACCGAGCGTGATGACGTGAACTTCCTGAAACATACGTTGGCCTACCGCGATGCGGATGGCACCACCCGTCTGGAATATGGCGATGTGAAGATCACCACCCTGCCACCGGCAAAACGTGTGTACGGCGCAGAAGCAGAAGCCGCCGAGAAAAAGGAGACGGCAAATGGCTGAAATGAAAACCATGAAAATCGAGATTGTGCGCTATAACCCGGAGACGGATACCGCGCCGCACAGTGTCTTTTATGATGTGCCATATGATGAACAAACCTCGCTGCTGGATGCGCTGGGTTACATCAAAGATAACCTCGCCCCGGATTTAAGCTACCGCTGGTCCTGCCGTATGGCTATCTGCGGCTCCTGCGGCATGATGGTTGAACGTGTGCCGAAGCTGGCCTGTAAAACCTTCCTGCGTGAATACCCGAACGGCATGAAGGTTGAAGCGCTGGCGAACTTCCCGATTGAGCGCGATTTAGTGGTCGATATGACCCACTTTATTGAAAGCCTGGAAGCGATTAAGCCGTATATCATCGGCAATCCGCGTACCCCGGAGCAAGGCCCGAACAACCAGTTACCGGCCCAGATGGAGAAATACCATCAGTTCTCCGGCTGTATCAACTGTGGCCTGTGCTATGCCGCCTGCCCGCAGTTTGGTCTGAATCCAGAGTTTATCGGCCCGGCTGCCATTACCCTGGCCCACCGTTACAACCTGGACAGCCGCGACCACGGCAAGAAGGAGCGTATGGCGCAGTTGAACGGCCAGAACGGCGTATGGACCTGTACCTTTGTGGGCTATTGCTCCCAGGTCTGCCCGAAACACGTCGATCCGGCAGCCGCCATCCAGCAAGGCAAGGTGGAAAGTTCGAAGGACTTTAATATCGCCACCCTGAAACCCCGCTAAGGAGTGCACAATGACAACCAAACGTAAGCCATACGTCCGCCCGATGGCGTCCAACTGGTGGCAAAAACTCGGTTTTTACCGCTTTTATATGATTCGCGAAGGCTCGGCTGTCCCGGCGGTATGGTTCAGCATCCTGCTGCTGTGCGGCCTGTTCTCATTGAAGCACGGTCCGGAATCCTGGGCTGGGTTTGTGGGTTTCCTGCAAAACCCGATCGTGGTGGTTTTGAACCTGTTCAGCCTGGGTATGGCGCTGCTACATACCAAAACCTGGTTTGAGCTGGCGCCGAAGGCCGCCAACATCATTGTCAAAGGTGAAAAAATGGGGCCAGAGCCAGTGATTAAAGGGCTGTGGGCGGTGACCATTGTGGCCACCGTAGTTATCCTTTTTGTCGCCCTGTTCTGGTAAGGAGCTATTGTGATTAATCCAAACCCTAAACGTTCTGACGAGCCAGTCTTCTGGGGCCTGTTTGGTGCTGGCGGCATGTGGAGCGCCATCATTGCGCCGGTCATTATTCTGCTGGTGGGCATAATGCTGCCGCTGGGTCTGTTCCCGGGCGATGCCCTGGGCTATGACCGGGTGTTGGCCTTTGCCCAAAGCTGGATTGGCCGCCTGTTCCTGTTCCTGATGATTGTATTGCCGCTGTGGTGTGGCCTGCACCGTATGCACCACGCCATGCACGATTTGAAGATCCATGTGCCATCCGGCAAGTGGGTGTTCTACGGCCTGGCAACCATCCTGACCGTGGTTACCCTGGTTGGGGTTATCACCCTGTAATTCAGAAATGTGACATAGCCCGCTGCGGCGGGCTTTTTTGTTGTTTGAACCCTTCTTTTTTCCCGCTGACATCTACACTTAGCAAAAACGCCATAAGGAAATCATCATGCGTCTTTTGCCCCTGGTTGCATTTGTCGGCGCCGCTTTTCTGACGGTTGCCTGTAGTTCCCCCACCCCACCCGCTGGTGTCACGGTGGTTCAAAATTTCCAACTTAACCGCTATCTCGGTACCTGGTATGAAATCGCCCGAATGGACCATAGCTTTGAACGCGGCCTGGAGAAGGTTACCGCCACCTACAGCCTGAATGAAAACGGTACGGTGCGAGTGGTGAATCGTGGCTACAACCCCGATCGTAATAAATGGCAGGATGTAGAGGGGGAAGCGCTGTTTACCGGGCCGCCAACCACGGCAGCCCTCAAGGTTTCATTCTTTGGGCCGTTTTACGGGGGCTATAACGTGATAGCCATCGACAAGGATTATCGCCACGCCCTGGTGTGCGGCCCGGATAAAAGCTACCTGTGGCTGCTATCACGCACCTCAACCATCGATCCGGCTATCCGCCAGCAGATGCTGGACACTGCCACACGGCAAGGCTTTGACATTAGCAAGTTGATTTGGGTGAAGCAGCCTGGCAGCAGTTAATGGCTGGAGAGTTTTAGCCCCAGTATGCCGATAACGATCAAACACAGGCTAAGAATACGGGCAAGGTTAGCCGATTCACCCAACAGTAAGATCCCGGTAATGGCGGCCCCGACGGCGCCAATGCCGGTCCATACCGCATAGGCGGTACCCACGGGCAGGGTTTTCATCGCCCATGACAACAGCGCCATACTGGCAATCATTGCTACAACGGTAATCACACTGGGTACCAGGCGGCTAAAACCATGGGTGTATTTCAGCCCAATGGCCCACACCACTTCCAGCAAACCCGCGATAAACAGAACAAACCAGGACATAGGGAACCCCTTTAACGGTGGGGCCGTCCCCAATGCAGGATACGCTTACGGGCCGTCCCGTAAGGTTATGAGAACCTGAATTTTACTCAACTTCATGCCCGAATCAAAGGGGCAAAAAAGAACGGCGGTACCAGACCGCCGTTCTTTTGTCTTACTGCTGGGCTTTAGTGGCCGCGCCAGAAATCGCGCTACCGCCATCAGAGATATCTTCGCCCACACCACGGGTGGTGTTGCAAGCGGTTAAAGCAGTGGAAAGCACCAACATCGTAAAGAACGCAGCAATTGTTTTCTTCAGCATAATATCTTCCTTTTATTACCAGTTGTTTGTGTGTGCCTATAAAGCATAGACAAGATCCAGCAACCTGGTAAAAAGAAGATAATTTTAGGAAAACAGGAGATTAGCTGGCGGCGTGAGAGATGATGTTGCCCAGATCTTTGATGTCTTCACCGACACCGCGGGCAGTGTTGCAGCCGGAAAGAAGTGCGCCTGTCAGCAGCGCCAGAAGAATATACTGTAACGGTTTCATCACCCGTGCTCCGTTAGAATCAGCGGCGCAGCCTCTGCCACGCCGCCATCACGCGATTACTTAACGCGGGATACGTATTCGCCAGAACGGGTGTCAACTTTGATCACTTCGCCGATCTGTACGAACAACGGAACTTTAACCACAGCACCGGTGCTCAGGGTTGCTGGCTTACCACCAGTACCTGCGGTATCACCTTTCAGACCTGGATCGGTATCAACGATTTCCAGTTCAACGAAGTTTGGTGGCGTCACAGCGATAGGCTGGCCGTTCCACAGGGTCACGATGCACTCTGCCTGATCCAGCAGCCATTTTTCGTTATCGCCAATGGCTTTTGCATCAGCAGCCAGCTGCTCGAAGGTTTCGTTGTTCATGAAGTGCCAGAACTCACCGTCGTTGTACAGGTAAGTCAGGTTCATATCGACAACGTCCGCGCCTTCTGCGGAGTCAGTAGACTTGAAGGTTTTTTCTACACGGGTACCGGTCAGCAGGCGGCGCAGTTTTACACGTGCGAAAGCCTGGCCCTTGCCCGGTTTAACAAATTCGCTGGACTCAACCGCGTACGGTTCGCCATCCATCATGATTTTAAGACCGGCACGAAAATCGTTGCTAGAATAAGTCGCCATAAGGCCCTCTAAATTATTAACTGGTAGCTTAGCCAAAAAAATGGCAGACATTGTAACCCTAAATATCCCTTCCAGAGAAGATTGGTTATCGCAACTTGCCGATGTAATAACCGATCCAGATGAACTCCTGCGTATTTTAAATGTAGACGCTTCTCCAGAGTTGCAGGCAGGCTGTGATGCACGCAAGCTTTTTGCCCTGCGCGTCCCGCGCGCATTCGTTGCGCGTATGGAGAAAGGCAACCCCCGTGACCCTTTGCTGATGCAGGTTTTAACTGCCCGCGAAGAGTTCCTGGAAGCACCCGGCTACAGCACTGACCCGCTGGAAGAGCAAAATAATGCCATCCCCGGTCTGCTGCATAAATACCAAAATCGCGCCTTGATGATTTTAAAGGGTGGCTGCGCGGTTAACTGCCGTTACTGTTTCCGCCGCCACTTCCCCTATAACGAGAACCAGGGCAATAAGCGCACCTGGCAGCATGCCCTCGACTACGTGGCCCAGCAGCCTGAACTGGATGAAATTATTTTGTCCGGTGGCGATCCGCTCATGGCGAAGGATCATGAAATTGACTGGCTGATTTCGGCATTAGAAGCCATCCCGCATATTAGACGGATGCGCATCCATAGCCGCCTGCCGATTGTTATCCCAGCCCGTATTACTGATGAGCTGGTGGCGCGTTTTACCCGCTCACGTCTTCAGGTGTTGCTGGTGAACCATATTAACCATGCCCAGGAAATTGACGATGCGTTCCGCGCTGCCATGGTGCGGTTGAAGCAGGCAGGGGTGGTATTACTCAATCAAGGTGTGTTATTGCGTGGAGTAAATGACCAGCCGCAAATTCTGGCTGATTTAAGCAATGCGCTGTTTGATGCCGGGGTCATGCCTTATTACCTGCATGTGCTGGATCGGGTGCAAGGGGCAGCCCACTTTATGGTGGAAGATGACGAAGCGCGGGAAATCATGCGGGGCTTAATGAAGCTGGTGTCAGGTTATATGGTGCCGAAGCTGACCCGTGAAATTGGCGGGGAGCCAAGTAAAACCCCTATCGATTTAAACTTCCGCCAGCGCTAAGCCAGCCATGCCGGTACGTGGTCACGCACCGGCATTAGCTTTGGTCAGTTCGGGCACTTATAGACCTGGCCGGTCATTTTAGTGGCAACCGGCACAAAGCTGGACAGCAGGTTCTGGGATGGGCTGCTCACGCCAAACAGTACGTTACCCCCCATGGCCGCAGCCTGGTTACGCAATTCATTGGCTGCGCTACGCATTGAGCCGCCTTCATCGCCGCGCTGGCCAGACAGCCAGTTGCTTTGTTCACCCGTCGCGGTCCCCAGCAGACGGCATTCGCTCCCCGGTTGTTCTTCTACAAAACGAACGCCCTGGCCGGCGGCACTCAGCTGATTACCGGTACTGCACCCTGCCAGCACCAGCGCTACCGCTGCCAGCCCCATCATATGAATCGCGCGCATGTTATCCTCGTATTAGCTGCGCCCGGCAGCCCTATGGCCCCCGGCGCACCGTGATTTCCATCATTTAACATGAAGCCACTCGGGAACCCGGGCGGCAGGTTTAACTTTTACCGATAGTTCGTCACGAAGTAAATGAAACCATGACAAATATGTCTCCGTCGGCCCATTTTGTGGTTACTGATCATAACGTTCACGTAGCGAATCGACATCATGAACCAACCAATGATGACGCCCGCCGCTTAACACCCCCTGCTTCTTCCAGGCCGAAAGCGTCCGGTTGAGTGTTTCAACCCGGACACCCAATTGCTGGGCCAGTAGCCGCTGGGGTAACGGAATGGCAATCGAGTGACCCTGGCTGGCGTAAAGTTGCAAAAAATAGCGGGCCAGCCGCTGCTCCACGTTATCGCAAATCAGGCTTTCCAACTCATCCAGCGCCCCGCAGATGATATTGCCGGCATGTTGCAATAGCCTGACAGCCACCTGGGGATCTTGCTGGCATAGCTGGTGTAAATTATCCCGGGGAATACGGCACACCAGCCCAGCCTTGCCCATTCTGGCACTCACCGGGTAGCGCGGCTGGTCGACAAACATCACATGTGCGGCCAGCAGGCTACCCCGCGTTAGGGTACGGAAGATTAACTCATCGCCATGACGGCCAAAGCGCAAGGTGTCCACCTGCCCGGATAAAACTAAAAACCAATACTGGGCCGCCTCACCTTCCCTGAACACCATCTGGCCGGATTTGAGTGCCATCAATGCCGCGTGATGCCCCAGCACTGCCTTGCGGTCAGCGGAAAGCGGCAGAAAAATCCCCAGACTATCCATAAGCCTCCAGACATCGGCCAAGGCCGCCGGGCTAGGCTTAGTAATGGTTGTCATGGTTTACCTCCCTGTTAATTGCCTCCAGCAGATCATATTTCCTGGCCACGATTGAAAACGTAGGCGGATAGAAATTGACCTAAATCATTCTGGCACTTTACTCCCTGGCTCTATATTTCCCCACAAAAAAGAAATGCGTCTTTTTCTCATTTACATCACCAGGGAGGGGTTATGAAGGGTTGCCTTAAGAAATCCACGGGCCTGATGTGGCTCTGGCTTATCGCTGCGCCGGGCTATGGGGCCATAGAAGAAACCATGGTGGTGAGCGCCACCAAATCCAGCACCGATATCAAAGCATCCCCGCGAACACTCACGGTGATCCCGGCAGAACGTATTGCCGAGCGGCCGGGTATCGCTGGGTTACAAAGCCTGCTGGCGGAAATCCCCGGTATCCAATACGTGCGTTCCGGCGGGCTGGGCGGGCAAATAATGATGCGCGGCTTTAACAGTAACGATGGCCGGATGGTGCTGGCTATCGACGGCGATCGCTACGATGGCCGCACCACCCTAATGTTCAATATGATTGACCCGGATTCCATTGAACGTATTGAGGTGATCCGTGGCCCGGCCTCGGCCTTGTATGGCTCCGATGCCATGACCGGGGTGATTAATATCGTGACTCGCCGCGCCAAAGGGGATGTGAACCAACCCTTTAGTTTGTCCCCGCACTTGCGCAGCGCCCAGTGGAATAGCGTTAACGACCTTTACGGTGGCCGAGCGGAGATTACCGGTATTGGCGATGGGGTCGATATGCTGATGGGGGTGAGCTACCGCCATGCCGGGGACTACGATACCCCCATCGGCACTGCCCGTAATAGCGGCTTCCAGAGCAAAGCCGTGGATCTCAACCTCGGTTACCGGCCTACGGCCACCAGCCGCTGGGAGCTATCCGGCCGCTTTGTAGATGTGGATACTGAGCGGGCCGGTGGGCTGGGTGCCGCCCCCGGTTACCCTAGCCGCCTGGTCAATGAGGCCCCGATAATCGAGCGCTACTTACGGCTAGGTTACCAACAGGATGCCGCCGCATGGCTGGCCGACAGCTGGGAGGCGACCCTGTACCGCCGGGATTTCCGCACCGACATCTATCAAAACAACCTCACCAAAACCGGCTACAGCCGCCAGCATATTCAGGTTTACAGCCCGGTGATTTGGGGTGGGCACCTCACGGCACAAAAGCAAATCGACGCCCATGCCCTGAGCTATGGCGGTGACTTCTCTTATGTGGATAACACCAGCCGCACCAGCCGTACTCAGGCCTGGAATAAAACAGGTAAACCGCTGCGCGACACCGGGCGGGTGCCAATGGAGCGCGACACGCAGATGATCAATAGCGGGCTATTTATCAATGACAGTCTGGCATTAACCCCAACGGTGACCCTGAATGGTGCCTTGCGTGGGGACGCCATTTTCTCCCGTATTGGTGACGCCCTCACCCAGGAAAAGCAGATCCAGCGTAATGCCTTTGAAGGTAAAACCAGCCAACGCCATTATGCCGTTACCGGTAGCCTGGGCGGAGTATGGGCGGTGACCCCGGCATGGCACGCAGTGGCCAACCTCAGCCGCGGGTTCCATGCACCTTCATCCCAGTCGATGGTGATGACCAGCGTGGCGGGCACCAACCCAACCCTGCCTAATCCTCAATTAAAGCCGGAAACCAACATCACCGCGGAAACCGGCGTCCGCTGGTACGGCCAGGGCAATCAAGCCTCTTTGACTCTGTGGCAGAGCCGTTACGACGATCTGATCACTCTGGTGCCCATCGGCAACAATCTTTGGCAACGCCAGAACGTGGCCCGTGCCACCCTGCGCGGGTTGGAACTGGAGGGCCAAAGCTATCTGGCCGAGAACTGGAGCACGCGCTATTCCCTGGCGGCGTTGTGGGGGGCCAATGACACCGCGGGCAAACCGCTGCCTGGCATCGCTCCCCTTACCGGTACCCTCGCCCTGCGCTATGACCTTGGCGATATCTATAGTGAAGGGGTGATGAAGGCCTACCAGGGGCGCCAGCGCATCGACACCCGCACCGAGCGCCCGACGGCTGGGTTTGCCGATTTCAGCCTGTATGTGGGGGGCCATCTGGATGCGTTGGCTGGTGAGCGGTTTAACGGTTGGAAAGTAGTGGCTGGGGTGGAGAATCTGTTCAACCGCACCGAGAGGTTACCCACTGCCATGGAGAATATTCAGCAGCCGCGCGGGCTGGGTAACCCATTGGTGGAGCCGGGCCTTCACCCTCAAACTGACGGTGGACTACTGATGAAAATAGTCGGGTTATTGATCGCACTGGGGCTGCCCCTGTTGGTGGCAGCCAAACCGTTGATGGATCACAGCCAAAATCAGGTACAAATCCCTGATCAAGTGAACCGGGTGGTCACCTTCCCCATCCCCCTGGCCTCAATGATGATGGCCCTGGACGGCGGGCCAGGGCGGCTGGTGGGGATGAACCGTGCCAGCCGCAGCGATATTACCGAGGGCCTATTGGGGGAGATTTATCCCGCTGCCGCCAAGGTGCCTGCGGATATAGCCGGGGAAGGCTTTGCCCCCAATGTGGAAGCGGTGGCGGCCACCAACCCCGACCTGGTATTCCAGTGGGGTGACCGAGGGCAAAGTATCATCGCCCCTCTGCGCCAGCTGGGTCTGCCGGTGCTCACTATCCTCTATGGCGACAGCCGTAATGCTACGGCGTGGCTGGAGTTAGTGGGGAAAGCCATTGGCCGCGAAACCGAGGCAAAGGCGCTGATTAGCTGGTTTGATGGCGAGTTCAACGCCGTTGAGGCCGCTACCGCAGGCCTGGAGCCGCATCAACGCCCTACCGTGGCTTATTTCTACCGCGCCCAATCGGGCTGGCAATTAGCAGGCCGGGGCACCAGCATGGATAGCGACATCCAGCGCAGCGGTGGCCGCAATGTGGCAGGAACGCTACCCGGTTTTACACCCGTTGGCCTGGAACAGTTGCTGGTTTGGGACCCGGATATCATTCTGCTCAATAACTTTGAAGCCGGGCTTAGCCCGGGAACCTTCTACCAGGATGCTCGGCTGGCAAGTCTCAAAGCAGTAAAGCAAAAACGTATCTACAGCTATCCCCGGGGTGGATTCCGTTGGGAACCGCCGAGCCAGGAATCGCCCTTAACCCAGTGGTGGCTGGTTCAATTGTTTCACCCCCATCTGGCAAAGCCCGATTTCCGCCAGTTCACCCGGGCGGCTTATCAACGGATTTATCAGTACTCGTTGACAGAGGCCCAATTGGACAAGGTACTGAAGCTCGATATCAATAGCCAAAGCCGGGATTATTGCCACTGGTTTTGCCCTAAGGCGCGGCCATGAAGGGAGGATTAATCACCCTCGGGCTGCTGCTGCTCCTGTTGCTGACGGCGGGGGTGGCACTGTGGGCAGGGCGGCTATCATTGCCTTTATCGGCGCTATTAACCGCGTTGTCCGATACCACCCCATCCCTGGCGCGCAAATTGGTTCTGGATATCCGCTTGCCCCGTATCTTGCTGGCGGCTTTAGTGGGGGCGGGGCTGGCGGTTGCCGGGGCGGCGCTTCAAAGTTTATGCCGTAACCCGCTGGCCGAACCAGGGCTGTTGGGGATTTCATCGGGGGCAGCCTGCGGCGGGGTGCTGATGCTGATTAGCCTTGGCGATGGCTGGCCCTTAACTCTCGGTGCATTACTGGGGGGCCTGCTAGCGCTATGGACGGTATTGGCCCTGGCGGGTAACGCCGCCCAGCGCAATAGCGACACGCTGCTGCTGATTCTGGCTGGTATCGTGGTGAGTTCTTTATTTGCTGCTGGGGTTTCGCTACTCAAGTTACTGGCAGACCCGCAAAACCAATTACCCGGCATTGTGTTCTGGCTGATGGGAAGTTTGGCGGCCAGCGACTATGGCCGCTTATGGATTGCCATCCCGGTGATAGGTGGCGGTCTGTTGCTATTGTGGTTATTACGTTACCCGTTAATGGTACTGGCAAACTTCGGGGCTGAAACACCAAAGCTGCAAAGGGCGCGCTATCTGGCGCTGCTGGCTATCGGCCTGATTGCCGCAGGCAGCGTGGCAGCCTGTGGCGTGGTGGGCTGGGTAGGGCTAGTGATCCCCCATTTGGTTCGCCTGGCCTTTGGCTGCCATTACCGCCACTTTCTCCTTCACACCGCGCTGGCGGGGGCAAGCTATCTGATTACGGTAGATACCCTGGCCCGTACCGTTAGCCCCATCGAAATCCCTCTTGGAGTGCTCACTGCCCTGCTAGGGGCGCCGTTATTTGCCGCCTTAATTTGGCGAATCAGGAGGCAGCCATGAATCCGCCCACCTCTATCATTCTTGAGGCGGATAGCCTCACCTGGCGATACCCAGGCCAACAGTCACCCTTGTTTGAAAAACTCTGTTTCCGCCTCCCCCGGGGGGCGCTGTGTATGATTCTGGGCGCGAACGGCGCAGGGAAATCAACTTTACTCAATATCCTGACGGGCCGCACTCCTTGCCAGCAAGGCCGCGTGATGTGCACCACGGCAGTAGGGTTTGTGCCGCAAAAGGCCCCGATTATGATGCCGGTTTCCGTGGAGGAGGTGGTGCTTTCCGGGCGTTCAGCCCATATTCCGCTGTTTAGTCAACCCGGTGAAACCGACCGCATGCGTTGCGATAAAGCCTTAAGGCAAGTGGGGCTAGAGGGCTACCAGGGGCGACGGTTTTTGACCCTTTCCGGTGGGGAGCAGCAACTGGTGCTACTGGCCCGGGCGATGGCCTCCGGCGCACGCCTGCTGCTGCTGGATGAAATCACCGCCGCCATGGATTGGCAAAACCAGGCCGTCACCTTGCGCTTGATCGATCAATTAGCCAAGTGTGGTTACACCCTACTCTTCACCACCCACTCCCCCCAGCATGCTTTTGATTTTGCCAGCCACTGCCTATTGCTGTGGCCCGGCGGTGACTGGACTTTTGGCCCCGCTAAAACCGTGTTAACCGCAGCCAGCCTGTCACGGCTATATGGGCTGCCGGTTGAGGTCTGGCCTTCAGGTGGCCCCAATTGCAGCACCGGGGCCATCCCCCAATTTCTTCAACTACAGGGAACGACCATGTTATGAGTCAGTTATTGCACTTACGCAGCATTTCCCATGAAATTCCATCATTTTCGCAGTTATTAAGCGATGCAGGTTTCGAATCCTTATCAGTACGCTCGCTCACCCCAGATAGCTTAACGGGGCGGGCGGTGATTTTAATTGAGGCCCATATCGATCAACGGTGCTTGATGGATTGGCGCGCCGGGTTGGAGGCCCATCTGGACGCCGGGGGGCTATTGGTATTCAACGGCCATCTGGCCTACCCGCTGATTAATGGCGTGGGCTTGTTCCAGGTGGCTGCTGGCCGGGATAAAGCGTCGCTGGTGGTAGAGCGCCAGGAGGAGCACCCGGTATTTTCAGGGGTGGATTGCCAGGATCTTAGTATGCGCCGGGGGGTGGCAGGGTTTTACGCCCGTGGAGCCAACCCTCCACCGGAAGGGGCGTAGATATTGCATCGGTTGGCTAAAGACGGTAGCCCCGTGGACTGGTTATGGCAGCGGCCCGGCGGTGGGCTGGTGTTGATGCACAGCGGCAACAATATGTGGCTTTATCATCAGGACGAAACCAGCGCCTCACGCATTGCTGGTCAGTTGGTGCAGTGGATGAAGGATTTCACCCCCACTTTTCGCAGCGTTAAGGAGTAACCATGCGTATTGCTTTTGTCGACGGCGGGACTTATTACCATCACGCCACTTATCACGATTCGCAATTTCGGCCTTTCTTTAGCCGCAATATCTATATCTGCGACCTGCCTGGCGATCCGTTGAAGGATGTGGACTGCCTGTATATTGCTAGCCGCCAGTATGCCCCGGATTTGATAGCCGCACGGGCAACCATCATTGATTTTCTTAGCCGAGGGGGATTATTGGTGGTGATGGGGGAAACCGGCGTTGAACAATGGCTGGATGGTGCAAGTTGGCATTCTGGAGTGACCAATTTCTGGTGGTGGTTGACGCCGGGGGCCGATTCTGGCCTGCGAATAGCCGATGGCAACCACGGTATGTTTACGTTTCTATCCTTAGCCGATGCTACCTGGCACCGTCACGGTGGGCTAACACCACCTGCCGGGGCAAGGTCACTTATTGAGGCCGAAGACGACGGCTGCATACTCTATGATGCCCAACTGCCCGGCGGCGGCCGCACCATCGTCACCACGTTGGACCCATGCTACCACCACGGCAGCTACTTTATGCCCGCCACCACCCGCTTTATCCACGGGATGTTGCTATGGCTGAAGGCGGGCGCCCCGGCCTGAATGCAGGCAAAAAAAAGGGAGTGGCGCAAGCCACTCCCCTCTTCAGATGCCAGGCCGGCTAATTACATCATGCCGCCCATGCCACCCATGCCACCCATACCACCAGCAGCGCCTAAATCAGCCGCGTCGCTTTTTGGCATGTCGGTAACCATGCATTCGGTGGTGATCATCAGACCAGCAACAGATGCCGCGTACTGCAGCGCAGAACGAGTTACTTTAGTTGGGTCCAGGATACCGAAGTCGATCATGTTACCGTATTCTTCCGTTGCCGCGTTGTAACCGTAGTTACCTTCGCCCGCTTTCACGTTGTTGGTCACAACAGACGGCTCTTCACCGGCGTTGGCAACGATCTGGCGCAGTGGGGCTTCCATCGCACGCAGAGCAACTTTGATACCGACGTTCTGATCTTCGTTGTGACCAGTCAGGCCTGCGATTTTGGCCGCAACGCGAACCAGCGCAACACCACCACCGGCAACCACGCCTTCTTCTACCGCAGCACGGGTCGCATGCAGGGCATCATCAACGCGTGCTTTTTTCTCTTTCATTTCAACTTCGGTAGCAGCACCGACTTTGATTACCGCTACGCCGCCTGCCAGTTTCGCTACGCGCTCTTGCAGTTTTTCACGGTCGTAATCGGAGGTAGCATCTTCGATCTGCTGGCGAATCTGGGTAACACGACCCTGGATTGCGCCTTCGTCACCCACGCCATCGATGATGGTGGTGGTGTCTTTACTGATCACAACGCGTTTAGCCTGGCCCAGATCTTCCAGGGTGGCTTTTTCCAGTTCCATACCGATCTCTTCAGAGATAACGGTACCGGCAGTCAGGGTGGCGATGTCTTGCAGCATAGCTTTACGACGGTCGCCGAAGCCTGGTGCTTTAACCGCAGCCACTTTCACGATGCCACGCATGGTGTTAACCACCAGAGTCGCCAGCGCTTCGCCTTCAACGTCTTCAGCGATGATAACCAGCGGTTTGCCTGCTTTCGCAACGGCTTCCAGAACTGGCAGCATTTCGCGGATGTTGGAGATTTTTTTGTCAGCCAGCAGGATGAACGGGCTTTCCAGCTCAAC
>CBIFWW010000068.1:0-17323 GCA_966186435.1 uncultured Enterobacteriaceae bacterium
GCGAACGTCTCGTTCCAGGCGTTTTCTTCGGCCAGACCCACTTCTTGGGCATCCCACTGAGCATAGCTTTCAGACGGGATTTCAAATGGCGCGTATTTCCAACCCAGCTGTTCGCGGGTCAGTGCGATTTCCGCGTCACCCAACGGCGCCCCGTGGGAGTCGTGGGTACCGGCTTTATTTGGAGAGCCGAAACCGATGATGGTTTTACACATCAGCAGAGACGGTTTATCCGTCACTTTACGGGCTTCTTCGATAGCGGCTTTGATGGCGTCAGCATTGTGGCCATCTACGCCACGCACTACGTGCCAGCCATAGGATTCGAAACGTTTAGCGGTATCGTCGGTGAACCAGCCTTCAACGTGACCATCGATAGAGATCCCGTTGTCATCATAGAAAGCAGTCAGTTTGCCCAGCTTCAGGGTACCCGCCAGGGAGCACACTTCGTGGGAGATGCCTTCCATCATGCAGCCGTCGCCCATAAAGGCGTAAGTGTGGTGGTCAACGATCTCATGACCTGGACGGTTGAACTGCGCCGCCAGGGTGCGTTCTGCAATCGCCATACCCACTGCATTGGCAATCCCTTGCCCCAGTGGGCCAGTGGTGGTTTCAACGCCAGAGGTATAACCCACTTCCGGGTGCCCCGGGGTGCGGGAATGCAGCTGACGGAAGTTCTTAATCTCTTCCATCGGCAGGTCATAACCAGTGAGGTGCAGCAGGCTGTAAATCAGCATAGAGCCATGGCCGTTAGACAAGACGAAACGGTCGCGGTCTGCCCAGTGCGGGTTCTGCGGGTTATGGTTCATATAATCACGCCACAGGACTTCAGCGATATCAGCCATACCCATAGGGGCACCCGGGTGGCCGGATTTGGCTTTTTGAACTGCATCCATGCTGAGCGCACGTATTGCGTTGGCAAGCTCTTTACGAGAGGACATTTTAACTCCAGATCGGATAGTTGACGGTCACACCTTGTTAACCACTTGACTACTATGCGTTATGGGCTACGCCCGGAAAAACTGCCAACAATGTAACCCAAGCGGCTGTTTATGTCATGCGCGATCCCCGTTACCGCAACGAATTGCTGGTAAGCTGAGCAGGCTCTCGCTATGCCGCTATTCCTTTCTTTATAATGGCACCGTTCCCAATGACGGAAACCCTTCATGAAATTGCCAGGATTGACGGAGCGCTGGCACAGGGCAGCCCGCTGCTCATATACCGTTACCGTGATCCCACTGTTGCAGGCTGAGGCGGCGATCCCCCGGCCTGACCGCCGCCAATAATGACGATGCGTTCCAGGCTCACAGAGCCTCCGTTTTCTTTTGCTGGCGGCGGGCTTCCCGTTGGTTGCATGGATGATGACCTATCTCGGCTGGACGGGTTCGGTCACGTCAGGCTTTGCGGTTTTGGCGTTAAGCCAGGTGATTACGCTACTGCCAGAGGGAATGTTGCTGCTGCGCATGCGCCGCGCAGCAGCATTGGACGCCTGATTAAGCGCCCTTTTTTGATGCCTGAATATAGAGCATTTCTAGGGCAATAGTCGCCGCCGCCAGGGCGGTGATTTCAGACTGGTCATAGGCCGGGGCCACTTCCACCAGATCCATCCCCACAATGTTCAGATCCTTCAACCCACGCACCAGTTTCAGGGCGCGGTCAGTGGTCAGGCCGCCGATCACCGGGGTGCCAGTGCCTGGGGCAAAGGCCGGGTCCAGGCAGTCAATATCGAAGGTCAGATACACCGGCATATCGCCAACGATTTGTTTCACTTGGGCCAGAATGTCGTCCACGCTGCGGTCATTCACCTGCGGGGCATCCAGCACCGTGAAGCCATTATCTTTATCAAATTCAGTACGGATACCAATCTGTACCGAGTGATTCGGATCGATCAGGCCTTCTTTTGGCGCGGTGTAGAACATGGTGCCGTGGTCAAACTCGCAACCGTTGGCATAGGTATCGGTGTGGGCATCAAAATGCACCAGCGCCATTTTACCGAAGTGCTTGGCGTGGGCGCGCAGCAGCGGCAGGGTGACAAAATGGTCGCCGCCGAAGGAGAGCATGCGCTTACCCGCCGCCAGCAGTTGCTCGGCGTGGGCCTGGAGCTTTTCACTCATTTCACGGGCATCGCCAAAGGCGTACACCAGGTCACCGCAATCCACCACATTCAGGCGTTCGCGCATGTCGAAATCCCACGGGAAGCGGTTATGTTCCCAGGCGAGGTTGGTGGAAACCTGGCGAATAGCCGCCGGGCCATGACGGCCACCAGAACGGCCGGAAGTGGCCATATCAAAAGGCACGCCGGTGATCACCCATTCTGCGTCACTGTCATAGGGCATGAAGTTTAACGGCAGGCGTAAAAAACCAAAGGCGTTGGATACCAAAGAATTATCGTACTGATGGCCTAAGGTGTTCATAAGTTTGACCTCTTAATTGAGAGCATACTGCTCAAAAAAAATCCCCTCCGCGTCGTTAAGCCCGACGAGGAAGGGATGGATTTTTTGCTACGAATTGTGCGGATTATGGCCGCATTTACTCCAGTGTTCAAGGCCAGCCCCACCAAAATTGGCGGCAACATCATGAACAAAAACGGTCATTTACTCCCATACCTTGGGTGCTCACTCTGCAATAGGTGCATAGCAATCACTTTAATTTCGCGGCACAATCTTAAAAATAGGTATTATACTACCTAATATAACGGTGATTAGCATAATAAGAGTAATATATTACCCATGAATACCTTTACAAACGCCATGACTGATGCCGCCCTGGCTGGTGCTTTATTCCAACGTATTGAGTCCCGCCGTAAGGCAATGAAAATGACGCAATTAGCACTATCAGAGCAGGTGGGTATTACGCCCAAAACTTACCGCACGCTTAAAACTGGCTCATGCAGTGTGATGGTATTGATCGGTGTGCTGCGCGAACTGGAAATGCTAGCCAACCTCGATAATTTGGTCCCCGATCCGGGCACCCGGCCAGCGGAAATTTGGAACCAGCTATCCCCCAACAACCGCCGCAGGCAATCTACGGTAAGCCAGATAAGTCAGATTCGTAACATGAAGGAACAGCGCAAAAAATTAAAACAAGGAGATGATAATTGATAGCGACAGCCAGCAAAGTGCAATTTTCAGGTGTTGACGTGGGTACCCTCGCTATTACGCCGGGAAGCGATTGGGTGTCATTTGAGTACGATGCGGCCTGGGTTGCAGAAGGGTTTTCTCTGTCACCGCTTCATATGCCCTTGATCACGACACCGCAAACCTTCCCTGCCCTTGCTTTCGATACCTATCGGGGGCTTCCTGCCGTGTTTGCAGATTCACTGCCAGATGATTTCGGTAATGCATTAATTAACAGCTGGCTTGCCAGACAGGGCCGGGACAGAAGCCAGTTTGGTGCATTAGACCGGCTGCTTTATACCGGAACCCGTGGCATGGGCGCGCTGGAGTATCAACAGGCAATTGATTTACCGGCCAATCGCGCTGAAGAGATAGAGCTTTCTGCATTAACGGCGCTGGCTCAAAAAGTACTGAATGACCGCAGTGATGTTGATATTAGCGCCCACGAGCAGGATGCCATGTCCCATCTGCTACAAGTTGGCACCTCCGCTGGGGGCGCACGGCCTAAAGCGGTGATTGCCGTTAATCAAGACAGGACGCGTATTCTTTCCGGCCAAACCAGTACACCCAAGGGCTTTGAACACTACATGTTAAAGTTTGACGGCGTGACCGAGCACCACACCAATAGCGAAACCTTCGGCGATCCTAAAGGTTTTGGCTTAATGGAATTTAGCTACTACCAAATGGCAACCCGCTGCGGCATAACGATGTCACCCTGCGAGATTCTGGTTGAAAACGGACGAAGCCATTTTATGACCCGCCGTTTTGACCGGGAAGAAAACCAGAAATATCACGTGCTGACATTGTGCGGAATGGATCATGCGGATTTTAAAAAACCGGGGCATTACAGCTATGAGGAGTTGCTTGGGGTTGCCCGGCAACTGGGCCTTTCATTAAAACAGCAGGAGCAAATTTTCCGGCGCATGGTGTTTAATGTCGTTGCCCGAAACCATGATGACCACACCAAAAACACCGCTTTCCTGGTGGACGATAATTTTCGCTGGGCCTTAGCACCAGCCTATGACATCGCCTACAGCTATAAGCCTGGCTCCCAGTGGGTGAATCAACATCAGATGACCGTTGCTGGTAAACGCGATCACTTTACCCGCAACGACTTAATTAGCGTCAGCCAGTTGATTAGCCGTTTTTCGACTAAAAAAGCTAACGCCATCATCGATCAGATAGTCACTGAAGTGAAACGCTGGCCTGATATCGCTGAAGAACAGCGCGTGTTCCCGGCATTACGGGATGAAATAACTCAAAACCTGGTATTGGACATTTAAAAAAACGGGCGCCCTTGCGCCCGTCCAAAATGTTACTCGTCTTCCAGATACGTGTAGCCGTACAGACCGGATTCAAACTCTTCCAGGAACTGCTGTTGCAGACTGGTGTCCAGGCCGGTTTGCTTCATTTGATCGCGGAATTGGGTCAGCAGGGTTTGCGGATCCAGCTGCACATACTCCAGCATATCGGCCACCGTATCCCCTTCATCGGATAGCTGTACTTCCACGCTGCTATCAGGGAACACAAACACGTCAACCGCTTCGGTATCACCGAACAGGTTATGCATGTTGCCGAGGATCTCCTGGTAAGCCCCCACCATAAAGAAGCCCAACAGCGGCGGGTTCTCCGGATCGTATTCCGGCATCGGCATGGTGGTAGCAATACCATCCCCGTCCACGTAATGGTCGATGGCACCGTCAGAGTCACAGGTAATATCCAGCAGTACCGCCCGGCGTTCCGGCGCATGGTTCAACCCTTCCAGCGGCAATACCGGGAACAGCTGATCAATACCCCAGGCATCCGGCATGGACTGGAACAGGGAGAAGTTGACGTACATTTTATCCGCCATCCGCTCCTGCAATTCATCAATGATTGGACGGTGGGCGCGGTTCTGCGGGTCCAGCTGTTTTTGCACTTCATGGCAGATGCTCAAATATTGCTGCTCTGCCCAAGCCCGTTCATGCAGGGAGTAGTTGCCCGCAGAATAGCCGGTGTGAATATCGTGGAGATCCATCTGGCTATCGTGCAGCCATTCACGCAGCGAACGGCGGTTAGCCGGATCGTTTATCTCCTGCCAGGTTTCCCACATATTCTGGATCGGGCGGGCGGCATCTACCGCTGGGGCCACTGGCTCGCTGTATTCGCTACGCTCCACCCCAATGATGTTGGATACCAGCACCGTGTGGTGAGCGGTGACGGCGCGGCCCGATTCGGTAATCACCGTTGGGTGCGGCAGGCCATTCTCTTCACAGGCATCACCAATTGCCCAAATGATATTGTTGGCGTATTCATTCAGACCGTAGTTGACCGAGCAGTCGGACTGGGAACGGGTCCCTTCATAGTCCACGCCCAGGCCGCCGCCCACGTCGAAGCACTGAATATTGACGCCCAGCTTGTGGAGTTCCACATAGAAGCGGGCTGATTCACGCACCCCGGTGGCGATATCACGGATATTCGCCATCTGCGAGCCAAGGTGGAAGTGCAGCAATTGCAGGCTTTCCAGGCTGTTGGCTGCCCGCAGCATTTCCACCAGTTGCAGAACCTGGGTGGCCGCCAGACCAAATTTGGATTTTTCGCCACCGGAAGACTGCCATTTGCCTGAGCCTTGCGAAGCCAGACGGGCGCGCACGCCCAGGCGTGGCACCACATTCAGGCGCTCGGCTTCTTCCAGCACAATGGCGATTTCCGACATTTTCTCGATCACCAGATAGATCTTGTGGCCCATCTTTTCGCCGATCAATGCCAGACGAATATATTCGCGGTCTTTATACCCGTTACAGACGATTACGCTGCGGGTCATCCCAGCGTGGGCCAGTACCGCCATCAGCTCAGCCTTGGAACCCGCTTCCAGCCCCAGCGGTTCCCCGGAATGGATTAGGGATTCAATCACCCGGCGGTGTTGGTTAACTTTGATAGGGTAAACAAGGAAATAATCCCCGTTGTAGCCGTAAGACTCGCGGGCCCGTTTAAAGGCGACGTTAATCGAGCGCAGGCGGTGCTGCAAAATCTGCGGGAAGCAGAACAGTGCAGGCAAGCGCTGGCCCTGGGCCTCCCGGGCTTTAACCAATTGGGCGAGATCGACCCGCGCATCTGGCACGTCCGGATCAGGGCATACGCTGATATGGCCCAGTTCGTTTACGTCATAATAGTTATTGCCCCACCAGGCAATATTGTATGTACGCAGCATCTTACTAGCTTCCTGTGAGCTCATTGCCACCTCCTGCATGGAACGTAATACACCCTGTTCGCACCCTGACGAACCCGCTACAAATGAAATATCGTCAGACATTGCAAACCTCAAATTTTGGCAAACATATTACTACTATCGCAGGGCTACACTGCGATAACAACCCATTAACGGCGCGAATTCCCAGCATAAGCCGCTGGGCGCAACCTGGTGCGACCGGTTTCTTATTCATATCATTTTAAAACACATATCCGGGCTTGATCGAAATGCCGGATAAACCACGAGAAAACCCCTGATAAGTGCAGGAGAGCCGTTGTTCACTGCTGACTGAATGTGGAGATCAGAAGCCGTGAGTAGCGCCGAGATGGGTATAACATCGGCAAGAATTGGATGTAGAGATGTGCAGTGTGGGATGTGAGTCGCCACCAGAGCGGTGGGCCAGAGTCAGCAAAGGTTGGTTCATTATTGTATATCACCTCCACGCCAGCCTGTCGGGGCCAGCAAAAGCCAAAGAAAGTTAAAAGCTCAACCCTTTTGGTCGTGGCAACACAGAATGTTGTGTGCTTTTTGTTAATCCGGGCGGCCGTTTTATACCCAGATAAGGGGTAAAAATCAAAGTAAATATTGTGTCGCCATTTACATTTGTAAGGGTGGCTTTCCACCCTCCAATGGCAACATTTGTGAGGCCGATTAAAAAAAGGTGGAAATCGAAACCAGTGATATCTTAAAATAGCCGTCCAGAAGTTAATCCATCTATACTGATTAACGTGCAGAAATCCTGCAATTCTTTTGACGTGCAGAAACCCTGCATACCATGGCGAATTACTAAGACCGCTTTAGCCCCCTCGTTAAACGGCCACGCCACAGATAGTAACCTGCTCTAACGTATTCTCCTGAGGCGAATTAAAATATGGCAAAACACCTTTTTACGTCCGAATCTGTATCAGAAGGACATCCTGATAAAATTGCTGACCAAATCTCCGATGCCGTACTGGATGCGATCCTCGAACAGGATCCTAAAGCACGCGTAGCCTGTGAGACTTACGTTAAAACCGGGATGGTTTTAGTGGGCGGCGAAATCACCACCAGCGCTTGGGTTGATATCGAAGAAATCACCCGTAAGACGGTACGTGAAATCGGATATGTTCATTCTGATATGGGTTTTGACGCCAACTCCTGTGCGGTGCTGAGTGCGATTGGTAAACAATCCCCGGACATCAACCAGGGCGTTGACCGTACCGATCCGCTGGAGCAAGGCGCCGGTGACCAGGGCCTGATGTTTGGCTATGCCACCAATGAAACCGATGTGCTGATGCCAGCCCCGGTGACCTATGCTCACCGTCTGGTTCAGCGCCAGGCAGAAGTACGTAAAAATGGCTCCCTGCCTTGGCTGCGCCCGGATGCCAAAAGCCAGGTTACCTTCCAGTATGACGACGGCAAAATCGTTGGCATTGATGCGGTGGTTCTGTCCACCCAGCATTCTGAAGATATCAGCCTGAAAGATCTGCAAGAAGCGGTGATGGAAGAGATCATCAAGCCGGTTCTGCCGACCGAATGGCTGAGCGCCAGCACCAAATACTTCATCAACCCAACAGGCCGTTTTGTTATCGGTGGCCCCATGGGTGACTGTGGTCTGACTGGCCGTAAAATCATCGTCGATACCTACGGCGGTATGGCCCGTCACGGTGGCGGTGCATTCTCCGGTAAAGATCCATCAAAAGTTGACCGTTCAGCCGCTTATGCCGCCCGTTATGTGGCTAAAAACATCGTGGCTGCCGGCCTGGCTGACCGTTGTGAAATTCAGGTTTCTTACGCTATCGGTATTGCTGAACCAACCTCTATCATGGTTGAAACCTTCGGCACTGAAAAAGTCCCAACCGAGCAGCTGACCCTGCTGGTGCGTGAGTTCTTCGACCTGCGCCCATATGGCCTGATCCAGATGCTGAATCTGCTGCACCCGATGTATCAGCAAACTGCCGCTTACGGTCACTTTGGCCGCGAAAACTTCCCATGGGAAAAAACCGACAAAGCCGCGCTGCTGCGTGATGCTGCCGGCCTGAAATAATCCCCCGCTAAGCGTTTCAACAAGCCTAGGTTGCCCCACGACAATAGATAATTCTGTCCTCAAGACGAGGCCTGCCAAAGGCCTCTGGACTAACTTTGTTACCCCGATACCAAACTTAGAGCGCAACTCTGATGCCTGCTGCGACCACAGTTGTTTTTAGGTAAAATATGCCAGATGAAATATTATCCAGAAGCGATTAGCCTGATGCGTAAAGGTAAATCTGCTACCCGCCGGTGACTTATCAGAATTTATGCCACAGAACATGACCCACATGCCCTGAGCCAAAATATCTGCGACTAGAACTCTCTCCTTTTTGACCTAACGTCCGTATTATAAACCTCAATAACTCAGATGCTTATAAAACCAGCACATAGTCATAATTGGGGTAGATTGATGTACCTTGTTCATTTATAATCCGTCAGCACGGCCCCTTAGCTCAGTGGTTAGAGCAGGCGACTCATAATCGCTTGGTCGCTGGTTCAAACCCAGCAGGGGCCACCAAATATCAAGGACTTACGTGAATGCGTGAGTCCTTTCACTTTTCTAGGATACCCATAGGATACCGTAGCAGGGTATTTTCAAGTATAAAAAAAGGCCGCCACTGGCGACCCTCTATTATTAAAATATTTTATAGCCCAAGTTTTCGCTTCACTAACTCACCAAGAATCGGCCACATTACCGTCTGAGCTGTTTCCCAAACTGGACCGCAAACTTTTGAGAGAAGGTTTTTAGCCTGTTTTCCGTCGCCATCATTTGCAGCGGCAACAGCGGCGACAATGTCATCCCGTTTATCGAACGTTACCACCTGCCCCTGTTCTTCAAGAATTGATATCAACTTTTGAATGATTTCTGAATCAGAACCATTAGCGATATCCATTGACTGGGTGACAGTATGCCCTTGCCCTAATTGTAAATTACTAAACTGCCCACCGGTAATCGTTAATTTATTTACAACAGGCTGAACTCGGGTTGGGCGGTTTGGAGCTTTTCTTGACTCTTTATACCCAGCTTCAGTCAAGTAAACGTATTCACGTTTGCTATATGACGCGATAATAATGAGGTTGCTATACCGATCGTTATCACGCATAGCCATTGGGCCAGTATTTATCATTTTAGCCTTTTCGAGATCACTAAAAGCTACCTCAAAATCCACTGTGGTAAAATCAGCAACGGCACAAACTGCGGTTGCAAGAGCTTCGATTTTAGGCCCTTCATACCCACTAGTTAAATCCTTAGCTGTTAATTCTCTAACTGTAAAATCTGCTAAGAGAGTGCCTAGAATTTGCTTAGATGCTTCGTCTAGATGTCCGGCCATTATTATAAAATCCCTGGTAATTTTTCCATTATTTAAATGGGGATTCACACATAATAAACAACCACCATGAGCATTAATTATTCTGATTTTGCAGGCCAGCCGTCATCAGAATCGCTCTCCTGGACTTTGCGAGCCATCTCATCTCGTAAATCATCAATCTTGCTTTGGACCATCTGGACAGCTTTTGGGGGAAGTGCGCAATCACGCTCCAGAATATCAGGCAATGTTTCCAGAACCATAACAACCGCTTTTGCTAGATAAGCATATTCACGGGCAACCTCATCAGCCGGGATTAACTCTCTCACCGCCTCCTCAAATTTTAAGCGCTCATTTTCTGACTGATACCAAGCTTTTCTGTCCTGGGGCGACATTTCACCATTTTCTTTCATTGATGGTGTCAGAAGCGTCTGTAGGGCTTTGCCAAGTTCATATTGCTTCAGGTTTTCACCGTTCCCTCCCACCAGCTCCAGTTCACGCAGCCGGCGGGCAACAAGATTGCGATTCATGCCCACCAGCTCCGCCAGTTGAGAGACGTTAACCTGCATCCTGCTCAGTTCCATTTAAACCTCCGCTGCACGGCCATTTTTGCAGCAAAAATAACCTGCAACATTTAAAATCAATTAATTAGACCAATGCTGCTGCACGCATGAAATGTGAAAAATCAGCCGTTTCCCGCGTGTTCAGCGCCCCTCGGTGTACAGAATAGCCAGAAGGACCCGCAAAAAAGGCGGCCAATTGACCGCCAAGAAGGATTACCACCAGAACTCCTACGCCCCTTCGGACTTAACTAAACCACGCCAGTCTAAAGGCGCTACACCTGCATCAATTCGAACCTTGAACGTTACACCATCAACGGTAAAGCCCTGCTGCTGGTCAAGGTACGGCGTATCAATACCATCAAGATAAGCTACCTCTATAGTGTCCTCACCCTGACCAGCAAGCAGATACCAAGCTTTCAGGCTGTCAGCATCCAGGCGGGCTTCGGTGATAACAGTTAATGCATCGTTATAGGGGTTGAACACGCCACTGTTCTGAGCGTCTGGAAGCGACGTTGAACGGATAAGCTGGGTTGCACGATCCTCAAGCTCAACTGGGACTAACAGGAAGCGAGGCGGGATATTCAGTACAGCGCCAGCGGCGTTCTTCTGCATTCGCATTGTCTTACGTGCGGCGCTCAACCCATTGATATCAAGTGCGGCTGTGACAAGGTTTTGGTGCGCTGCATCAAAGATGGATTTGCCATCACCCATTTTTTGTTTACTGAGTAAAACGGCATATACCAAATCACCAATTGTACGGCTGGCGGCTGCACCCATCTTTTGAGGGATGCTGGTTAATGCACTCATGTCGTCGTTAATGATGGCTTGGCGGTCAATGCTGAAAAGCTCACCATATGTTGCCAGGGCAATAGGTTCACTTCGGTCAGAGATAGTCGCATATTTGTATTCGGCACCGGGGCGAACTTCGCGCAGTGATTTAAAACCATCCAGCCCAGCCCGGTGGCTTGTTTTAAAGTCTGGCAAGGTGCCTTTTTTCGTCCACTGCTGGAACGTTTCTGATGTTCCTTCCCAGCCTTTCAACATGGATTTATGGGCAACATCCGCAAGAATCCCGCCAAAATCACTGCTGCTATGAGTGAATGCCATGCCCACCATGCCCAATGGGTTTCCTGGAATGCCGCTCACATTACGATCCACCAACGAAGCACGCGCTAACTCACGCAACGTGTAGCCGTTATAGCGGTTATCTTTTTCAACTTTCTCCAGACCAGTACGCGCCAGCAAGGCCGCCTTTACCGAATCGCCAACAATATTCCCATTACCTGAATACATATATGCTCCTGGTCCGGCGCTAGGCGTAGTACCTTTAGCCAGATTACTTAAAATTTTCTGTCGGGCTTGCTCCTCTGTGATGGTGCCGCCCACAAACTCCGCACGAAGACCTGCGACCCACTCATGAGACGCAAACATTGAAAAAATATGTTCTGCCCGCTGCTCTCTGTTTTCAGGCTGGCCCGTTACTTTCATGACCTCTTGGAGTTGTTCCGGCGTTCTTTTGAATTTAGCCATCAGAGAATTACAGCCCGGTGCCATAGCAAACGCCTGCCCGTCTGCCGGATAGATCTCATCAACAAAGCCTTTTTCTTTCGCCTCTACCGCCGTCAGCCACGTTTCCGCATCCATCATGGCCTGTACCTCAGCCTCAGGAAGACCTGATTTAGCAACATAGGTGGTAAGCATCGTTTTACCGATTTTGCCCAGAACGTCGGAAAGACGCTGCATATCACCAGCCCCACCTGCCAACACGCCCCAGGGGTTGTGAACCATCCACCAGCCGTTATCTGCCATTGCAACGTGTTTGGCACCGAGCGCAACTATAGTGGCCATCGATGCGGCAATACCATCGATGCGGGCCACTGTATGGCCTTTGTAGTTACGTAGGGCGTTAAACATTGCCATGCCGTCAGTGACACTACCGCCGCCACTGTTAATAGCGACTGTTACAGGCCCATTGGCAATTTGCAGTGAGTCACGAAAGCGTTTTGCAGTCGTACCTTCAATAGGTTCGTAAAGTGAAATCTCCATCCGCCACCAGCCTTAAAGCACACCGGGTGCGTCATTTTTGGAAGAGACTAGCCCCAGCTTTTCACGCAGCAGTGAACGCGCGATCCAGCCAAGAGTGGGTGCAGTCCCAGGAATACCTTCACGCTCATATCTCTGGCGAACCTCTTCACGCAGATGGTTGAGTAGTAGGGCGATCTCGTCGTCGATGTATACCGACATTGCTTTCTGTTTAACCATAATTAGATGTCCTGAATAACTGTATGAGCATCCAGTATTGATCACTATTTATTGTATATCAACATATAATGACCACTTTTACAGATAGATTATGAAGAGGTATAAAGAAACCGGGTTCTGCCCGGAAATTAGCCTGTGGTTCGCATTGAAGTAGGGGTGGCGGGCTGTAAAACCCTGTCGACTAACTGACTTTGAATTAACGTATATAAACAAAACTATGTTGGTTCAGTTGGTTCAGTTGGTTCAATTTGTAAAGACCATTGTTTTTAATAGAGTATTTATCGATGAGTGAACCAACAAAGCCCTGTTTTGAACCAACAAAGGGGGTTTTCGTGTTGGTTCAGTGATGTTTATTTTCTTAGTTATAAGACGTGCACTGAAAGATGCGCTCAGATTTCAGCGCATCTTTCAGTTCGGCAAATTGAAATTGTTTCTCACCAGTATGTTTAGAGTCTCTGGCGATTAGTAGGCTTCGGAGGTTGGAGGTATTGCTGTGAACTGGTGTTGGTTCAAAACTGGCATTTGTTGGTTCAAAATCACCATTTGTTGGTTCAGTGTTGGTTCAGCTTTTAGGTAAAATAATCAATAAAATCATATCAATAATAACTACAACTATCTACTGAACCAACTGAACCAACACGAAAACACCTTACATGTAATTATTATTCCTGAACTTCTGAATCCTGCTGGTACTGAATGACATAGACATTAATCTGTCGGCCATCAATACGTGGGGATTTACGCTGATAGCCTCTACCGCTTGCAGGTGGCGTGAGCATTCCTGACTCAGCCAGCACCCGTGCAAATTGCTTGGCATTGAACCCCTGGGCCATCTCCTTTTCAAAGGCTGATGGGAAGGTATAAAACACCATTGGCGAGTCGTCATGCTTCCCTCTTTCCCGATAGCCAGCCAAATCTCGTATAGGCATATCTGACGGGCAATAAGGCAAAGGGGCAAAACGGCTAAGGCCATGCGCATTCAGGAATGCCTCACACTGCTCAATAATCTGCTGATGTTCCTTATTTCCCGTCCCGAACTCTTTTACCCAGGCATTAAAACTATGCTGAATGGCATCACGGCTTGCCTGTTCGCTCCAGCCGGTAATCGCTGTACCTGTCACCAGTGCGGCCTCAAGAATGGCAAAACGTTCAGCGACACGATGCACCTGCTCTCCGTAATCAGCCGGGATAAGACTACGCCACCGCGTTTGCGCGTCCCGTACTGCCTGTTTAGCTTCCGGCTGGTGGGTTGCCAGCCAATGAACCCACTCACGCCCAGCAGCACCGTGGTTATCCATCCACGCCTCCTTAAGCGCATCCGCATGGGCCTTACCGTTAGAGAGTCCGTTGAACACCGTTGATTTCTCCATTGGAATATTCAGCAAGCGAACCAGCTGGCCCGCCTTAACTCTTATCCCGCCAGCCGCCAGGAAGGTTTCAATATCCATTTCCCCGGTACTGATCGCCACAGTTCGCCAGCGTTTTAATTCTCTATTACCACCTTCTTTCGCGCCCTGTAACTTCCCGGCACCGTTAAACAGTGTGTATGCTGACGTAGCAACATCCTTGGCGCTACTACCCTGCCCAACCTCATCAAGTGGTAAGAGGCTATCATTATGTGCCTCAGCTTCGTTTGCAATGCCCAGGGCAGTGCCGTACCAGGTCAAACGCAGGGCATCAGGTTCACCCCACAGGCTACTGGCAATGTTTGCTGTGGTTGTCTTACCGGCGCTCGATTGTTCATACAGGTGAACACCAAAACCATCAGCCCCCACAAGCCCAATCAATGGTGCAGATAACGCAGCAGCGACCCCCAACATCATTGAAGGATTACCCTCAGTAAGTCGCGCCACTGTTTCCCGCCAGCTTTCCGCCGAACCAGCCACACCATAACCAGAAGAGGCTGCACTTTTCCCATTGAAGAGAATTGGCAACTCAGGCTCTCCGATTACCTCACCATCAGGCATGATGTAAGCGCCGTGATGCCAGCCGGAAGTGTGGCTGATTATCCATTCCTGCCCTGCCCCTTGCCTTTGTAACCAGTCAGCCAACACTGCCCGGAATGTGCTCTTGGTAGTCACGTTTACCCCACCAGCTTTCAGGGAGCGCCAACCGTCACGTTCTCCAATATCTGCGCAAGGGATCGCCTTAGTAATTGGCTGCCCCCCACGTGGTGCAAGCCAGCGAAGGATTAGGTAACGTTCT
Organism: uncultured Enterobacteriaceae bacterium; assembly: GCA_966186435.1. Taxonomy (GTDB): domain Bacteria; phylum Pseudomonadota; class Gammaproteobacteria; order Enterobacterales; family Enterobacteriaceae; genus CBIFWW01. Next base: position 14,687 of record CBIFWW010000068.1, read on the forward strand.
GCACCATCACTACCAGAACCCACAACCTCAAGGGGGGAACTTAACCACGTTTCATTATTGGTAATTTCACCACTGTCCTTATCTACCTTTGGCGTTATCCAGTACAGGCCATCTTCACGGATTTCCACTCGCGGTTTAAGTTCATCACCAGGCTGTATTTGTGGCTCTCTTTTATTAACAGGCAGATTTATGACAATACTTTCCCCACGCTCAGCCTCCTCCCTAAGCCTTGGAAGTTCATCAGTCCAGTTCTCCTTAGGCTGATTCTCTGACATGCCGTTAAAAAGCCGTGCCTCTTTCACATCTGACAGAGCCAGTTTGGTAGCGATAATGCTTATTTGAGGTTCTGAAAGTTCTCCAGCACGGATCACACGAACGCAATGGCGTCCTCGATCGACAATGTTGAGATGTTCCAGTTCTGCCAACTGTTTTTTACCCAAATACACTGGCGGTACATCATCACCAGCCCGTTTCCCCTCACTTTCTATCCAGTGCTGGGCATGAGAATAAGCATCAGCCCCTGCAAAAATGATGGCTTCTGTAAACTTATCCTTCGGCAACAGCTTAACGTTCGGGGCATTTTTCATAGTTTGAACTCCCCACGGCGTTTTCTGAAAACATAAGTAGCCGTATCGCTGTTCTGCTCCAGTGCCTCAGCCATTCTGGGAAGGGTTCGCAGAGTGTCACCCACCAGCATCAAATCACGCTTGGCATTCTCATCGCTATAATCTTCACACTGGGAGGCCTCCAGCATCAGGTTGCCTATGAGAGTCAGTGTGTGATTGATTGTTCGAGAAGCCTCTACGCAAATATCGCAATGCTCCAACAAATCTTCATCAGAGAAGTTTCTAAAATCCGGGGCATGTCTTACTAATTGATGGTAGATGTCATGCATGGCTCATTCCCCCACATACAGGCAAGCGGCCAGCAAAAACCATTACACATCCATAAGGTGACTTCTTCCGGGCCTCACTTTCAGAAGCGGCGGTAATATGGACAATATTTTGCTCTGTGGCACTCAAGGCCAGAAAACGATACTGATATTCGGGTCGAGTTTGGGTATGCTGTGATCCAGCCATAGCGTTAGTCCTGTTAACGTTTGCGGTTAGAAGCCCCGCTACTGCTCTAACAGTTCGGGGCTTTGTTATTTTCATGGTTGCACAAATGAACAATGGTACGTACCATGATGTTTCTAGTCTATCTCCGTGGTACGTACCGATGCAAGATAAAAATACAAAAGCTGGGTTTGAACGTTCAGGAAGCACAAAGAAAAACATTCGTTTCGAAGATGAACTATTGGAGCAAATTAATATTGCAGCTGGCCCCGGCCAGTTCAGTTCATGGGTAAAAGATGCTTGTCGTGCAAAATTGTTAAGCCAGGGATTCAAACCTAAAGGTTGAGCACGTGAAATCATAATGCGTCCAGTTTTGGACACATCTTTTAAGCCAGCCAATGGGGGAGTTCCTGAAATTTCAGAATTGGTGAGGCTTTGACCTATAACATTTAACCTTGTATGCTTGAGCGGTATTTGTTTGATGTAATGACATTGGCGGCCCTGCATGGCCGCTTTTGTTTTAAGTTCCATACCACCCTCCTACACTGTATATGTGCGGCGAGTTGACTCCAAATAGCCATCTAAATCTGATCGCATATAAATTACCTTGCGCCCGACTTTATAATGAGGGATTTTCACTTTTCCGGTACAGGCCCAATTAGCCAAAGTTTGAGGGTTTACACCTAGGTAATCAGCGGCTTCAGCGCGAGTAAAGCGTTCGATATAGTTTGGGGCAGTAATTAAATGCATATATCACCATAAATTATTGGTTAACAGAGGTGATACTTTAAAATTGATTTTTATACTTGAGGAGATAAGAAAACCAGATAGAGTTAGCCTTATCTGGTTCACTGCTGTGAGTACTGGATTAGGGGGTGCAAAACTAGTTTTACTCCTCATCGATTACTATCAACTCATAATTCCTATTCTTTGGCTTTACATCAGGATTCAACTTTGACTCTTTTAACCATTTTTCCACAGTTCCAGCCACTGGCACATCATTCCATTTTTTTCTCAAATGTGAGTAAATGTCTTCTGAAAGCCCTGCAAGGCTAGCATGTGGGTATTTAGCCCATGTATCAGCAGCAATTTTCAAAGCTGCATTGTGGTGTCTATTAGTTTTCCCTTTTCTTGCCTTACTTCTGTCCTGACTAATTACTTGTTTAGCAAATTCCTCTTCTCTGACATTCGACATAAACATTTCAGCTAAAGACTCGGCATAAAGTTTTCGCATTTGTTTTGCGAGCCTTTCAAAACCCATGATTTCAAGCACTGCTGCCGATTTCATTAGATCCTGAATACCTGAATTTTGAATATCAAATTCTTTAGCCATTTCTTCACTTTGAATAAATATGTTTGAAGAAACAATAATAGTATCGTTCTCAACTTTGGAGGATAAATCAAGCTTCTCACTCAAGGTCATTCTTGCAGGAGATATTCCCAAAAGTTCATATACGGTCTTACCTGCGAATGAATCTGCAAGTCTGTCCCTGAGCATATCTAAAAATGAATTTAAATCATCAAAATCACTTAAATCAAAATCTATTTTAGTTTTTTGCATTTGAACGCTCCTCATTATTAT
>CBIFWW010000069.1:0-17313 GCA_966186435.1 uncultured Enterobacteriaceae bacterium
GCAGAAATATTCGTTAAAAAACAATGCCGGTCACCTTAAGTGACCGGCATTAGGCGACTCGCCCCTTTCTACTGCCTGAAACCAAGCGTAGTTATTCTTTATCGCCCAGCAGAACGGATTCCAGCGCAATTTTGATCATATCGTTGAAAGTGGTCTGGCGCTCTTCCGCCGTGGTCTGCTCGTGGGTACGGATATGATCCGAAACGGTGCAGATGGTCAGCGCTTTAGCACCGAACTCCGCAGCCACGCCGTAGATACCTGCCGCTTCCATCTCAACACCCAAGATGCCGTATTTTTCCATCACGTCGAACATTTGCGGGTCCGGCGTGTAGAACAGGTCAGCGGAGAAGATGTTACCGACACGGGCATCTACACCCAGGGCTTTTGCCGCATCAACCGCATTCCGCACCATGTCGAAATCGGCGATGGCGGCGAAATCATGATCTTTAAAACGCATGCGGTTAACTTTGGAATCGGTGCAGGCACCCATGCCGATAACCACATCACGCAGATTCACGTCTGGACGCACCGCGCCGCAGGAGCCTACGCGAATGATTTTCTTCACGCCAAAGTCAGTGATTAATTCTTTGGTGTAGATAGAGCAGGACGGGATACCCATCCCATGGCCCATCACAGAGATTTTACGGCCCTTGTAAGTCCCGGTGTAACCCAGCATGCCGCGCACGTTGTTCACTTCACGAATGTCTTCGAGGAAGGTTTCTGCAATGTGCTTAGCACGCAGCGGATCGCCCGGCATCAGCACTACGTCAGCAAAATCGCCCATTTCGGCATTGATGTGTGGAGTTGCCATCGTTATATCCTTTAAAAGAGTGCAAAAGTAAGGGCGGGTTACCCCGCCCTCAATATCAGAACATGGCCTTGCCATAATCCATGTCGGAGGTACCGAAGTACTTCGCCAGGGTCTGGCCGATATCCGCGAAGGTTTCGCGGTGGCCCAGGGAGCCAGCCTTCACTTTCGGGCCATAGACCAGTACCGGGATGTGCTCACGGGTGTGGTCAGTGCCTTGCCAGGAAGGGTCGCAACCGTGGTCAGCGGTCAAGATAATGATGTCATCCTCACCCACCAGTTCCAGCAGCTCCGGCAGACGGCGGTCGAACAGTTCCAGGCCAGCGGCATAACCGGCGATATCACGGCGGTGGCCCCAGGAGGAGTCGAAATCTACGAAATTGGTGAATACGATAGTATTGTCACCCGCTTGTTTCATTTCAGTCAGCGTGGCATCAAACAGCGCATCCAGACCGGTGGCTTTCACTTTCTTGGTGATCCCACAGTTGGCATAGATATCGGCAATTTTACCCACCGACACCACCTGGCCCTGTTTCTCATCAACCAGTTTTTGCAACACAGTCGGAGCAGGTGGCTCTACCGCCAAATCATGGCGGTTACCGGTACGCTGGAAATTACCGGCTTTGTCGCCAACAAACGGACGAGCGATAACGCGGCCGATGTTGTAGCCACCGTTAGTCAATTCTTCGCGAGCGATTTCACACAGCTCATACAGACGGTCCAGCCCGAAGGTTTCTTCGTGGCAGGCGATCTGGAATACCGAGTCAGCGGAGGTGTAGAAAATCGGCTTGCCGGTTTTCATGTGCTCTTCGCCCAGCTCATCGAGGATCACGGTACCGGAGGAGTGGCAGTTACCCAGATAGCCCGGCAGATTGCCGCGTTTGACCAGCACATCCAGCAGTTCCTGTGGGAAGCTGTTGGTGTGGTCGCTAAAGTAGCCCCAGTCGAACAGTACCGGCACACCGGCAATTTCCCAGTGGCCAGAAGGGGTATCTTTACCGGAAGAGAGTTCATGTGCCCAGGCGTAGGCACCGATGACCTCGGCATTGCCATCCAGCCCCGGCGCGATTTTACCGGTAGAGCCTTCGTGGGCTTTAGCCAGACCCATGCGGGTCAGGTTTGGCAGGCTTAATGGGCCTTTACGGCCATGATCGGCTTGGCCTTTAGCACAGGCTTCAGCGATGTGACCCAGGGTATCAGCCCCGGTGTCACCAAATTTTGCGGCGTCTTCGGTCGCGCCAATGCCGAAAGAGTCCAGCACCATAATAAATGCACGTTTCATAGCGTCTCCGTACTTTTCGCGCTGTTTCTAACGCGCGATTGCGTTAAAAAGCGATCAGATCAGTATACCCCAGCCTGATTCAGGCTAGGGAGGATTTTATTGCCCAATACGCCGGTAAACTTCCGGGGTGGCTTCCGGCGCCGTATCACTTAAGGTGACGGCTGCTTTAACAGCCCGGGCCGCTTCCTGCCAACTGGCTTCGTTTTTGGCGTGGATCACCGCCAATGGGCGTTGATTATCAAGATGGTCACCCAGGCGGGCCATGTCACTCAGGCCCACGCTGTAATCAATGGCATCGGAGGCCTGACGGCGGCCGCCGCCCAGAGCAACTACGCTCATCCCCAGTGCCCGGGTATCCATGGCGCTGAGGTAACCCGTTCCGTCCATATAAACTGCTTTGCTCAAGGTGGCGGCAGGCAGATAACGATCATAGTTTTCCACAAAGTCCGTTGGGCCTTTTTGCGCCGCCACCATGCGGCCAAAGATGTCGGCGGCTTTGCCGTTATCCAGCACCTGCTGCAATTGGGCGCGGGCATCAGCTTCATCCCGGGCGAGCTTGCCGGAGATCAGCATCTCCACGCTCAGGGCGGTGGTCACTTGCAGCAGGCGTGGGTCGCGGTATTCGCCGGTGAGGAACTGCACCGCTTCACGCACTTCAAGGGCGTTGCCAGCCGTAGAGGCCAGCACCTGGTTCATGTCGGTCAGCAGCGCGGTGGTACGCACCCCGGCCCCGTTGGCGACATCCACGATGGCCTGAGCCAACTGTTCAGATAGCTCATAGGTTGGCATAAAGGCACCGCTGCCCACTTTGACATCCATTACCAGCGCATCCAGCCCTTCCGCCAGTTTCTTCGCCAGAATAGAGGCGGTGATCAGCGGGATGGAATCAACAGTGGCGGTGATATCGCGGGTGGCATAGAAGCGTTTATCCGCCGGTGCCAGGGAGCTGGTCTGGCCAATAATTGCCACGCCCACCTGCTTGATGATGTCGCGAAAGCGGCTGTCATCCGGGAAGATATCAAAACCTGGAATGGCTTCGAGCTTGTCCAGGGTGCCGCCGGTGTGGCCCAGGCCACGACCAGAGATCATGGGGATATACCCGCCGCAGGCCGCCACCATCGGGCCAAGCATCAGCGAGGTCACATCGCCAACACCGCCGGTGGAGTGTTTATCGACGATAGGGCCGTTGAGTTGCAGGTTTTTCCAGTCCAGAACGGTGCCGGAATCGCGCATCGCCATGGTGAGTGATACACGCTCGGGCATGGTCATATCACGGAAGAAGATCGTCATTGCCAGGGCGGCAATCTGGCCTTCAGAGACAGTGTTGTCACGAATGCCATTGATGAAAAAGCGAATCTCTTCATCGCTCAGGGCTAACCCATCGCGTTTTTTACGGATAATTTCTTGTGCGAGAAACAAAATATCCCCCTGATATCGGGCAGAGAAAGCGGCGGTTGCCCGCCGCTAAGACTTAGTAGGCGCTAGCGCTCTTACCGTCGCCATGACCCAACGCCTTCAGAAGGCTGGCCAACAGGCTGGAAGCACCGAAACGGTAGTGACGGGCATCAGCCCAGTCATCACCAAACAGTTCATTGGCGATGGCCAGATACTGCTGGGCATCTTCAGCGCTACGTACACCACCGGCAGGCTTGAAGCCCACGGTTTTCTCTACGCCCATATCGCGGATAACTTCCAGCATAATACGTGCGCTTTCTGGGGTGGCGTTTACCGGCACTTTACCGGTAGAGGTTTTGATAAAATCAGCACCGGCTTTGATAGCGATTTCGGAGGCTTTACGGATCAGCGCTTCGGTTTTCAGTTCACCGGTTTCAATGATCACTTTCAGCAGCACGTTGGCGTCTGCACAGGCTTCTTTGCAAGCTTTAACCAGATCAAAACCAATCTGCTCATTGCCAGCCATCAGGGCGCGGTATGGGAATACTACGTCCACTTCATCAGCGCCGTAGGCAATCGCCGCACGGGTTTCAGCCAGCGCGATATCGATATCGTCATTGCCGTGTGGGAAGTTGGTGACGGTGGCGATCCGCACATCAGGGGTGCCTTGCGCATTCAGCGTTTTACGGGCAATCGGGATGAAACGTGGATAGATGCAGACTGCGGCTGTATTGCCTACCGGGGATTTCGCCTGGTGGCACAGGGCAATCACTTTCTCGTTGGTATCGTCTTCGTTGAGGGTAGTCAGGTCCATCAGTTTTAAGGCACGCAGACTACTGGTTTTTAAATCGGTCATTACATTCTCCAACTGGGGATTTGAGAGCCGATGGCTCAATACGTTGGAGCGGTACTGGTTCCTTGAGATAGCATGGCAAGCCACCGCGCCAGGTCCCTGGCACCGCAAATCACGCATTGCGATGTTAGAATTTTAACATCGGCCTATCGGCATATATCGTGATTCTTTTCACAAAAAATCGGTAAAATTGCATTTCTCGCCCCATTATATGTGATTTAAATAACACAACAACTCCCTTAAGCCTGCTTCGGCACGATTGCGTCAATAAATCGCTGGGTGGTTGGGGTCACCTGCTGTTGATCATAGACGACATAGAGATCGGCGGCGATGTGAGAGGCTAATGGGCGGAACACCACATCGGGCCAATGCATTTGGGCATAACTATCGGCCATTAGCGTGACCCCAAGCCCCATACTGATCAGCGCCAGAATGGTTTGTGGCTCCACCACCTCCCGGGTGATATGGGGTTCAAAACCCGCCTGGCTGCATATCTTTAGCAAAAAGGCCCAATCAGAATGCTGGCGCGGCAGGGTAATAAAAGATTCATCCCGTAGGGCCGCCAGCGGTATGGTCTCCATGCTGCATAGCGGATGATCACCCGGTAGCGCCACCAGAAAAGCCGCCTGATGTAGCCGTTGGCTGGTAAACCCCGGCGGCGGCGTGGCAACCATACGCCATATGCCCACATCCAACTCCCCGCGCTCCAGCAACACCTGCTGCATGCCAGGGGATTTCTCCTTAAAAGCGATCTCCACCTGCGGGTTGTCTTTCATAAAGCGGTGAATGGCCGGGCGCACTCCACCCCACAAAGCCGTTCCCACCATACCCAGAGTGATGCGGCCCGCTTCACCGCGGCCTATTTGTTCCACTTTCGCTAACATCCGGTTAGCCTGAGCAATCAACGCGCGCGCCTCCTCCATCAAAACTCTCCCCGCCGGCGTTAGGGTGACGCTGCGGGAGTGGCGGATAAACAGCGGGGTATTGAGCTGGCTTTCCAGCTCCTTGATATGCAGGCTGAGAGGGGGTTGGGACATATGCAATCTCGCCGCGGCCCGGCCAAAATGCAGCTCCTCTGCCACCGCCAGAAAATAGCGCAGTAGTTTCAAATCCGTGCGCGGAATATTCTCCATTCCCCCTCCCTGTTTTAGGCCATCTGATACCTCACACCGGTTACAGGATATCTTCCATCACAGGCTCCCTGTGAAGTTAATTTACGTTTAGTGAGCTGGGTTAACATGCACGGCCTGCTCGGGCTGGTGGCGATACTGGAAACAAAAGAAGAAGAGCACCGCCAACACCAACGAATAACCGGCAAATACCAGCCAGATAGTGGGCCAGTCCTTTACCCCATCTACTGAGAAGTAATCCACGGCTTTGCCACTCAGCACTGAGCCAACCCAGGCCCCTATCCCATTGACCATGGTCATAAACAACCCTTGGGCGCTGGCACGAATCGCCGGGTTAACCTCTTTCTCAACAAATACCGAACCGGAAATATTAAAGAAATCAAAGGCACACCCATAGACGATCATCGATAACGTCAGCAGAAAAACCCCGGTTGCCGACGGGTCGCCCACGGCGAACAGGCCAAAACGCAGCACCCAGGCCAGCATGCTAATCAGCATGACGGTCTTGATACCAAACCGCTTCAGGAAGAAGGGAATGGTCAGGATAAAGGCCACTTCTGACATTTGGGAGACAGAAAGCAAAATAGAGGGGTATTTCACCACCAGACTGTCACTGAAGGCCGAATCTTTGGCAAAGTCATGGAGGAACGGGCTGCCGAAGGTGTTAGTAATTTGCAGCACTGCCCCCAGTAGCAAAGCGAAAGCAAAAAATACCGCCATCCTTGGCGTTTTGAATAATACCAGCGCATCCAGCCCCATCTTACTGACCAGTGAAGTAGAGTGCTGCTTTTGCGCCACCGGGATTTTTGGCAACGTCATAGCATAACCCGCCAATACCAGGGATACCCCGGCGGCAATCAACAGCTGCACATTGCTTAACTCCAGCTTTAACAGACTGATAGACCACATGGCGCAGATAAAACCGACTGTGCCATACACCCTAATCGGTGGAAAATGGGTGACCGAATCCAGCCCTGATTTCGCCAGGCAAGAATAGGTTATGGTGTTGGAGAGGGCGATGGTCGGCATAAAGAACATGGCATTCACCAGCATCGCCCAGAACAGGGCATCCGGGGTGCTTACCATGGCGGCATAACACAAGGCCCCGGCGCAAATCAGATGGCACAGCCCATAGGCCAAATCCGCCCGTAACCACTTATCGGCCACGATCCCGATCAGCGCAGGCATTATTATCGCCGCAATGCCTTTGGTGCTGTAGACCATGCCCACATCGGCCCCGCTGAAACTGAGGGCGTTAATCATGTAGGAACCCAAGGTAACCAGCCAGCTCCCCCAGATAAAATATTGCAGGAAGGACATCACCTTCAAACGACCTGAAATCGACATCGCTGTTTCCTCGTCATCATTATGCCCGCCGCAGCGGGCACCACTGGTTATGGCAGCGCTTTTAAAAAGCCGCTGATTAACTGGATAAAGTTGTGACGGGAAAGCTGGGCCGCCGCCAGGGTTTGGTCATGGGAGAGGGTGACATCCCCCAGCCCCTCGGCCAGATTAGTAATGGCAGAAACCGCCACCACTTTCAGGCCACAATGGCGGGCGGCGATAACTTCAGGCACCACCGACATCCCTACCACGTCACCGCCAATGATTTGCATCATGCGGATCTCGGCGGCAGTTTCGAAGTTCGGCCCCGGATAGGAAACAAACACCCCTTCGGAGAGCGGGAAACCTGCCTGTTTGGCTACGGCCTGTAGCTGCTGACGCAGCCCGGCATCGTAGGCGTTAGCCAGGGTAAAGAACCGATCGCCATAGCGATCGTCGTTTGGCCCTACCATCGGGGTGCCCGGCATGGTGTTGATATGGTCTTTCAGGGCTACCAGGCTGCCCACGCCCACCTCCAGGCGCAGGGAACCGGCGGCATTGGTAGAGAACAGGATTTCACATCCCAGCAGTTTGAAAGTGCGCACCGCCGCCGTCATCACCGACATGCCCCGGCCTTCATAGAAATGGCCCCGGCCTTTCATGCAAGCTACCGGCACCCCATTGAGATGGCCTAACACCAGTTCCCCGGCATGGCCGTGTACTGTACTGATGGGGAAGCCGGGCAGTTTGGTATAGCTGATTGCCACCGGGTTGGTGAGCTGCTCAGCCAATTCCCCGAGGCCAGAGCCAAGGATAATGGCGACCCGTGGTGTGAAATCAGGTTTGGCGGCGCGAATAATCTCCACGCAGTATTCTGGATAATGGCTGCTGTAGCATGAATTCATGGTATTCCCTTAGTGAGTTCCGGCGAGTGACCTCTGTGGTTATATCCCCCCATCCCACGCTTTAACCAATACCGTTTTGCCGCCGGATCGATAGCGCTTCGCTATCGATCAACGGATGCGGCGCGGGGGCGGTGAATCATCGCCATTAAGGGGGGATTATTTCGATGGAATGGAAAAGTGCAGTAACGGCAGGGAAAGGAAACAGATATAAAAATCCCCACCGTAGCGGGGATACCAGATTACATTGCCAGGAATAGCCCGGCGATAGTGGCGCTCATCAGGTTTGAAAGTGTCCCCGCTGCCACGGCTTTTAAGCCGAGCTGGGCAATTTCATGACGGCGGTTCGGGGCCATGCTCCCCAGGCCACCAATCAGAATGGCGATGGAAGAGAGATTGGCGAAGCCGCATAAAGCAAAGGAAATAATCGCCTTGGTATGGTCGGAAATGACCTGTAGGCCTGCGGCAGCCACCGCGGCATCCGGCTTGAGGTATTCACCAAAGTTCATGTAGGCCACAAACTCATTAATGATCAGTTTCTGGCCGATAAAGGAGCCAGCCACCATGGCCTCACTCCACGGTACGCCAATCACCCAAGCCAGTGGGGAGAATATCCAGCCCAGGATCAGCTGTAATGAAAGCTGCGGATAATCAAACCATCCGCCGATACCGGAAAGCATACCGTTCAATAGGGCAATCAGCGCCACAAAGGCCAGCAGCATTGCCCCGACGTTCAGCGCCAGCTGCATCCCTGATGCCGCACCGGAAGCCGCCGCATCCAGCACATTAGACGGTTTGTCTGGCTGAGCCAGATCCCCTTCCAGTGACGGAGAGTCATTCGGGACTTCCGTTTCCGGGATAATAATTTTGGCAAATAACAGGCCGCCCGGTGCCGCCATAAAGGACGCGGCAATCAGGTACTCCAGCGGCACTCCCATCTGGGCATAGCCCGCCAGTACCGAACCGGCTACCGATGCCAGGCCGCCACACATTACGGCAAACAATTCGGAGCGGGTCATGGTGGCAATATAGGGCCGCACCACTAGCGGGGCTTCGGTCTGGCCGACAAAGATATTGGCGGTAGCAGATAAGGATTCGGTACGGGAGGTCTTCAGCAGCTTACGCAGGCCACCGCCGAGGATACGGATCACCAACTGCATGATGCCGAGGTAGTACAGCACGGCAATCAATGAGGAGAAGAACACAATTACCGGCAGCACTCGCAGGGCAAAGATAAACCCACCGCCGCCAAATACTTCAAACATTTTATCGGAGACCAGTCCCCCGAACAGGAAGCCAATCCCTTCATTCCCATAAGAGATAACGTGGGAGACCCCTTCCGACATCCCCAGCAGGATCTTACGGCCCACGGGAACATAAAGGATCAGCGCGCCGATCCCGACTTGAAGCAGCCAGGCACCGATGACAGTGCGAATGTTTATGGCTTTACGATTGCTGGATAGCAATACTGCGATTAGCATCAGGACGAACATCCCGACCAGACCCATGAGGATTTGCATACAGATTCCCTGTGTATTATGAATTCTTTCCGCCGAGGCGGTGCGGGCGAATTATAACGGGAGCTTGGTTAGAAATGATGCAGCTGTCACACAAAGTCGGCAATTGAATGGATGAAAAACTTAAAAGAGTGAAGCGACTCACATGGCATGGCTAATAGTTAAATTCCAAATAATTGGAATGTATTGTTATTCAATGCCAAAGCCACAGTTTCTGGTGATTCTTGACGCAATTCACACAGTATATCGAAGACTTCTCGCGCCCGCTCTGGTCGGTTTGGCTCCCCTTGGTGGCCGTTCAACGGCATATCCGGGGCATCGGTTTCCAGCACCAACGCATCCAGCGGCAGCCGAGCCATAACATCCCGAGTTTTAGTGGCGCGTGGATAGGTAATGGTGCCCCCGACCCCAATAAAATACCCCAAATCGACAAACTTTTTAGCCTGCTGGTAGCTCCCGGCAAAACCATGCACTACCCCAGTTCTCGGCAGCTGCAACCGCCGCAGGTGCATCCCCAGCTTATCGTGAGTGCGGCGGGAATGAAGGATCACCGGTAGCAAATAACGTTTTGCCAGCTGCAACTGGGCTTCGAGAACCGCTTCCTGGCGCACAAACTGCGGATCCTCCCGGTACAGATCGAGGCCAATCTCACCGATGGCGACCAGTTTGTTTGGACGTTGGCTGAGGATGCTTTCAAGACGATCCAGGCAACCGGGTTGATGCTGCTCAATAATAATCGGGTGCAGGCCCAGGGCGGCAAACAGCGCAGGATAACGATGAGCCAGTGACAACACCAAATCAAAACGATCGGCCCCCACAGCGGGCACAATGATTCGACGAATCCCGGCGGCGGCGGCTCGTTCAATAGTGGCTTGCTCATTACCGGTAAAGGGCGGGAAATCAAAGTGGCAGTGGGTATCCGTAAAGGTAAAGCTCACGCGCTATCCTTTTGGCTAAAGCCGCCATCATTAGCCTGAGGGGTGTCAACGGTAGGTAATGAAGCCACGTCGTTGGCGGCCAGCACCGGTGCATTAACCGGCATATTGGTTGGGCTGACGGCGGGCGCACCAACAGGCATCGCCGGGCAAGTTCGGTGCTGACTGTGGCGCAGCAACGGCGGCTGCTCAGCCAGCATTTTCCCTACTGTCGCCAGGAAGTAGCGGCCACACAGGCGGCCAACTTTGTAATCGGCCCGCAGCGCCAGTTGGCCGCTGCCTAATGCCATACTTAATAGTGGCCGCGGAGGATAGATCTCAAACACCCGCAGATCGCCCGGTGGTTTATCAATAAACTGCTGGATTTCACCATAGCTTAACTCGTGGTGATGCACCAAATTCACCAGCGGTTGCAGGCTGCTCTCGCCAAGCCAACGCTCCATGCGTTTAAACCACTGGGGGGTGTAAAACATTTGCGAAGGCACCGTGCGGATCACCACCAGGGTTTCCGCCCCCAGTCTTGCCGCTTCTCGCACCGGAATGGCATCACTAACGCCGCCATCCAGATAGCGCACCCCATCCAGCGAAACCTCAGTACGGTAAAAGCCCGGGATCGCACTAGAGGCCCGGATGATATCCATCCAGTTGGTTTTCTGCGGGGTGAAATAGGTGGCACCATAGTCATCACTGCGGCAGGCGCACATCTGGAAAAGTTTGCCGTTATCGAACAACCGATAGGCGTTATTCATCGCTAACGGCATTTGATGGGCGGTGGAATCCACCAGCCAATCCAGATCGATCAGGTTACCGCCACGCACAAAGCGCACTGGGTTAAAGAATTCTCGGGTGGTAGTGTAATGGGTTATTACGCGGTGGGCATAACCCGGTTGGTTGCAGACATAAGCAGACAGGTTTTGCGCCCCGGCGGAAGTCCCAAGAAAAGTATCGAAGGGGTTAAATCGGGCGCGCATAAACTCGTCCAGAACCCCGGCAGTAAAAATACCTCTTTGCCCACCGCCCTCGCATACCAGAGCTATTTTACCTGAACGGAAGGGTTGTACCGCTAGCGGCGTGATATTGCCGAGCGTAACCGGAATTCGCTGCCCCACTGCTCCTACCCACTTTTATTGTTGCCAGGTCACTGACTGCGCCTGTTGACTCTATTATATGCACAAAAGCCAGTCCGTATGGACTGGCTTAGATTAGTTTAGGGTTTATTGCCGATTCCGGCCCCCTTCGCGCTATTCATTACGCTACGGGCGACGTCGGCCTGTAAACAGGCTGACGAGGAACAAGATAATACCAACCACGAATACGATTTTTGCTGCCCACGCGGCTGTACCAGCCAGGCCACCAAAACCTAAAGCGGCGGCGATAAGCGCGATCACAAGAAAAATAATGCCCCAACGAAACATAAAGCTCTCCTTACCATAGTGAATTAATCCACTGCCTGAAGCCAAACGGTACTTTCGGCAGCGTTATTTTTTTTAACTGAATGGTCAAACGGTTACTACTTATAGCCCCCGATTTACCGGGGGAAATCCAGTGAATCAATTACTTAACGTTCAGGTCGTTTTTAACGCTTTTCACACCGTCAATGGCTTTAGCAATAGTTTCTGCGCGCTCTGACTGTGCCTGAGAATCTACCGTACCGCTAAGCTGCACTACGCCATCATTGGTTTCCACTTTCACTTTACGTGATGGGACAATGTCGTCAGCCAACAGTTTCGCTTTCACTTCACTGGTGGTGGCTGCGTCGCCGGCATAGCCTTTCATAGATTGATCATTCGCGCCTTTGACGTGAAGCTTGTCACTGACCGACTTAACGCCTTCAACTTTTTTCGCTGCGGCTACGGCTGCTTCCGCTTGTGACTGGCTTTCAACAAAACCACTCAGCGTGACGACACTTTTCTCGGTTTTTACCGAAATATCGGTGCTCTTAATTGCATCGTGATCCACCAGTGCGGCTTTTACCTTGGCAGTGATCGCGCTGTCATCCATAAAGTTGCCAACTTTGTTCATAGAGCTGTCGACTTTCTGCCCTGCGCTATCCATGGTTGTACTGGTATCAGCCCAGGCAGCGCCGGTTGCCAGTACAGAACCCATCACAACGGCCAGCATAGTTTTTGAGATTTTAGTCGTATTCATTGATTCATTCCTGTGGTTTGCTCAGCTTTGAGCGCCAGCAACTGCTTGTGGCAGTCTGTAAAATGGCGGCGTCAATCAGGACATCCGCCCGAAAGGGTCATGCTGATAATTTGGCCTGCGGGCCTCATAGCAGTTATTTGTTGTGAGATAACAATCCTGGCTGAACACTAAATCCAGATAATCATTAATTATCAATATGATTTAGTAGCAGCGATTTATCACAATGCTAAATATAGCTCACAAAAATGACTTTGCTGGGGGAGTGATTAAAAAAGCAGCGAATGGGGTAAAAAACCGAGGGAATTAAGAACTTTCCGTTCAATGGCAAAAAAAAAGCGCTGCCAGAGCAGCGCCTTATCACGATTAGTGTTCGCGGGTTTTGCGGAAGCTAACCTCAGGATAACGCTCCTGGGTCAGGTTCAGGTTGACCATGGTCGGGGCGATATACGTCAGATTATCACCACCATCCAGCGCCAGCTGAATTTCGTTCTTACGCTTGAACTCCTCGAATTTCTTCACATCATTACACTCCACCCAACGAGCGGTGGAAACGTTGACGGATTCGTAAATCGCCTCAACGTTGTATTCGCTCTTCAGACGGGCAACCACCACGTCAAACTGTAGCACCCCAACGGCCCCGACGATCAGGTCGTTATTGGCGATTGGGCGGAACACCTGCACCGCACCTTCTTCCGAAAGCTGAACCAAGCCTTTCAGCAGCTGCTTCTGCTTCAGCGGATCGCGCAGGCGGATACGGCGGAACAGTTCAGGGGCAAAGTTCGGAATGCCGGTGAACTTCATCATCTCGCCTTGGGTGAAGGTATCACCAATCTGAATAGTGCCGTGGTTGTGCAGGCCGATGATGTCCCCCGGGAAGGCTTCTTCCACGTGGGAACGGTCGCCAGCCATAAAGGTCAGCGCATCGGAGATCACTACATCTTTACCGATACGCACCTGACGCAGCTTCATGCCTTTTTCATATTTGCCGGATACCACACGCATAAAGGCTACGCGGTCGCGGTGTTTCGGGTCCATATTGGCCTGGATTTTAAACACGAAGCCGGAGAATTTCTCTTCGCTGGCAACTACTTCACGGGTGTCGGTTTTACGCGGCATCGGCGCAGGCGCCCACTCCACCAGGCCATCCAGCATGTGATCAACGCCGAAGTTACCCAGTGCAGTACCGAAGAACACTGGGGTAATTTCACCCGCCAGGAACAGATCCTGATCGAACTCGTTAGACGCCCCCTGCACCAGTTCCAGCTCATCACGCAACTGCTGAGCCAGTTCGTCACCCACGGCGGCGTCCAGATCAGGGTTATTCAACCCTTTAACAATGCGCACTTCCTGGATGGTGTGGCCTTTACCGGTCTGGTAGAGATAGGTTTCATCTTTATAAAGGTGGTAAACCCCTTTGAACAGCTTGCCGCAGCCAATCGGCCAGGTGATGGGCGCACAGCCGATTTTCAGCTCGTTTTCCACTTCATCCAGCAGCTCCATTGGGTCACGGATGTCGCGGTCGAGTTTGTTCATAAAGGTGATGATCGGGGTGTCACGCAGACGGGTAACTTCCATCAGCTTACGGGTACGATCTTCAACCCCTTTGGCGGCGTCAATTACCATCAGGCAACAGTCCACCGCCGTCAGGGTACGGTAGGTATCTTCAGAGAAGTCTTCGTGCCCCGGGGTGTCCAGCAGGTTCACCAGGCTATCGTGATAAGGAAACTGCATCACGGACGTGGTGATGGAGATCCCACGCTGCTTTTCCATCTCCATCCAGTCGGATTTAGCATGCTGGTTGGAGCCACGGCCTTTTACAGTCCCGGCGGTTTGAATCGCTTGTCCGAACAGCAGCACCTTCTCGGTGATGGTCGTTTTACCGGCATCCGGGTGAGAGATAATGGCAAAAGTGCGGCGTTTGGCCACCTCTTGCAAATAAGGAGACAACGTCATGGTTCATTCTTCTGTGTAAGCGCGCGGCATTAAGCCACGCGGGGTGAATCCAATTTGCGGTTCGCGCCAATTTCCCCGTCCCCGTGAGCAGCGGCAACAGTCAGAAATAAATGGCTCAAACGGGCAACGCGACGCGTAATGCGCGTATTTTACTCATTAGGGGAGATCAGACAATCACTGTTTACACAGCCGCTGCTCCAGTTCGCTTAGGGATGCCACCTGCCAGTCAGGTTTAATCCCCGGGAGGGCTTCACGGCCATGGCTATTCAGCCAGCAAGTCGTTAACCCGGCATTGATGCCACCAAGGATTTCTGATTCAAGAGTATCCCCCACCATCATCACCCGTGAGCGATTGGGTTCGCCTGCCAGAGACAGGGTGTGATCGAAGATGCGCCGATCGGGTTTTGGCACCCCAACCTCTTCAGAAATCACCACTAAATCAAAGTAGTCGCGCATGCCAGTACGCTCAAGGCGAATTTGCTGTAAGGCGGTAAACCCATTGGTGATGATCGCCATCTTCGCCCGGCCCTTTAACGCCTGAACCAATGATAACGCCCCTGGCAATGGGGTGCAGATTTCGGCCATGGCATTTAAAAAGGCTTGGTTAAGCGCCCCGGCAGGCACACTTAATCGATCTGCCCAGCTTTCAAACCGCTGGTGCTGAAGCTGTAAGGCGCTGATTTTCCCATCCTGGTAATCTACCCACAGCGGTTTATTCACCGCCATGTAGTCCTGAAAATCCTTTGGGGTAAAGGTTATGCTGTAGTCGAGAAACATCCGCTGTAACCCACCAAATGCGTCGAACGTAAA
The DNA here is from genome assembly GCA_966186435.1 of uncultured Enterobacteriaceae bacterium. Classification (GTDB taxonomy): domain Bacteria; phylum Pseudomonadota; class Gammaproteobacteria; order Enterobacterales; family Enterobacteriaceae; genus CBIFWW01. Next base: position 15,057 of record CBIFWW010000069.1, read on the forward strand.
CAGGGTTTCGTCGGCATCAAAGAAAATCCAGTCCCACTTCATAGCTTACCTTTTTGTTGATTAACCTATTGGCAGCGCCATCACAATGGCATCTTCCCGGCCCGAGGCCGTTGGGTAATAATTGCGCCGAATATCAGCCTCGTTAAAGCCCAGGCTTTGATACAGGGCAATAGCGGGCGCGTTTGAAGCACGAACTTCCAGCCACAGTGTAAATACATCGCGTTTTTCTAATTCAGCGATCAGATGCTCTAACAGCATTCTACCCAACCCCTGGCGCTGGAAATCAGGGGATACCGCGATATTAAATAGCGTGGCTTCATCCAGCACCACTTGGGTGATGGCAAAGGCCGCCAGCGCGCCCTGGGATTCCAGCTTAAGATTGAAATAGCGTTCACCCTGATTGCTGTGGAAGGTTTTTTCCGTCCAGGGGAAGGCGTGGCTACGGTTTTCGATGGCGAAAGCCGCCGCAAGATCGGTGTTATTGAGGGAAGAAATCGTGTTCATGTTCGCAAATTTGCTGCCAGAGTGCCGCACGGGCGGCCCCATCAGAAAGGAGAGTATCAAATGCCGGGGAGGAGAGCTGCGCCCCCTCTAGCGCCAGAGGGTCTTCCACCCCCAGCCGCCAGCTGTTGCACCGGCTATTTTCCGGCAGCATAGTCACCCGCTCCGGCGTCAGTAACATAACTTGGGACGGCCCCAGGGCCAGGCTGCGTAGTACATCCAGTAACAGCGGATCGGCCAGTTCTGGCAGCGGATCGGCCACCACTAACAGGCGGACTTCATCAGGCAACGTAATGGCGATTTCACCTTTTAATGCCGCCGGGCGGCGTAAGGCCCAGCGCGTGATGCCAAGTTGCTGTAATTGCCAGTCGCGTCGGGAAGTCATAAGAAGCCTGTGTTAAGCCGGAAGGCGGCAAATATAGCAAATTCCCACCCCTGGTGCCATTGCTGGCCCTGCCCCCGGCGGCAAGAAGCGGGTATACTCCCCGCTCAGTTAATTAAGGAGTGTGTATGTCTGCATTTACCCCGGCGAGTGAAGTGTTACTGCGCCACAGTGAGGATTTCCTCGAAAGCCGCGTATTGTTTGCCGGTGATATGCAGGATTCACTGCCTGCACAGTTTGAAACCGCCGAGAGCCGCGCCCATACGCAGCAATTCCATCACTGGCAGATGCTGAACGGCCAAATGGGTGAAAACGTTCAATATGGTCTGGTGGCCGATGCCAGCAGCATTGGCAACGCAGATACGCTGATTTACTACTGGTCGAAGAACAAGCCAGAAGCCCAGTTCCAACTGATGAACCTGCTGTCCCTGATGCCGGTCGGTACTGATGTCTTTGTGGTGGGTGAAAACCGCAGCGGTGTGCGTAGTGCCGAGCAGATCCTCGCTGATTTTGCCCCGCTGACTAAAATCGACAGCGCCCGCCGCTGTGGCCTGTACCATGGCCGCCTGGAAACACGCCCAGAATTTAACGCCGCATCCTGGTGGAGTGAGTATCAGAGCAACGGCCTGACCATTAAAACCCTGCCTGGGGTATTCAGCCGCGATGGGTTAGACGTGGGCAGCCAACTGCTGTTATCCACCCTGGCACCGCACACCAAAGGTAAAATCCTCGATGTAGGCTGTGGGGCTGGCGTGCTGTCTGCCACCCTGGCTAGCCACTCTCCGAAGGTGCGCTTAACCCTGACGGATGTCTCTGCACCAGCGATTGAAGCCAGCCGCGCGACGTTGGCCGCTAATGGTTTTGAAGGGGAAGTATTCGCCAGTAACGTGTTCTCTGAAGTGAACGGTCGTTTTGACATGATCATTTCTAACCCGCCGTTCCACCATGGGTTACAGACCAGTCTCGATGCCACCCAGACGCTAATCCGCACCGCGGTACGTCACCTGAATATGGGCGGCGAACTGCGGATTGTGGCGAACGCCTTCCTGCCCTACCCTCGCGAACTGGATGAGACTTTCGGCAATCATGAAGTGATTGCCCAGACTGGCCGTTTTAAGGTTTATCGTGCAGTGATGACGCGTAACGCCAAGCGCGCTTAAGCGGCATTTTCACCTGGCTCCCATTTTCTGCGACAACTGCCGCTTTTTACAACACTCAGAAAAGCGGCATGCAATAAAGTGTTGACGACGACAGGAAAACACTTAGAATGCGCCTCCGTGGTTGCAATACTCCCAGGGGTATTGCACGGTCGAGGCGACGGTGGCGGAATTGGTAGACGCGCTAGCTTCAGGTGTTAGTGTCCTTACGGACGTG
>CBIFWW010000070.1:0-17209 GCA_966186435.1 uncultured Enterobacteriaceae bacterium
CGGTTTATCCCCGCTGGCGCGGGGAACACGGTGCTACCCACCCCTGCAACTCAGCCAACTGCGGTTTATCCCCGCTGGCGCGGGGAACACTTTGCTGGCCCGGATGTGGACTATCGCGCCAGCGGTTTATCCCCGCTGGCGCGGGGAACACGGCGACTGAAGAAACAGCAATGTCTGCGGAGCCGGTTTATCCCCGCTGGCGCGGGGAACACCCGGTTGCAGATACATCATTCATTGTTTTTTCCGGTTTATCCCCGCTGGCGCGGGGAACACACGGAAAGTCCGACAATTACCAATATCAACGCCGGTTTATCCCCGCTGGCGCGGGGAACACTGGCTGCGGCGGTGTTATGTCGGCCAATTTAACGGTTTATCCCCGCTGGCGCGGGGAACACGACTATGGCGAACCTTGCATAAGTTGTGGACGGGGTTTATCCCCGCTGGCGCGGGGAACACGGAGTATGCTGACGGCCATCAATAGCATGATGCGGTTTATCCCCGCTGGCGCGGGGAACACATTTGGCTGCGTTTCTCAACCAGTTATTCAGGGCGGTTTATCCCCGCTGGCGCGGGGAACACCGCTTTTATCTTTGTAATCGACATTCGAGGCCCGGTTTATCCCCGCTGGCGCGGGGAACACCAAGTTTCTTTATGTGAAACCAAGCCAATAAACGGTTTATCCCCGCTGGCGCGGGGAACACTCCTTGGACGTCCCACATAGCAACAAACTGACCGGTTTATCCCCGCTGGCGCGGGGAACACTTGACATGGCGAGAGCAGCAATATCGAAAGCGCGGTTTATCCCCGCTGGCGCGGGGAACACTTGTAATCGAATTCAGCATTTTGGGTTGCGATCGGTTTATCCCCGCTGGCGCGGGGAACACCTCCTGGATGTAGGCTTTCAGCGCCGCGACTTCGGTTTATCCCCGCTGGCGCGGGGAACACTATCGAATTCGCCTTGCAAAAATATGCATCCCCGGTTTATCCCCGCTGGCGCGGGGAACACGCACTGCCTTTCGACTACGGTCTAACCGTTTACGGTTTATCCCCGCTGGCGCGGGGAACACGGGTGCGCCTACGGCGTTACGCTCCCAGTGATCGGTTTATCCCCGCTGGCGCGGGGAACACTGGATAATGGTCGTTTTGCCCCAGGAGTTCAGCGGTTTATCCCCGCTGGCGCGGGGAACACGATATCGACAGCGGGGAAACCTACACCTGGCATGGTTTATCCCCGCTGGCGCGGGGAACACCCACGTTGATATTAGATTTTATCTGCGAAAACCGGTTTATCCCCGCTGGCGCGGGGAACACGTGAATTCGAACTCACAAACCTGAGAAATCAGCGGTTTATCCCCGCTGGCGCGGGGAACACATCCTGCCTCTTTAGTGCAGCGGTAAAAATGGCGGTTTATCCCCGCTGGCGCGGGGAACACATCTCGATGAGGCAATTGGAAATGCGGCCCGTCGGTTTATCCCCGCTGGCGCGGGGAACACCTCTGATGATGACGTTGATTATCAGGAACGATCGGTTTATCCCCGCTGGCGCGGGGAACACCGCACAATTATTCCCAAATCAGACCAGATTAACGGTTTATCCCCGCTGGCGCGGGGAACACAGATACTGATGCGAAAATCGTGGTTTACCCACCGGTTTATCCCCGCTGGCGCGGGGAACACACCCTGCCCGAAAGTGTAATCTTCGTCAGCGTCGGTTTATCCCCGCTGGCGCGGGGAACACCGAAAATGTGTGACCGTGTGCTGGTAAATTTCCGGTTTATCCCCGCTGGCGCGGGGAACACAACGTGCGAGAGTCGTATCGACACGCGGTTGGCGGTTTATCCCCGCTGGCGCGGGGAACACAGGAGTTGGCGCGGCTGGGTATTACGGCATCGCGGTTTATCCCCGCTGGCGCGGGGAACACGCATCTTCAGCATATCGCGAGCGCAACAAACAAGGTTTATCCCCGCTGGCGCGGGGAACACTTTATTCCAGTTAATCACCCCAAAATGCCGCGCGGTTTATCCCCGCTGGCGCGGGGAACACGCATGTGCTGACGTCAACTGACACCTCCATCCCGGTTTATCCCCGCTGGCGCGGGGAACACTATATTTTTACCAATCCAACTACCTGGAGTTCCGGTTTATCCCCGCTGGCGCGGGGAACACTAATTCACGGTTTCGTTCATTAGGCTCCAATGCGGTTTATCCCCGCTGGCGCGGGGAACACAAAGCCCACTCCATCACCACAACAGATACTGGCGGTTTATCCCCGCTGGCGCGGGGAACACAAAGCCCACTCCATCACCACAACAGATACTGGCGGTTTATCCCCGCTGGCGCGGGGAACACCTCTGGAGGCCGTGGAGCGGAGAGTGACGCAGCGGTTTATCCCCGCTGGCGCGGGGAACACTTTTTCAGGCAGATGAGTATCGCATTAGACATCGGTTTATCCCCGCTGGCGCGGGGAACACTTTCTCGCCTCCGGATCCCCATACGGTTTACCCGGTTTATCCCCGCTGGCGCGGGGAACACTTCTCAATCAACCGGGGGTGCCACATGAAATTCGGTTTATCCCCGCTGGCGCGGGGAACACATCAGGAAATTTTCAGCCAGCGCGGATCTGGGCGGTTTATCCCCGCTGGCGCGGGGAACACCAATCTGATTATGACGCAATACCAGTTGGTTGCGGTTTATCCCCGCTGGCGCGGGGAACACATTCCCATCATCCTCACAAGTCGCGTCAGCGGCGGTTTATCCCCGCTGGCGCGGGGAACACGTTTAGTGGCACATAACCTTCACAAACGGTGTCGGTTTATCCCCGCTGGCGCGGGGAACACTCTATCTGGTGAAACCATGTATTCCTGATAATCGGTTTATCCCCGCTGGCGCGGGGAACACTGCCGATAAATATGCTGGATGCTAAAAAATAGCGGTTTATCCCCGCTGGCGCGGGGAACACTGCATTGGAGATTCCTGTCGGGTCAACATAAGCGGTTTATCCCCGCTGGCGCGGGGAACACGTTGATGTAATGATTAAAGCATTGGTTTATATCGGTTTATCCCCGCTGGCGCGGGGAACACACACCCAGGATATTGTAGATACGCTGATTGGACGGTTTATCCCCGCTGGCGCGGGGAACACGGCCTTGTTATCGGCTAGTAAGCGCCTTACTTCGGTTTATCCCCGCTGGCGCGGGGAACACCAACCATTGCGGCAGCGCGTTACCTCAACGACCGGTTTATCCCCGCTGGCGCGGGGAACACACTTAAACTACATCACTGTTTTATAACAATAATTTTCGCGCCAGTAAAGTTACCAACTATTATTGCTGAAACCAACTTTTTAAAGAGCCTGTAACCCATTAATTTTCAACAGGAAGAAAAGAAACCAGCCGCAGTCCATCCAGATCTACCGGAATTCGCCGGTTTTCCCCCCACGTTTGAAATTCAAAACCTGATTCAGTGTTGGTTGACCATGCCATCACAACATTACCAGTTTCAGTTAAGGTAGTTATTTGCTGCCAAACCATTTCACGTATCCGGCCTGAAACATCCCCAATGTATACTCCAGCGCGCACTTCAAGCAGCCAGACCGCTAATCGGCCCCGCAAGCGGGGCGGCACATTTTCTGTCACAACAATAAGCATGCTCATTTTTATTGGCCTCGATGACCTACATCCCCAAAAGAGTTGGGTAAAGGGATGGCCACAGGCTGGACATAATCTGGCGGTGCCGGAGGTGTTACCTCTCCAGCAGAGAGTATGTCTTCAATCATAGGAATGAGTTTTGAAAGGGTTTTGTGTGAGCGGAAGATATCCCGGCAGGCAAGTCTTACCTGGCGATCGGGATCTGTGGGTTGTTTACGCGCAATATCGAATGCTTTAGGAATAACCGTTTCAAACTTAATAACATCGGCTATATCATAAACAAATGACAAAGGCTTACCGGTATGAATAAATCCAATGGCAGGTGCATAACCGGCGGCCAATACCGCCGCCTCCGTCACACCATAAAGGCACGCCGTAGCCGCACTGATGCAACGGTTGATAACATCGCCTTTTTCCCAGTCCTTAGGATCATAACGCCGGCCATTCCAGGTTACGCCATACTGCTTAGCTAACATTGAATAAATTGCCTTTACCCGGCTGCCTTCTATTCCCCGTAGTTGCTCGACAGAACGTTTTGCAGGTGCTGGCTCTCCAAATCGCAACTCAAACATCTTACGCACGACTTTAAGCCGCAAATCTTCCTCTAAAGCGAGACGGGCCTGATAGAGCAATTTATCGGATCGTGCACCGCCAGGCTGACCAGAGGCATAGACCCGAACACCAGCCTCCCCTACCCATACCAATAATGTTCCAACCTGGGCCGCTAAACGTACCGCCGCATGGGACACTCGAGTTCCAGGCTCCAACATGATGCACGCAACAGAACCCACAGGGATATGAGTGCGAACGCCGGTTTTATCCACCAGCACAAAGGCACCATCAATAACATCAATCTGGCCGTATTGCAGAAAGATCATTGATACCCGATCTTTGATCGGTATTGGATTCAACGGTATAAACGCCATCCGCACCCCCTAATGTTAAGCCGGAGCCAGGGATAGCAAACCACACCCCATTGATTTTGCAGGCCCTATGCCTTGGCGAATTAACTCCGTCAATGCGATATTGTCCGTTACCGTGAACACCCCCTCAAAGCAAACCGTATTGAGTTTGCCATTGTGCCCACCGCCCGAGAAATAGTACGGCCGTTCAGTGATAGGATGAACATCTTCAATTTTGGCACCAGAGCTAAGTTTGCGCGCCAACCAGTCGATTTGGGCTTGTTCATTTATTAGCGGAACCCGGCAACGTTTAATATTGCCCTTACCATCCAGGCGTTGCTGCGCATCTTTAATAGTTTTGACCGGATTGGCCCGTAATTTAAAGCGCAACGGCATACCAATATTAAGGCCATAGGCAATCTCTTTAGATCCAATCACTGTCGCAGCTGAAGAACTGCATGGTGCTAAAATAGATTGCATCAGCAGGTAGCAGCCCTGCCCCGGTTGCTGTTGTTCAACCCGGAATAGAAAATCCCGCGCAGCGTCTGGCCGCTCTGGGAAAAGTTGCCACAAGGCTTGGTGCAATTGATAGAGATCGCGGCTCCATCGGCGATCAATGACAATTTTGCTGAGGTACATCCCTGCCTCCTTTTATTAAATGCCACTTGTGGGAGGTAAATTGGCGCGGCAGTGTTAACAATGGTGCATCACGGGTGTACAGGATGGTGCTCTCCCCCTGCGGATCTTCGCAATAAATATCCCCGCCGCCAGGTGGATAGTCAGCCAATGCTTGCTGAAGATCTGCCGCTTGAATAGCCCCCCTAAAAAGGGGTTGGGTCAATGGGCAACTACGTCGCCCTAAAAAAGGGGTAAAGTGAGGTTTTTTTACCGCTTTTTCCAACACATCAAGTGGGATTTTAGCGTCAGGCGCCTGATATACCGCCACGGTAAATAGTGCGTCGCATAGGTATTCGCGCCACGTTTGAATGGTTTCGTGGCTTTTCAAACCGCCGTAACCCTGGCGAGCGCCCAATACAGTGTGGTAGTCAAGCAAACTGGTTACCGGCACATCCCGCTCATCAACAGTGACGGCATCGCAACGCACGGCAAAACGCACGCTGTTCGCCAGCGCCATTAATCGCGTTTTATCGTCACGTTGAATGCCTAAGCAAGCCCCAAGCAAACCCAGTAAACCGCTGCGCGTGGGTAACCGGGCCGTAGGGCGTGTGCCTTCAAAAGTCGGCAGCCCCCATGCTTGTAAAGGCCCAGCCAGGCGCAATATCAGATAGCCATTCATGTTTACGCCTCGCCATTACTACGGATCCAGGATTTAAGCTGTTCGAGGTTGGCCATATTAGCCACTTGAGACGGATGCGTATCACACTCAGCCAACATAAATTGGGCAGCCGGGCCGCTCAGGCTATAACCATTGGCAACCTTGTCCCAATATTGATTAAAGGCGTTGATCGATGGCAGCACGAATCCGTTTGCACTTTTTATAGGGCTTTCGAAGGCATTCGCTAGTGAGATTGGGAAATCAGAGAAATTCACCATCACCATATCCGCAGGGTTAAAAGCGGCAAACGTTCGTTGCTTGGCCCCCGGCACTTCGGTGGCCAGCATATGGGCTAAATGCGCTGCAATCTCCAAGGCTTGTTCCCGTGAAACGCCACCTAAGTTCTCTTGAAGCTGGGCAATGTTAAGGCTGGCATAACGGTAAAATACGCCCGAGGAGAACTCTTGGGTGCCCATATGCGCTGAACCCAGTTCCTGTAGGTCGTCCACCGCGGTGAACCAATCAATATCAGAATCAACCTGGTGTGTAGTGATGGCATGAGCAATGGACATGGCCCCATCGACTTTGCCCAGTTCACTCATCATGCCGCTAGTGGCCATTCGACCGCTCAAGGCGATATCTACCCCCTGCTGAAGATTGCTGCGCATGGCGTTAACATCTTCTTTAAGCAGCTTGGTGAGTTTTTTCTCTTCCAGATTTTCTGCCTGGGCTTTTTCAACTTGCTCGCAAAACCAGCTAATTTCGGCCATTACCCATGGGGATACTGCATCCGCTTCAATTTTTTCAGCATCGTTAATGGTTTTCCCGGTCAATAGTGCCAGAGTTGTGTCGATAGTCGTTTGCTCAAATCGATCTCCTAGCTGTTTACGCAGCAAATCACGCAGAGGAGCCAAGTGGATAGTCCTTAGGCTGGATGCCCCAATATGCTTGGCGTAATAATCCCCCGTGCGCAGCGCGCGTTTTAAGCTTTGGCTAGAGATACGAACACGCCGCTTACCACCAAATACGGCATCTTTTTGCATGTTCATATCATCGCGGTTCAGGCAAGACGGGCTGTGGGAAATCAGTACGTGGAAATTAATAAAATTAGCCATATTTAAGCATCCTTACGTTTTGGAGGGGTCGATAACACAAAATCTTCCAGAAGTTGTTGGCGTTCACGCTTGCCCCACCATACCAACTGGCGTGCCAGTAGGCCCCAATCCAGGGTCGGTTGTGCATGGGCGATTAGCCGGCGTAATTGGATCATATCGGCGGGCTTGTCAGCCCGAATTAATTGGAATACCCGGCGTTCATTAATTACCCCACTGGTTGCTAATGCCTTACCTATAGAGATCCCATAGGCTTGCTCGGGCGATTTCTCTCGATGGGTAATTGCCTCCTTTCCGGCGCTGAGACAAAACACCATACGCAACAACGCTTGCTGGTTCTTCGGATCATCCCAACCAAAAGGTTGTACCAGCCGATAGAAAGCAGGTATATCCCGCAGGTCTTGGGGTTCGGCAATCCGTCTTATTTGAGCACTGGCACCATTATCTAATTGCTTCCAGGCCTGGTATAACGCCAATACATCAATTTCTTTAGTCATCCGTCTTTCCTCCCTGTGGCCGAAGTTCATTGAATTGTTTTCGTAATGTTTTACGCCCCATAGCAATGGCGGCAATCAATTTGGGGTGATGGCTATAGGGGGCGATAGCCTGATTGAAAAGCCCATCACAAAGCTGGCGGAGTTCAGCGTGGAACTGGGCTAAACGCGTCTGGGGGTGGGTATAGTCCAGGGTGGCTAAAAGATTAGGGATCAATAAATTACTTTGGCGATAAAATTGGCGCTCTGCGGGTTCCTGTAGCGGTACACCTACACCTTTGATTTCTAATTTTTCATACCCGACCATCACGCTATATAAAGCCTTACGCAATGCTGTTTTATATCCCAGCCCGGTTTCAACGATTTCGTTGATAGTTTCGTGATGTTGTTCCCAACCATCGTTAAAAGTTAGAACCTCATGGCGCCGCTCCAGTATTGATGCCTGGTTGTTACGGTATCCCCCTACAATCAGCGCCAGCTTATGTTGCGGCGCAATTTGTTGGAATTGCGCGATAACCGTTGCAGGAGCATGACCGCCCTGCTGTTGGCTAAATTTATTAATCAATATGCGGCTGATTTGCGTCCAGGATGGCGCAGCGGTAGTAAACGCTAAAAACTTAGTTTCAACTGTCCCTTTATTCACGGACAGTAAGCGTGGGGAATGTGGATGATTCCACAGCCCCTCTACGGTGAAATTAAACTTTGCCTTGTTAAATCCGCTATAACGTTTTTGACTGTGCAAACCACATGCACTGCACTGGCCTTCACCTTCAGGTGGGCATAACTCAATGTGAGCCGGTTGCCAAAATAATCCACGAACTAGCCCTATAGCTGCCGCCGGAATGGTTTCGCCAGCCACAATCGGTTTAACCCAAGTAGGGCGATGTTCAGACTGAGGGGCATCAGGGTATTGGTTAAGTAACGTTGATTTGGCTAATACGTTTAAACACAGAGTAGTGCGTAAGTGATCGCCGCGTACAAGTGTAGTCATTGGCGTACCACCGCGCAGGCCGCTTTTAAAGCCGCCGCCAAAACCCGGTGCATTGTTCGCCTGGTTAAACAGGGCTATGGCGGTACACCCGCTGCATACATGCTCTCCCTGCCCTGGCTGATTGATAAATGCGCAATTCGTTGACCCGCTTACCCCGGTTAGCAGTTTATCCATGCTGGTTGGCTCAGCAGCATTTACACCTCTTATCTGCATAAACGGTTGATCGGGGTGTTCGAGGTCAAAGGTGGTTATCCAGGGCTGGATTAGGGCGTCATATTCATCCTCGGACAGAGGTTTGGCAACTCGCCGCCGGTAATCAACGGCATCTTCAGGAGGGGCGATAACTTGTAACAGGCATACCAACAATTGTAGCGCCGCCAGCTCCATGTCTTCCCGGGGCATGCTCAAACGCCACTTATCCGGGCTACAGCATAGTGCTTGTAAGGTAATTGTTTGAACGTTGCCCCCGGATAATAAGCGAACCGGGATCCATGCATCAGTGAGTAGATTCATTGAATTTCCTTATAACCTATAACAACTTTTACCTATGTAACTTAATTAAAGCCAGCCCCACCACCAGTAGTGCTATGAGCACAATTCCCTGCGAAGTAATGCTGTTCACGGCATTTAAAATCATTTGAATTCCGTTCGCTAACTCAATCATACCGGCTCCATGCCAACAACTAATGAGCAAAGAGTAATCAACCAAAAATAAAAAAGCAAGTAGTTATCTCTGTACTTATTATTCAAATACACGTAAATAGACATCTAGACATCCAAAACTTTTTTCAATTTTTTCATCAAATCATTTACAGTTATTTGTGTTCCCTACACATGTGGGGATAAACCGTAGTTCTCTTTCTACTTTTGAAAGGAAATACAATTTCCCGAAGTTATTTGGGATTAGTAGGGATGGCGAAAGTCATCCCTACACTAAAGGTATAAATCAGATTGAACCCGTCGTTCCATTGCCCATTTTGAGTTAATCCAGACAACCATATTTGCCCGGATTCTTCCCCATTGGTATGAATTTTATTCACCCAACTTGCCGGCACATTTACCCGGTTTAATGCCAAGGTTTCATCGCGCTGTGTTTCATCAAGTTGTTCAAAAATTTGTCCATTTAGCAACATTTTGCCCTCGGCAGTTTGAACATATGGCACCAAAGGCAGGCTCATTTCACCGTCACGGGTGACTGCTCTGATAGTTTCGTCATCGTCAGTTAACGAATGAGTTTGTGCCCATTTCAGCATTTGATTAGCGCTATAACGCTTCCCTTGCTCCTTCATGTCGAACTTAACCATTCCCTGGCATACCCATTGGGGTTCTTCATCTACTAGCGGGCTATAGATCGCATTTAGCCATTGGCGGTAGGCATCAGGGAAATACAGGGGCTGATCTTTGAGTTGTTCAATATGTTGTTGCGTGCGCCACATCACTCGGGTGTTGCCATAGATATAGGCATGTTTCCCATAATCAGGTTGCGTGGGCAGCAAAATAGTGGCGGTTGGCTTTTCATACCCCTGTGGCCGGGATGGCCGGGCATGGCGGTGCAGGCGGCCTAAGCGTTGAAACAATAAATCGGCAGGACAAAGCTGGGTGATGATCCAGTCGAAATCAACATCTAATGATTGCTCTACCACTTGGGTAGCAATCAAGATCCGCCCCTTTTGGCGCTGGCCATTTTTGCCAAAATAGCCCAGTACCCGTTCTTCTTTCACTTGCCTATCAATAAGGGTGAAACGGGCATGGAATAGTAGGATCTCAATTTCAGGAAGGGCTGTGGTAATGAGCTGGCGGTAGACAGTTTGCGCCACATCGACCAAGTTACATATTAAACACACCTGTGCCCCCGCTTGGGCGGCGGCTACCATACGCGCCAGTAGTGCTGCATCAGGCAGCATATCGGGTAAATATGCGGTTTCCAGATGGACCGAAAAACGCGGGGGTAAGTGTTCCTGACGGTCGCTTAAATCATAATGGCGGGTTGTATATGTACTACGCCAGTGAATCAACGGGTAGCTTTCCGGCGGAGCCGCTGTATTCATGCCGCTGTAGGCATTTAATAATCGCTGCTGGTTTTGCTCGGGTAAGGTAGCTGAAAGTAATATGACGCTGGCTCCGGCTTGCGCTTGGGCCTCAATAACTGCATCCAAAAGTCCATTCATATAGGTGTCATAGGCGTGGACTTCATCAACAATTAATACGCTACGCCCTATGCCGAATCCACGTATAAAGCGGTGTTTTACAGGTAGAACCGAAATCAACACCTGATCAATGGTGCAGACCCCGATTTGCCCAAGAAAGGCTTTCTTATTACTGACTGAAAGCCATTGGCAACATTGTGACAAAGCTTCTTCCGGGCCTTGTTCATTGTGGCCTCGGCTTTTTATAGATTGGAATAGCTTATTGTGTCGAGCATTGCCGTGAGCAAGAATAATATTAGGTTGGCGGAATATTTTTTTGGCCAAATATTCTAACCTTTCCAACATCGCATTGGCTGTGGCCTGGGAGGGTAAGGCAAAAATGATACTTTCAGCCTGCTGAGTATTTATTAGTCTCCAGGCGTAGGCCAGGGCCGTTTCAGTTTTACCTGATCCAGTAGGCGCTTCAATCAAAGTCAAGCCCGCCTCAGCAGGTAAATTATCCACCAGCACTTGTAATTGCCGGGGGTGAAATCCCGGCTCCAGTAGCGCCTTTACACCAGTGTAATTTAAGGAATTGGACAATATGCCGCTACGATCTAATACCAACCTGGCATCCCGCTGTTTGGATTGGTAATACACGTTTATTGCGTCTAAATCCGACGGCATTTGTTGGTTAAAGATAAAAGTGTCTGCACTGGCCCATGAGCCAAGCCAATCAGATAACGAACAAAACCCGGCCATTAATGGCGAACAATGAGGAGGCATATCGGTGACGGATACCCCTGCTGGAGCAAGAAAGAGTGCTGCGAGCACGTCTATCCATTCACCTCGAGCCTGTTTATCATCGAGACCAAAAACGGGTGGTAAGGACACTGGCATTGGCCACAAATCATTCGGTAAATTCGCATTAGATAATATGTACCCGTGGTGCCCAGCTACGGCCTCTATCCAGGCAAACCAAGACTGATAAGGATGTGGCTCTGGCTCTGCGTCAAAAAAGGCGAAATCAGTATGTTGGGGTGACGAGAGAAAGTCTTGATTGAACCAATGTAACCCCGCTGAGCCGTGATTAAATTTGCGGCATACCTCTTTTCCAGGGAAAGTATTTTGATATTGCTGTGGGTTCAGTGCCAACCAGCTATCAGTAGATTTGCATTGGAAGCGAATGTCGAATTTTCCCAGATCATGTAAGGCAATAAAAAAAAGCACCCACGCTTTTACTTTCTTTGGCAGCAAGGATTGATTGAGGCAGAAGGAGTGACTTATTGCTGGCGACTGATCCCACCAGTAATCCGCCACAGCGGCCACATCCAATGAATGATAGATTAACAAATGGATGTTATTGCCAGCGCCATCATATTTGGCGGCCTTGCCCCAATAACGGCAAATATTCCCTAGATGTGTCATCCCTAATCCTCATTGCACTTTCACCCCCTCGCCCAGTACATTAGCAACTTACTAATAAATAAACACAGCATCATGTCAAACTTTGCTAAAAATAAACCCATAAACAGACATGACATATAACTCAGAGCAATCAATATTAACCATCTAGAATATTTTAATATATTTATAAATAAATTTGTAATACTGGGTCTGAGTTAATTTTTTATCATAGAGAAAAAAACCGCTCCAAGGGGCGGTTTCATTAATATCTTAGCAATTAAGCCAAAGATTTATTCCCATTCAATGGTAGCCGGTGGCTTACCTGAGATATCGTAAACCACGCGGGAGATGCCGTTAACCTCATTAATAATGCGGTTAGACACCCGGCCCAAGAAGTCATACGGCAGGTGTGCCCAATGGGCAGTCATAAAGTCGATGGTTTCCACCGCACGCAGGGAGACAACCCAATCATACTTACGGCCATCGCCCATCACACCGACAGAGCGAACCGGCAAGAAGACGGTAAAAGCCTGGCTGACTTTGTTGTACAGGTCGGCTTTATGCAGCTCTTCGATAAAGATCGCATCAGCACGGCGCAACAGGTCGCAGTACTCTTTCTTCACTTCACCTAGCACGCGCACCCCCAGACCTGGCCCCGGGAACGGGTGACGGTAGAGCATGTCATACGGCAGGCCCAGCTCCAGACCGATTTTACGCACTTCATCTTTGAACAGCTCACGCAGCGGCTCAACCAGGCCCATCTTCATTTCTTTAGGCAGGCCGCCCACATTGTGGTGGGATTTAATGACATGGGCTTTACCAGTGGCAGAAGCCGCTGATTCGATCACGTCAGGGTAGATTGTCCCCTGGGCCAGCCATTTCACGTCTTCCAGTTTGAGCGCTTCTTCGTCGAACACTTCAACAAATACGCGGCCAATGATCTTACGCTTGGCTTCAGGATCGTTTTCACCTTCCAGGGCGTCGAGGAAGCGTTTTTCACCTTCAACGTGAACGATGTTCAGGCCGAAGTGGTCACCAAACATATCCATAACCTGGGTGGCTTCGTTCAGGCGCAGCAGGCCGTTATCCACAAACACGCAGGTCAGGCGTTCGCCAATGGCGCGGTGCAGCAGCATCGCAGTGACGGAGGAGTCAACGCCGCCAGACAAGCCGAGGATCACTTTGTCATTACCCACCTGCTCACGAATGCGCATAACGGCGTCTTCGATGATCTTGGCCGGGGTCCACAGGGCTTCACATTCGCAAATGTTGATCACGAAACGCTCCAGCATGCGCAGGCCCTGGCGGGTGTGGGTCACTTCCGGGTGGAACTGCACGCCGTAGAAGCGTTTTTCCTCGTTAGCCATAATGGCGAATGGGCAGGTTTCGGTGCTGGCAACGGTGACGAAGTCAGACGGGATATCAGTGACTTTATCGCCATGGCTCATCCATACGTCTAGCATTGGATTACCGGCGGCGCTCAGAGCGTCTTCGATACCTTCGATCAGGGCGCTTTTAGTCTGTACTTCAACCTGAGCATAGCCAAACTCACGCTCGTTAGAGGCTTCAACATGGCCGCCCAACTGCATCGCCATGGTCTGCATACCGTAGCAAACGCCCAGCACCGGCACACCGGCGTTAAATACATATTCAGGCGCGCGGGGGCTGCCAGCTTCGGTGGTACTTTCCGGGCCACCGGAAAGGATGATGCCGTTAGGATTGAACCCACGGATCTGCTCTTCGGTGACATCCCAGGCCCACAGTTCGCAGTACACGCCCAGTTCACGGACGCGGCGCGCTACCAGTTGAGTGTACTGAGAGCCGAAATCAAGAATAAGAATGCGGTGCTGATGAATGTTTTGAGTCATTAACGCTAATTCCGAGGCAAGTGAATCAATGTGTAGTCACCGGCCCACCGCGTTGGCAGTTGGCCGGAAGAGTTTATTAAGAACCCATACGGTAGTTCGGGGACTCTTTTGTAATCGTTACGTCGTGGACGTGACTTTCCTGGATGCCCGCGCCGCTGATGCGAACAAACTCAGCTTTGGTGCGTAGCTCAGTAATTGTGCCACAGCCGGTCAGCCCCATACAGGAGCGCAGGCCGCCCATCTGCTGGTGAATGATCTCTTTCAGGCGGCCTTTGTAGGCAACGCGGCCTTCGATACCTTCCGGTACCAGTTTATCGGCGGCGTTATCGCTTTGGAAGTAACGGTCAGAGGAGCCTTTGGACATCGCGCCCAGGGAACCCATCCCACGATAGGATTTGTAAGAACGCCCTTGGTAAAGTTCGATTTCACCCGGGGATTCTTCAGTACCGGCCAACATAGAGCCTACCATCACCGCACTTGCCCCCGCGGCGATAGCTTTGGCGATATCGCCGGAGAAACGGATACCGCCATCGGCGATAACCGGGATACCGGTGCCCTCCAGCGCTTCTACTGCGTCAGAAACCGCAGTGATCTGTGGAACACCCACACCGGTAACGATACGGGTAGTACAGATAGAGCCAGGGCCGATACCCACTTTCACCGCACTGCAACCAGCTTCCGCCAGAGCGCGAGCGCCAGCACCGGTGGCCACGTTGCCGCCGATGATTTGCAGGTCAGGGTATTTAGCACGGGTTTCGCGAATACGTTGCAGAACGCCTTCGGAATGGCCGTGGGAGGAGTCAATCAGCAGCACATCAACCCCGGCGGCAACCAGCGCATCAACGCGCTCTTCGTTACCGGCACCAGCGCCAACTGCAGCACCGACGCGCAGACGGCCATGTTCGTCTTTGCAGGCATTAGGTTTACGTTCTGCTTTCTGGAAGTCTTTAACGGTGATCATGCCGCGTAGGTGGAAGCTACTATCGACTACCAGCGCTTTCTCAACACGCTTCTCATGCATTTTAGCCAGCACGACTTCGCGGGTTTCGCCTTCACGGACGGTGACCAAACGCTCTTTCGGGGTCATATACACGCTTACTGGCTGGTTCAGATCCGTTACAAAACGCACGTCACGGCCAGTGATAATCCCCACCAGTTCGTAATCGTTAGTCACCACCGGGTAACCGGCAAAGCCGTTACGCTCAGTCAGCTCCTTCACTTCACGCAGCGTGGTGGTTGGCAGGACGGTCTGTGGATCGGTAACGATACCACTTTCATGTTTCTTCACGCGTTTGACCATTTCGGCCTGGCGTTCAATAGACATGTTTTTGTGGATGAAACCAACGCCGCCTTCCTGAGCCAGCGCAATTGCCAGGCGCGCTTCAGTGACGGTATCCATCGCTGCGGACAGCATAGGGATGTTCAGACGGATTTTAGCAGTGAGCTGAGTGCCGAGATCGGCGGTATTAGGCAGAACGGTGGAGTGAGCTGGAATAAGGAGAACGTCGTCAAACGTTAAGGCTTCTTTAGCAATACGTAGCATGGCAATATCTCAACCTGGGGGTGAATGAGAACAGATAAAATATTGCCGCGGCATTATACAGAACGTAACCGTTTGCTGCTACATGTTTTTCCTTTAAATCCTTGCTTCTAGCGGTTAGCAGGTTACTATCGACAGATTAACCCGCTGATTTTAAATTTGATCTCGCTCACATGTCGATACCACAAAGCCCTTCAATTTATACCGTTACCCGCCTAAATCAGAGCGTGCGTATGCTCATGGAACGCGAAATGGGCCAAGTATGGATCAGCGGTGAAATATCTAATTTTAGCCAGCCCTCTTCCGGCCACTGGTACTTCACGTTAAAGGATGATGGTGCCCAGGTGCGCTGCGCCATGTTCCGTAACAGTAACCGCCGGGTGACCTTCCGCCCTCAGCATGGGCAGCAGGTTTTAGTGCGGGCTTCAGTCACGCTGTACGAGCCACGCGGTGACTATCAAATCATTGTCGAAAGTATGCAGCCCGCCGGTGAAGGGCTGTTACAACAACAGTTTGAGGCACTCAAAACCAAGCTCTCTGCCGAAGGGTTATTTGATCCGGCTTTAAAGCAGGCGCTGCCCTCTCCAGCCACCAGTGTCGGGGTGATTACCTCCCGTAGCGGCGCGGCTTTACACGATATCCTCCACGTGCTGCAACGCCGTGACCCTTCCCTGCCGGTGGTGATTTACCCCACGGCGGTACAGGGCGTTGATGCGCCAATGCAGATCGTGCGCGCCATCGAACTGGCTAACCTGCGCCATGAATGTAACGTGCTGATTGTCGGGCGCGGCGGTGGTTCGCTGGAAGATTTATGGAGTTTTAACGATGAGCGGGTGGCTCGGGCCATTGCCGCCAGCCGTATTCCAGTCGTCAGCGCCGTCGGCCATGAAACCGACGTAACCATTGCTGACTTTGTGGCAGACCTGCGGGCGCCTACACCGTCGTCGGCGGCGGAAATCGTTAGCCGTAATCAGGTGGAATTGGTGCGCCAACTCACAACGGCCCGCCAGCGTATGGAAATGGCGATGGATTTTTACTTTTCCCGCCAGACAAAGCGTTTTACCCTGCTTAATCATCGCCTGGCTCAGCAGCATCCGCAGTTACGTTTGGCTCGCCAGCAGACCGCCCTAGTGCAATTGCGCCAGCGCCTAAACAACGCCATGGAGACGAAGCTGCGCCGGGCCAGTGATCAGCAGCGCCGTACTGATACCCGCCTCATGAATCAACAACCTCTGGGGCGTATACAGCGCAGCCTGGGGCGCATTCAGCAACTGGAGTACCGGATGGCCCAGTCCCTGCGGGAGCAGCTTAGCAGCGCCCGTGAACGCTTTGCCACTAACGTGGCCCATCTGGAGGCCGTCAGCCCGTTGGCAACCCTGGCCAGGGGCTACAGCGTTACCACCGCCACCGGCGGCCAGGTCCTGAAGCAGGCCCGCCAGGTAAAATCCGGGGATACCCTGACCACTCGCTTATCCGATGGTTGGGTGGAGAGCCAGGTAACGACGGTGAAAAAGACGCCGCGCCCGCGTAAACCAAAAGCTTAAATTCGCACCCACTCGACGCTTTTCTTCGATACCAGCCCGTGGCCGTTTTGGCAGAAGTAATCCACCGCGCCACAGGCTTTTAGCACTTCTAGCGGCTTGTGGCATTGGGCCAACAATCTCATAAACTGATGTGAAAAATTGATTGAATTTGTTATAAAAACCGTCCATTCATATATATATATTTAGCTAATACGGCTATTAATTAAATTACAACAATGCCTAATAGCTCACGTTGATTTTTTATATTTTAAAACATCTTTATTCCGTAATTATATTCATAATTAAAATATATCACCAATATAT
>CBIFWW010000071.1:0-16944 GCA_966186435.1 uncultured Enterobacteriaceae bacterium
AGGAACTGAAAGACATCATCGCCATCCTGGGTATGGATGAACTGTCTGAAGAAGATAAACTGGTGGTAGCTCGCGCTCGTAAGATCCAGCGCTTCCTGTCCCAGCCGTTCTTCGTAGCGGAAGTATTCACCGGTTCTCCGGGTAAATACGTTTCCCTGAAAGACACTATCCGTGGCTTTAAAGGCATTATGGACGGTGAATACGACCATCTGCCAGAGCAGGCGTTCTACATGGTTGGCTCTATCGAAGAAGCAGCCGAGAAAGCCAAGAAAATTTAACGCCGTAATCGGAGGGTGATATGGCAATGACTTACCATCTGGATGTGGTCAGCGCAGAACAACAAATGTTCTCAGGGCTGGTCGAAAAGATCCAGGTGACGGGTAGCGAAGGTGAACTGGGTATTTACCCGGGCCACGCCCCGCTGCTCACCGCCATTAAGCCTGGTATGATTCGCATCGTTAAACAGCACGGCCACGAAGAGTTCATTTATCTCTCCGGCGGCGTGCTGGAAGTGCAGCCAGGTAACGTTACTGTTCTGGCTGACACAGCGATTCGTGGTACAGACCTCGACGAAGCTCGGGCTCTGGAATCGAAACGCAAGGCAGAAGAGCACATCGGCAGCTCCCACGGCGACGTGGATTATGCTCAGGCTTCTGCTGAACTGGCTAAAGCGATCGCCAAACTGCGCGTAATCGAGTTAACCAAGAAAGCGATGTAATACCGGCCTGTATCGAAAAAGCCAGTCAGGGTTATCCTGCCTGGCTTTTTTTATGGTAGTTCTTAATTCCAGCCCCGAAATAAGCGGTAAATCCGCTATATAGCCATTTTTTCCTCCCTAAACCGTGTATTTTCCGGCGCTTCACTCCTAAACTGGTCAGCAAATTAATGTGCTTTTCACGGCAGATGCTCATTTTGCAGGCTGTACAATTTGACCTGAAAAATATGTAGTAATTTCAAGGTGAAAGCGTTTAACTTCTTACAACTTTTTTATCCAGGATTCGTATGTCAAACAGCGCAATGAGCGTGGTTATCCTTGCCGCAGGTAAAGGGACCCGCATGTATTCCGATCTTCCTAAGGTGCTCCACACGTTGGCGGGTAAGCCAATGGTGCAGCATGTCATTGATGCAGCGACCCATGTTGGTGCCCGCCAGGTCAATCTGGTTTACGGCCACGGCGGTGATTTGCTCAAACAGACCCTAAAAGACGGTGCATTGAACTGGGTGCTTCAGGCTGAACAACTTGGCACCGGCCATGCCATGCAGCAAGCGGCACCTAACTTTGCTGATGATGAAGATATCCTGATGCTCTACGGCGACGTGCCGCTGATCTCCACCGATACGCTGGCCCGTTTATGTGCGGCCAAACCTGAAGGCGGTATCGGCCTGCTGACCGTGGTGCTGGACGACCCAACCGGCTATGGCCGTATCACCCGCGAAAACGGCAAGGTTACCGGCATTATCGAGCAAAAAGACGCTACCGAAGAGCAGCGCAAAATCACCGAGATCAACACCGGTATCCTGGTGGCCAACGGGGCCGATCTGAAACGCTGGCTGGCGAAACTCGACAATAATAATGCCCAGGGCGAGTTCTACATTACCGACATCATTGCTATGGCCTGGAAAGAAGGCCGTGAGATTACCGCTGTACACCCGGCGGCTATCAGTGAAACCGAAGGCGTAAATAACCGCCTGCAATTGGCGCGTCTGGAGCGGGTTTATCAGGCAGAACAGGCCGAGAAACTGCTGCTGGCGGGCGTGATGCTGCGCGATCCGTCGCGCTTTGATATTCGTGGCACCCTGGTCCACGGCCGGGATGTTTCAATCGATGCTAACGTTATCCTTGAAGGTAACGTCACCCTGGGTAACCGGGTGAAGATTGGCGCGGGTTGTGTGATTAAAAACGCGGTCATTGGCGATGATTGTGAAATCAGCCCTTATACCGTGGTGGAAGACGCCCGTCTTGAAGCGGCCTGCACTATCGGGCCATTCGCCCGTCTGCGCCCCGGTGCTGAGCTGGCAGAAGGTGCCCACGTGGGCAACTTTGTCGAAATGAAAAAGGCCCGTCTGGGTAAAGGCTCCAAGGCCGGTCATCTGAGCTATCTTGGCGATGCCGAGATTGGCGATAACGTGAATATAGGGGCTGGGACGATTACTTGTAACTACGACGGTGCCAACAAATTCAAAACCATCATCGGCGATGATGTATTTGTCGGTTCTGACAGCCAGCTGGTGGCGCCGGTTACCATTGGCAAAGGCGTCACCATCGCCGCCGGTACCACCGTAACCCGCGATGTGGCCGAAAATGAACTGGTGCTTAGCCGCGTACCGCAGGTACAGAAGCAAGGCTGGCAGCGCCCGGTGAAGAAAAAGTAAATTTAACGGCGGCGTAAGCTACCGTTCAGGCGAGGGGCAAAAGCCCCCGCCTTCTCCCAACGAGGAGATCAGTCTCCAAAAGAGGAGACATTTCCCTAAATCAGTGGCGTTACAGGAAGACGGCAAGAGAGTAAATCCCCATGAGCTTACATGAGTAAGTGATTGGGGTGAGCGAACGTAGCCAACGCATCTGTAACGTCAATGATGACGGGAAAATAACCCCAACTCTCTACAAGGCTCGGGGACCGGTACAACCGGATACAAGTCAGCGACAACGATAAATGGCTGGAATCAGCCATCATCAGGAAATAACACTATGTGTGGAATTGTTGGCGCAGTCGCGCAACGTGATGTAGCAGAGATCTTGCTGGAAGGTTTACGCCGCCTGGAGTACCGGGGTTATGACTCAGCCGGTCTGGCTATCGTGGATAACGAAGGCAATATGTCTCGTCTGCGCCGTGTGGGTAAAGTGCAAATGCTTTCCCAGGCCGTAGAAGAGCAACCGCTGCGTGGCGGCATCGGGATCGCCCATACCCGTTGGGCCACCCACGGTGAACCGTCAGAAGCCAATGCGCACCCCCATGTTTCCAGCCACATTGCCGTGGTTCACAACGGTATCATTGAGAACTATGAAGGCCTGCGTGAAACCTTACAGGCCCGTGGCTATGTCTTTGCTTCCCAGACCGATACCGAAGTGATTGCTCACCTGGTTCACTGGGAGATGGAGCAAGGCGGTTCACTGCGTGATGCGGTGATGCGCACCATCCCACAGCTGCGCGGTGCCTACGGCACGGTGATTATGGATACCCGCGATCCTAACATTCTGCTGGCTGCCCGCTCCGGTAGCCCGTTGGTGATTGGACTGGGCATGGGTGAAAACTTTATCGCCTCTGACCAATTAGCCCTGTTGCCGGTGACCCGCCGCTTTATCTTCCTCGAAGAAGGCGATATCGCGGAAATCACCCGCCGCTCCGTGGTGGTGTTTGATAAAGCCGGTGCCGAAGTGAAGCGCCAGGAGATCGAATCCAACCTGCAATACGATGCGGGCGACAAAGGTGTATACCGCCACTACATGCAAAAAGAGATCTACGAGCAGCCAAACGCTATCAAAAACACCCTGACCGGGCGCATTAGTCACGGCGCGGTGGATTTGAGCGAGCTTGGCCCGAATGCCGACGATCTGCTTTCTCAGGTGGAACATATCCAGATCGTGGCCTGCGGCACCTCTTACAACTCCGGTATGGTGTCCCGCTACTGGTTTGAATCCCTTGCCGGGGTACCTTGCGATGTAGAGATCGCCTCCGAGTTCCGCTACCGCAAATCTGCGGTGCGCCGTAACAGCCTGATGATCACCCTGTCTCAGTCTGGTGAAACCGCCGATACCCTGGCAGCCCTGCGCTTATCAAAAGAGCTGGGTTATCTTGGTTCACTGGCGATTTGTAACGTGCCCGGGTCCTCCCTGGTGCGTGAATCTGACCTGGCGCTGATGACCAAAGCCGGGACTGAAATTGGCGTGGCCTCCACCAAAGCATTCACCACCCAATTAACGGTGCTGCTGATGCTGGTGGCAAGACTGGGCCGCCTGAAAGGGCTGGATGCTGCCATTGAGCAGGATATCGTCCATGGCCTCCAGGCACTGCCAAGCCGTATTGAGCAGATGCTCTCTCAGGATAAGCGCATTGAGCAACTGGCTGAGGACTTCTCTGACAAGCATCATGCCCTGTTCCTGGGCCGCGGCGATCAGTACCCGATCGCTCTGGAAGGCGCGCTTAAGCTGAAAGAGATCTCTTATATTCATGCTGAAGCCTATGCTGCCGGTGAGCTGAAGCACGGCCCGCTGGCGCTGATTGATGCCGATATGCCGGTGATTGTGGTGGCACCGAACAACGATCTATTGGAAAAGCTCAAATCCAATATCGAAGAAGTGCGCGCCCGCGGCGGCCATCTGTATGTGTTTGCCGATGAAGATGCCGGGTTTACTAACAGCGAAACCATGCACATCATCGCCATGCCTCATGTGGAAGAGGTTATCGCCCCTATCTTCTATACCGTGCCGCTCCAGTTGCTGGCGTACCACGTGGCCTTGATTAAAGGGACCGACGTGGATCAGCCCCGTAACCTGGCAAAATCGGTTACCGTCGAGTAATCAAATCAAGCCCCGCCTTGCGGGGTTTTTTACTAAACCACGCTCCTTCACACCACATTCTTGTTGTTTCCACGCGCCATTGTTTTTTATCCGGATCACATTTATGACAAACGCTGTCATAAATAGGGTTATCTACCAAGCTGTAAATCGTTGATCTGATACTAAGTGGGTAAATTTACATAATTTATCTTAATGATTTTAAATGAATTAATATTTTTACCCGGCGATTTTTTTCACTGTAATCCAACTGTCACATTGAAGACATATAACTGTCACCAGATTGTCCTATTTTGCTCCACGTAGCTTCTCACCAAACCTTACGAACACCGAGCAGGAGACATTATGAAAATTATGCGTACCACTGTCGCAACCGTTGTCGCCGCGACCTTATCCCTGAGCGCTTTCGCCGCTAACGCGGCAGCAAGCCTGACTGGCGCTGGTGCAACCTTCCCTGCGCCAGTGTATGCCAAATGGGCAGATACCTATAACAAGGAAACGTCCAATAAGGTGAACTATCAGGGCATCGGCTCCTCCGGTGGTGTGAAGCAAATCATCGCTAACACAGTAGATTTTGGTGCTTCCGATGCGCCGCTGACCGACGAAAAACTTCAGCAGGAGGGATTGTTCCAGTTCCCTACCGTGATCGGTGGTGTGGTGCTGGCGGTGAACCTGCCTGGCTTTAAATCCGGCGAGCTGATCCTCGATGGTAAAACATTGGGTGATATCTACCTGGGTAAAATCAAAAAATGGGATGACGCGGCAATCGCCAAGTTGAACCCAGGCAAAAAACTGCCGTCCCAGAATATCGCTGTGGTTCGCCGCGCCGATGGCTCTGGTACTTCTTATGTCTTCACCAGCTATCTGTCTAAAGTGAATGACGAGTGGAAATCTAAAATTGGTACCGGCACCACCGTTAATTGGCCGACTGGCCTGGGCGGTAAAGGTAATGACGGTATCGCTGCCTTCGTACAACGCCTGCCTGGCTCTATCGGCTACGTAGAATACGCTTATGCCAAACAAAATAACCTGGCCTACACCAAACTGGTTTCTGCCGATGGCAAAGCGGTAGCGCCAACAGAAGAAAGCTTCTCTAACGCCGCAAAAGGCGCTGACTGGAGCAAATCCTTCGCCCAGGATCTGACCAACCAGAAAGGTGATGATGCATGGCCAATTACCTCCACCACCTTTATCGTGGTGCATAAAGAGCAAAAGAAACCAAAGCAAGGTGCTGAAGTACTGAAGTTCTTCGACTGGGCTTACAGTGAAGGTACTAAAGAGGCAAATGCGTTGGATTACGCCACACTACCAGAAAGCGTAGTTGAGCAAATCCGCGCAGCATGGAAAGCCAATGTCAAAGACAGCAGTGGCAAAGCGGTGTACTAAAACTGATATCAGCAATACCCGGGGGGCGTTATCCCCCGGCTCAACGTAAAAGAGTGAATTATGGCTGCTACCAAGCCCGCATTTAACCCTCCGGGTAAACAAGGCGATATGATATTCGGCGCGCTAGTCAGACTGGCGGCGCTGATTGTGCTATTTCTGCTGGGTGGGATTATTGTTTCGCTGATCATTTCCTCCTGGCCGAGCATCCAGAAATTTGGCTTCGCCTTCTTGTGGACCAAAGAGTGGGATGCGCCGAATGACATTTATGGTGCGTTAGTGCCTATCTACGGCACCCTGGTGACCTCTTTTATCGCTTTGCTGATTGCCGTGCCGGTGAGTTTTGGTATCGCCCTGTTCCTGACAGAGTTGGCCCCGGGCTGGTTACGGCGTCCACTGGGTATCGCCATCGAACTACTGGCAGCTATCCCAAGTATCGTTTACGGCATGTGGGGCCTGTTTATTTTCGCCCCGCTGTTTGCCACCTATTTCCAGGAGCCGGTGGGGAACATTCTCTCGTCGGTGCCTATCGTCGGTGCGCTGTTTTCTGGCCCGGCCTTCGGTATCGGTATTCTGGCCGCCGGGGTGATCCTGGCCATCATGATTATTCCTTACATTGCCTCGGTTATGCGCGATGTGTTTGAACAAACGCCGGTAATGATGAAAGAGTCAGCCTACGGCATCGGCTGCACCACTTGGGAAGTGATCTGGCGCATCGTGCTGCCCTTCACCAAAAATGGGGTGATTGGCGGGGTGATGCTGGGGTTAGGCCGCGCCCTGGGTGAAACCATGGCGGTGACCTTTATCATCGGTAACACCTACCAGCTCGACAGTGCTTCTCTGTATATGCCGGGCAACAGCATTACCTCCGCGTTAGCGAATGAGTTTGCTGAAGCGGAATCCGGGCTACACGTGGCTGCTTTGATGGAGCTGGGCCTGATCCTGTTTGTTATCACCTTTATCGTATTAGCGATTTCCAAGCTGATGATTGCGCGGCTGGCGAAGAAAGAAGGGGCGCGCTAATGGCTACCATGGAACTTCAAAATAGCGCGGCGCTGGCTGAATCCCGCCGCAAAATGCAGGCTCGTCGGCGCTTTAAAAACCGCATCGCTTTAACACTATCGATGGCGACCATGGCATTCGGCCTGTTCTGGCTGGTCTGGATCCTGTTTTCTACGGTCACTCGCGGCATCGACGGCATGTCCCTGGCGCTGTTTACCGAAATGACCCCGCCGCCAAATACCGCCGGTGGTGGTTTGGCTAACGCTCTGGCCGGTAGCGGTCTGTTAATCCTGTGGGCGACGGCATTTGGTACCCCATTAGGGATTCTGGCCGGTGTCTACCTGGCGGAATACGGGCGTAAGTCCTGGCTGGCGGAAGTCATCCGTTTCATTAACGATATTTTATTGTCTGCGCCGTCTATCGTGGTGGGTCTGTTTGTCTACACCGTCGTGGTGGCGCGGATGCAGCACTTCTCCGGCTGGGCCGGGGTCATTGCACTGGCGCTGCTGCAAATCCCGATTGTGATTCGCACAACCGAGAACATGTTGAAATTGGTGCCTGATAGCCTGCGCGAAGCCGCCTATGCCCTGGGCACGCCGAAGTGGAAAATGATTTCAGCCATCACCTTAAAAGCGTCTATCTCCGGGATTATCACCGGGGTATTGTTGGCGATTGCCCGTATTGCCGGGGAGACAGCGCCATTACTGTTTACGTCGCTCTCCAACCAGTTCTGGAGCACTGACATGATGCAACCACTGGCTAACCTGCCGGTGACGATTTTCAAATTCGCCATGAGCCCGTTTGCCGAATGGCAAGAGCTGGCATGGGCCGGGGTGTTAATCATCACGCTGTGTGTATTGCTGCTCAATATTGTGGCTCGCGTGATTTTCGCGAAACGTAAGCACTAATTTAATTCGGCGTGGCAGGGCTGCCGCGCCAATGAGGAATCAAGCAAATGAGTATGGTTGATAACGCCCCGGGCAAAATTCAGGTACGCGACTTAAATTTCTATTACGGTAAGTTCCACGCCCTGAAAAACATTAATCTGGATATCGCCAAAAACCAGGTGACTGCGTTTATCGGGCCATCGGGCTGTGGTAAATCTACCCTGCTGCGTACTTTTAACAAAATGTACGGGCTTTATCCAGACCAGCGGGCTGAAGGCGAGATCTTACTGGACGGTGAAAATATCTTGACCCAGTCTCAGGATATCGCCCTGTTGCGCGCTAAAGTAGGGATGGTGTTCCAGAAGCCGACGCCATTCCCGATGTCGATTTACGACAATATTGCCTTTGGCGTACGTCTGTTTGAAAAGCTGTCCCGTGCCGACATGGATGAGCGCGTGCAGTGGGCGCTGACCAAAGCCGCGTTGTGGAATGAAACTAAAGACAAGCTGCACCAGAGTGGTTATTCCCTTTCCGGTGGGCAGCAGCAGCGTCTGTGTATCGCCCGTGGTATCGCCATTCGCCCGGAAGTGCTGTTGTTGGATGAGCCATGCTCCGCGCTGGACCCCATCTCAACGGGCCGTATCGAAGAGCTGATCACTGAGCTTAAGCAGGATTACACCGTGGTTATCGTGACGCACAACATGCAACAGGCGGCCCGCTGCTCCGATCACACGGCCTTTATGTATCTGGGGGAACTGATTGAATTCAGTGATACCGATACTTTGTTTACTGCGCCTAAGAAAAAGCAGACCGAAGACTACATTACTGGCCGCTACGGCTGATTAGCCGTGCAAAGGAGATACCATGGACAATCTGAATCTTAATAAGCATATTTCCGGCCAGTTCAATGCGGAGCTGGAGTACATCCGCACCCAGGTGATGACCATGGGTGGGCTGGTGGAACAACAGCTGTCGGACGCCATTACCGCCATGCACAATCAGGACAGTGAGCTGGCGAAGCAGGTTATCGACGGTGACCAGAAGGTCAACATGATGGAGGTGGAGATTGATGAAGCCTGCGTGCGCATCATCGCCAAACGCCAGCCTACCGCCAGCGACCTGCGCCTGGTGATGGCGATCATCAAGACCATTGCTGAGCTGGAACGTATTGGTGATGTGGCTGATAAAATCTGCCGTACCGCGCTGGAGAAGTTCTCCCAACAGCACCAGCCACTGCTGGTGAGCCTGGAGTCTCTGGGCCGTCATACGGTGCAAATGCTCCATGACGTGCTGGATGCCTTTGCCCGTATGGATATTGAGGAAGCGATCCGTATTTACCGGGAAGATAAGAAGGTGGATCAGGAGTACGAAGGTATCGTGCGCCAACTGATGACCTACATGATGGAAGATCCACGCACCATCCCAAGCGTATTGACTGCGCTTTTCTGCGCCCGCTCTATTGAGCGTATCGGTGACCGCTGCCAGAACATTTGCGAATACATTTTCTACTTTGTGAAGGGGCAGGACTTCCGCCATGTCGGCGGCGACGAGCTGGATAAACTGCTCGCCGGGAGTGACCCAAAAGAATAATAACAGGCCCGATTAA
The DNA here is from genome assembly GCA_966186435.1 of uncultured Enterobacteriaceae bacterium. GTDB lineage: Bacteria > Pseudomonadota > Gammaproteobacteria > Enterobacterales > Enterobacteriaceae > CBIFWW01. The sequence continues at coordinate 9,395 of CBIFWW010000071.1, forward strand.
TCGGGCCTTTTGCTGTAAGTGTGCGCTCAGACGGTAATATTCCAGCCCCGGGCTTTCCATAAATCCGGTAGCTGCGCCAGATCGGTAAAAGTCGTCACTTTCGGGTGGTTAATCGGCTGATTATGGGGATCGGCACAGAAGTAATAAACCTCCATCCCGGCAGCCACACCGGCCTGGGCACCTGCCATTGAATCATCCACCAGCACGCAATGTTTCACGTCCAGCGCCATTGCGTCGGCGGCGTGGTACATCAGTGCCGGATCGGGCTTCCAGCGCTGGATATCGTAGCCGCTGAACAGCAGATTATCGAAGTGGCGCAGCATCCCGGTATTACCTAAAGAGTGCTCCATTTTGGTGACCGGGCCGTTGGAGACCACGCACATTGGCACGGTGATCTGGTCCAGCAGTTGGGCGGCACCGGGGATCTCCGTTAGCTCGCTTTCAAACAGGCAGGCCACCTCGGCACGATACAGTGGCTCAAGCTTTTCGCGATCGAGCTGGCGGCCATATTCCTGATTGATCGTGTCGATAATTTCGTAAAGTTTGATGCCCTTGAAGCGTTTAAATACCTCTTCCAATTCAAGGTTGATGCCGGCGTTGGCAAACATATGTACATAGGCACGGGAGCAGATCACTTCGCTGTCTACCAGGGTGCCATCGCAATCAAAAAATACGGCGTCCATATGGCTCATTCCATTTCCTGTTACGTAACGCGGGTGAATTATTTTACGTGATTTGCGCAACGCAAACGATGCCGTATAAACAAATCAATGAAAAAAACTTCATTATTGCCATTAAAAAACAGGAATTTTAGTATAGGATAACGGCGAATTTTCCCCTATTGTCCGGAAATTAATGATGAGTCAACAAAACACTGCCCAGGCATCCAGCCGCGGGCTGCTGGAACGCGTGTTCAAATTACACGCCCATGGCACCACGGTGCGCACCGAGGTGATTGCCGGTTTTACTACCTTCCTGACGATGGTCTACATCGTTTTTGTTAACCCGCAAATCCTGGGTGTGGCCGGTATGGATACCAGCGCCGTGTTTGTGACTACCTGCCTGATTGCTGCCTTCGGCAGTATCTTTATGGGCCTACTGGCGAATCTGCCGGTGGCACTGGCTCCGGCAATGGGTCTAAACGCCTTCTTCGCCTTCGTGGTTGTGGGGGCCATGGGCTTGTCCTGGCAAGTAGGTATGGGCGCCATCTTCTGGGGCGCTATTGGCTTGTTCCTGCTGACCTTGTTCCGCATCCGCTACTGGATGATTGCTAACATCCCGATGGGCCTGCGGGTGGGTATTACCGCCGGTATCGGTCTGTTTATCGGTATGATGGGGCTGAAAAATGCCGGCGTCGTGGTGGCGAACAAAGACACCCTGGTTTCCATTGGTAATCTGGCTTCCCACAGCGTCCTGCTGGGGATCCTGGGCTTCTTCATTATTGCGATTCTGGCTTCCCGTAACATCCATGCGGCGGTGCTGGTGTCTATCGTGGTAACCACCCTGCTGGGTTGGATGCTGGGCGATGTGCACTACAACGGGATTGTCTCCGCACCACCGAGCGTGATGTCAGTTGTGGGCCAGGTTGATCTGGCCGGGGCACTCAACATCGGCCTGGCCGGAGTGATTTTCTCCTTTATGCTGGTGAACCTGTTTGACTCCTCCGGCACCCTGATCGGTGTGACGGACAAAGCCGGGCTGTCTGATGCAAAAGGCAAATTCCCACGCATGAAGCAGGCGCTGTTTGTCGACAGTATCTCTTCTGTGGCCGGTGCGTTTGTCGGCACCTCTTCTGTTACCGCTTATATCGAATCCACCTCCGGCGTTTCTGTGGGTGGCCGTACCGGCCTGACGGCTGTGGTGGTTGGCCTGCTGTTCCTGCTGGTTATCTTCCTCTCCCCGCTGGCTGGCATGGTACCGGCCTATGCCGCTGCGGGTGCGCTGATCTACGTTGGGGTGCTGATGACCTCCAGCCTGGCCCGCGTGAAGTGGGATGACCTGACGGAAGCCGTTCCGGCGTTTATCACCGCCGTAATGATGCCGTTCAGTTTCTCTATCACCGAAGGGATTGCTCTGGGCTTTATCTCTTACTGTGTGATGAAGCTGGGCACTGGCCGCTGGCGCGAACTCAGCCCATGCGTCATGGTCGTGGCGCTGTTGTTTATTCTGAAAATCGCCTTCGTCGACGCACATTAATAAACAAGCCCCCTGAGTAAGGGGGCTTCTTCATCACGCCAATAAAAACCTTAGGCTTTTACCCGCTTAATATAATCTCCAAAGGCCGTCAGCTGCCCTTGCAAATGGTCCAGTGTGCTTTGATCTACCACTTCACCTGACTGCGCATCCACCTTGTTCTGAATGGCACCGCCCATAAACTCTGGCTTGTTCATCACCATGGCATCCAGGAATACCAGGATTTGGCGCAGGTGATATTGGCAGCGGGCGCCACCAATCACCCCCATGGAGCTGGTCTGAATCAATACCGGTTTCCCGGCCAGCGGCTGCTCTGGCATCCGGGAAAGCCAGTCGATGGCGTTCTTCAGGCCGCCGGGTACCGAGTAGTTATATTCTGGTGTAACAATCACCACCCCGTCCGCTTCACGGATTTGCTGTGCCAAATCTTGCACCGCTTGCGGAAACCCTTCCTCCTGTTGCAGATCGGCGTCATACAACGGAATAGTGCCAATAGAGGGCAGCGGGGAGATATGCATATTAGCGGGGGCAATATTTGGTAGCGTGCGGGCCACCATGCCATTGAAAGAACCCTTGCGCAGGCTACCCAATAAAGTTACGACGTTTACAGTATCAGACATAAATGCTCCTTTTCGGTCATCATCGCAGTTTAGTTGATGATGACCGGGTTATCCGACGGCATACTGGTAAACCGCATAAAACGATTGTCCGGATCGCCACAGCGGCTGGATACATCCGGAAGATTACGCCAGCCATCGCGGTTATTGAACTCCCATAGCTTCAATGGTGCCAGCGAAATCGAAGAACACAGGGACCAAATAAGCACCTGTTCAGCATCACTCAATGCTTCTGCCTTGGGGGCTTCCGTCACCCGTAACCGCCCTGCGCCGGGCTGAAGCTGAAGATCCAGCGGGCTGTGGCTGGTGACACCCAGCATCTTCTGGATGCTGGATCGCAAAGTGGCCAGCTGCTGGGTGGCCTCCAACCGATCGGTCTGGTTGTTGATCCACGTGGTTTCGCTACGGGTGAAGGCCTGTGGCTCTGTCTCGGTATGGGGCGGGAAGGTGACTGCCGGGCGCTGGATCTCCATATCCAGGCCGATATACCCTTCGGTCGCAATTGCCACACCGACCATATTTCCGGCATAGGCGAAGGAGAAGTTTGGCAGATGCCGATCGCAAAAGATCGGTTTACCCATGCGGCTGGTGGTCATTTCCGGCAGGCTTTGGCTGCCATACAGCATAAAGATCAGTTCGGCCAGCAAGGCCCTGGCGGCAATAAAGCGCGCACTGCGGTGCTCCGGCAGGCGGCGGGCAATATCGTGGCAGGAAGGGGGGATCCGGGAGGATGTCAGGTGCCGGGGATTAATCACCCCGCGTGCAAAGTGGGACGCCATTTTTCTCTCCTTGATAAAGGGCTGTGACATTGCTGCAAAGCGTGAAGTGGCGGGTTTCGGACCCATACCAGTGCTTTGCTTTTAACCAGTTTTAATGCTGAAACCTGTTACATGGAAGAGTGGGGCGGGAAATTTACAATAAATTTCCGCAATGAATGCTTATAAGTCATTCCCCTATATCATCATGTAGAGTGAATACCGGGGCTAAAATCGTTATCAAAACAAATTATTTAGGCCAGTTGCGATAGCCACCATTCCTTTGGCTGGCTATCGCACTGGATGATGTTACTTACCGATACAGAAGCTCGAGAAGATGCGGCCCAGTAAATCATCAGAGGTGAATTCCCCGGTGATTTCGCTCAGGCTTTGTTGTGCCAGGCGTAGCTCTTCAGCCAACAGCTCACCGGCCCAGGCACCCAGTAACTGGGATTTACCTTGCTCCAGATGGTTGGCGGCTTGCCCCAGCGCCTGGAGGTGGCGGCGGCGGGCCAGGAAGCCCCCCTCCATATTGGTTTCAAAGCCCATGCTCTGCTTCAGATGGTCACGCAGGGCATCCACCCCTCCTTCGGTACGGGCTGAGAGGCGAATCAGCGTATGGCCGTTCTCTTCGCTTAAGCCAAGGGCTTCGCCGGTGATATCGGCTTTGTTGCGTACCACGGTAATCGGCAGTGTGGCAGGCAGGCGGGCGATAAAGTCTGGCCAGATCGCCGCTGGATTGGTGGCCTCGGTGGTGGTGCCATCCACCATAAACAGCACCCGGTCAGCCTGTTCGATCTCCTGCCAGGCACGCTCAATACCAATGCGTTCGACTTCGTCACTGGCTTCACGCAGGCCCGCGGTGTCGATGATATGCAGCGGCATGCCATCAATGTGGATGTGCTCACGCAGGACGTCGCGGGTGGTGCCGGCGATGTCGGTGACGATGGCAGCTTCACGGCCTGCCAGCGCATTCAGCAGGCTCGATTTACCGGCGTTTGGGCGCCCGGCAATCACCACCTTCATCCCTTCACGCAGCAGGCTACCCTGGCGCGCCTCAGAGCGTACAGCATCCAGATCCGCCATCACGCCGTTAAGCTGGGCTTCAATTTTGCCGTCAGAGAGGAAATCGATCTCTTCATCGGGGAAGTCGATGGCCGCTTCCACGTAAATACGCAGGTGGGTTAACGCCTCAACCAGCTGGTTTATCTTGCCGGAGAAAGCGCCCTGAAGTGAATTTACCGCAGAACGGGCCGCCTGCTCAGAGCTGGCGTCGATCAGGTCGGCAATGGCTTCTGCCTGTGCCAAATCCAGTTTATCGTTCAGGAAGGCGCGTTCAGAGAACTCCCCTGGATTAGCAATGCGTAAACCGGGGATGGTGAGGATGCGTTTCAGCAGCAGATCCAGAATCACCGGGCCGCCGTGGCCTTGTAGCTCCAGCACGTCTTCCCCGGTAAAGGAGTTCGGCCCCGGGAACCATAGGGCAATACCCTGATCGAGTATCGAATTGTCGGCGTTACGGAATGGCAGGTAATCCGCATAGCGTGGCTTTGGCAGCTTGCCGAGTACCGTTTCAGCGACCAGGCGGGCATCGCGGCCTGAAACGCGCAGGATGCCCACACCACCGCGTCCCGGTGGGGTTGCCTGCGCGACGATAGTGTCGTTTTGGCTCATGAAATTTCTCTGCGATTAATAAAAAAAGAAGGCGGTCATTTGACCGCCTTCCCTTAGCATTTTAATGATTTATCAGGACTTCTTTTTATCGCGGCTATGCAAACCACGTTTTTCCAATCCACGGTAAATCAGTTGCTGCTGGAGAATGGTCACCAGGTTGCTGACGATATAGTACAGCACCAGGCCAGACGGGAACCACAGGAAGAAGACCGTAAAGATGACCGGCATAAAGGTCATGATCTTCTGCTGCATCGGGTCGGTCACGGTGGTCGGCGACATCTTCTGGATGAAGAACATGGTCGCGCCCATGATGATCGGCAGGATGTAGTACGGGTCTTGCGCGGACAGGTCATGGATCCACAGGATAAACGGCGCATGACGCAGTTCAACCGAGGCGCTCAGCATGTAGTACAGCGCAAGGAAGATCGGCATCTGAATAATCAGCGGGAAGCAGCCACCCAGCGGGTTTACTTTTTCCGACTTGTACAGAGCCATCATTTCCTGGCTGATACGCTGTTTATCGTCGCCCAGACGCTCACGCATCGCCTGAATCTTAGGCTGCAACATGCGCATCTTCGCCATGGAGGTGTACTGCGCTTTGGTCAGCGGGTACATGATACCACGAACGATAAAGGTGATAACGATGATGGAGAAGCCCCAGTTACCCACAAAGCTCTGAATAAACTTCAGCAGTTTAAACAGCGGCTGAGAGATGAACCACAGCCAACCGTAATCCACGGTCAGATCCAGGTGTGGCGCAACGGCAGCCATTTTGTCCTGAATTTCCGGGCCAACCCACAGGGTGGATTTCAGCTGGCTGCTCTGACCTGGCTGAACCAGTACCGGTGCAGATTTGTAGCCAATGGCCGCAACGCCGTTACCCAGGTTGTTGGTGTAGAAGTTGCTGGTGTTGGCTGAATTCGGGATCCATGCCGTTGCAAAGTACTGCTGCAACATGGCAACCCAGCCGCCTTTGGCGCTGATATTCAGGTTGTCATTTTCTTCGATGGTATCGAATTTGTATTTTTCGTATTTCTCATCCGGGGTGGAGTAAGCCGCACCGCGGAAGGTATGCAACGCAAAATTGCTGCTGCCAGTGTCGCGCACGGCAGGCAGTTTAATGGATTGCTTCAGCTGACCGAATTCTGCGACTTCCAGCGGCTTAGCACCGGCGTTTTTCACGTCGTAGCTCACGCTCACCGCAAACTCACCACGTTTAAAGGTGTAGGTTTTGGTGAAGGTGTTGCCAGCGGCATCAGTCCAGGTCATCGGGATCTGCAATTCATTCTGGCCATCGGCCATCACAAACGCATCTTTATCGACATTGTACAGTGGACGTGCGCCGTTAGCTGGGTTGTCCGGGCCATCACGACCGGTTAAGCCGCTTTGCGCCTGGTAAATGAAGTCAGGCGTGCTTTCCAGCAGTTGGAACGGTTCGTTTGAACGCAGTTCTTTCGGGTATGTCAGCAGCAGAGCTTGCTCAACATCACCACCACGGGTGTTGATGGCCAGTGAAAGGACGTCAGTTTTAACTGTGATCAGTTTACCCTGGCCACTGGCTGGTACGCCCTGGTCTGCGGCGCTGCCCGCTGCGTTGGTCGTGGTCTGCGTGGTCTGCTGCACCTGTGGTTGCGGAGCGTGGTCTTGCTCCCAGGCTTGGTAGATCATGAAAGACACGAACAACAAAGCGATGATAAGGAGATTGCGTTGCGAATCCATCGTTAGTGTTCTCTGGTATCAAAGGGTCCAGGCGGGACAGGGTCGTCCCCACCGGGGTTCAAAGGGTGGCATTTTAATACGCGTTTCACTGTCAACCAACCGCCTTTTATCACCCCAAACCTGCGCAAGGCCTCAATTCCATACTGAGAACAAGTGGGAGTGAAACGACAGTGTGGCCCGAGTAGCGGACTAATCAGGGTTTGATAGACCCGGATCAGGGCAATCAGGAGCCGCGAGCCAGGCGACAATGGCGACGCCATAACTTTTCCAACGCTTCGCTAAGCGCCTGGTTATCCAGGTCTGCCACCCCACGCTTCGCCACTACCACGAAATCCATTGCGGGCAGTTCATGCTGACGTAAACGGAAGCTTTCACGCGTCAGGCGTTTAATCCGGTTGCGTTCGTGGGCGCGTTTGACGTTTTTCTTGGCGACGGTAAGACCGATGCGGGGATGCCCCAGCGAGTTCTGGCGGCCGAGAATGGTGATTTGCGGCGTGCCAGCACGTAGTGGCTGCTGGAAGACGAAAGTGAAATGAGTGGGAGTTAACAAGCGTAACTCCCTGGGAAATGCGAGCTTAACCACTCAGGGGTT
>CBIFWW010000072.1:0-16663 GCA_966186435.1 uncultured Enterobacteriaceae bacterium
ATAAAAACAAACACACCCCAACCACGCACCAGGACGCGCACCCCACAAACGCCAACCTGTGGCGCTATGAGCACCAAAGCCGCAATGCCCAGCTGATTGCCGACCGCGCCAGCCGCCTGTACGACAAAATGCGTCTTTTTGTGGATGATATGTCGGCCATCGGCCAAAGCCTCGATAAAGCTCAAGACAACTACCGCCAGGCCATGAAAAAGCTGGCCCACGGGCGCGGGAATTTACTAGTTCAGGCTGAAGGGTTCCGTAGCTTAGGGGTTGAAGTTAAGCGGGAAATTAATCCCGATCTGATGGACCAGGCCCGCCAGGAGGACGAAGATAGTCTGCGGCTAGAAGGGGGCTTTGCTGAGGATGGCGCTGATGAAAGCAGCCAAAGCAGCGGTCTACAGCGGGCGCAGGGTGTCTGAACAACCGGTGCGGCCAGGCGGCGCGAACGTAGGGTTATCGCGCCTGATCTGTTACACTTCACGAACATTTTTTTGATAAACAGGCATTGAGATGGTTGAGGAATCACAAGAAACAACACACTTTGGCTTCCGCACAGTTGCCAAAGCTGAGAAAGCCGATATGGTCGCTCATGTATTTCACTCCGTCGCCGCTAAGTACGACGTAATGAATGACCTGATGTCATTTGGTATTCACCGCCTGTGGAAACGTTTCACTATTGATTGCAGTGGTGTACGTCGCGGTCAGCGTGTGCTGGATCTGGCCGGTGGCACCGGTGACTTAACCGCGAAATTCTCGCGTCTGGTGGGCGAAACCGGTGAAGTGGTGCTGGCGGATATCAATGACTCTATGCTGAAAATGGGCCGTGAAAAGCTGCGTAACACCGGTATCGTTGGCAATGTGAGTTATGTCCAGGCCAATGCCGAGGCGCTGCCCTTCCCGGATAACACCTTTGACTGCATCACCATCTCTTTTGGCCTGCGTAACGTGACCGATAAAGACAAAGCGCTGCGCTCCATGTACCGCGTATTGAAGCCAGGTGGCCGCTTATTGGTGCTGGAGTTTTCCAAGCCACTGCTTGATCCGCTCAATAAAGCCTATGACGCTTACTCTTTTCACATTTTGCCGCGTATTGGTGAAGTGGTGGCTCAGGATTCGGAAAGTTATCGCTACCTCGCAGAATCCATTCGCATGCACCCGGATCAGGAAACCCTAAAGGGCATGATGAATGAAGCAGGCTTTGAAAATACCACTTACTTCAACCTCACCGGTGGCATTGTCGCCCTGCATCGTGGGTATAAATTCTAAGATGGCGATGACCATGCCTTTGACGCCGGTATTGACGGCAGCCCTGGAAAAAGGCCTCAACACCTTTTTATATCGGGATGCCGCCCTTAAGCCAGCGCGCCAGCGCCTGCTGGGTAAAGTGCTGCGCCTGGATATAAAAGAGCTGCGCACCCCGCTGGTTCTGGTTTTTAGCGAACAGCAGCTTGATGTACTGGCTGCCTGGGATGGGCTGGCGGATTGCACCGTGATCACCCAACTCCCGGTGCTGGTGAAGGTGCGCGATCGCCAGCAGTTAACCAGCCTAATCCGCAGTGGTGAGCTGGAAGTCACCGGTGACGTTCAGGTAGTACAAAACCTGATGGCCTTGCTCGATCTGGCGGAGTTGGACCCTACCGAGTTGCTGGCCCCGTGGATTGGCGATGTGGCAGCGGAAGGCTTACGCAAAATCGCCCATACCGGCGGTGGTCTTATTAAACGCGCCTTTCAACGGCACACCCGCTATGTGGCGGAATCAATAACCGAAGAGTGGCGCCTGGCGCCCGGCCCCCTGGAAACCGCCTGGTTTGCAGAGGAAACTTCGGCCCTGGAACGTGCAACGGAAACTCTTAATAAGCGGCTGGAGAAGCTGGAGGCTAAATGACGCCAGGTGAATTACGCCGCCTGTATTTTATTGTTCATACCTTCCTGAGTTACGGGCTTGATGAACTAATCCCCAAAATGCGCATTACGCTGCCCCTGCGGATAGGGCGGCGCATATTGTTCTGGATACCCAACCGCCACAAAGACAAGCTGCTAGGCGAGCGGCTGCGGCTGGCGCTACAACACCTTGGCCCGGTATGGATTAAATTTGGGCAGATGCTCTCAACCCGCCGGGATTTATTCCCACCGTTGATTGCCGATCAGCTGGCGATGTTGCAGGACAAAGTGGCTCCTTTTGATGGGAATCGTGCAAAGCAGCAAATCGAAAAAGCCATGGGCGGTCTGCCCATTGAAGCCTGGTTTGATGATTTTAATATTGAGCCGCTTGCCTCGGCATCCATTGCTCAGGTACACACCGCACGCCTGAAATCCAATGGCAAAGAGGTGGTGATCAAGGTTATCCGCCCGGATATCCTGCCAATCATCAAAGCGGACATGAAGCTTATCTATCGTCTGGCTCGCTGGGTTCCACGCCTGCTGCCAGATGGCCGCCGCTTGCGTCCACTGGAAGTGGTGCGGGATTACGAAAAAACTTTGTTAGATGAGCTGAACCTGGCCCGTGAGTCGGCTAACGCTATTCAACTGCGTCGTAACTTTGAAAACAGCCCGATGCTGTATATCCCCGAAGTCTATTCCGACTTCTGTAATCACGACATGATGGTGATGGAGCGCATTTACGGCATCCCAGTATCAGACACCGCCACCTTGAACAGTATTGGTACCAATATGCAGTTGTTGGCAGAGCGCGGGGTACAAGTGTTCTTCACCCAAGTGTTCCGTGACAGCTTCTTCCACGCGGACATGCACCCCGGCAACATCTTTGTCAGCTACGAGCATCCCCACGATCCGCAATACATCGGTATCGACTGCGGGATTGTGGGTTCATTAAATAAACAAGATAAACGCTACCTGGCGGAGAACTTCCTTGCTTTCTTCAACCGGGATTACCGCAAAGTGGCGGAGCTGCATGTGGATTCTGGCTGGGTTCCGGCTGATACCAACGTGGAAGATTTTGAATTTGCCATTCGCACGGTGTGTGAGCCTATTTTCGAAAAGCCGCTGTCGGAGATCTCCTTTGGCCACGTGCTGCTGAACCTGTTTAACACTGCCCGCCGCTTCAATATGGAAGTGCAGCCTCAGCTGGTGTTGTTACAGAAGACTCTACTATATGTGGAAGGGGTAGGGCGCCAGCTTTATCCACAGCTGGACCTGTGGAAAACGGCTAAGCCTTTCCTTGAATCCTGGCTGCGGGATCAGGTCGGTTTACCGGCCTTGTTCCGCTCATTAAAAGATAAAGCACCTTTCTGGATTGAAAAAATGCCGGAAATTCCTGAACTGGTCTACGACAGTTTGCGCCAGGGCAAATACTTGCAGCAAAGTGTTGATAAAATCGCCCAGGAAATTCGAGTCCATCACGTTAGACAGGCCCAATCCCGTTACTTATTCGGTATCGGGGCTACCCTTATCATCTGCGGTGCGCTGTTGTTGATCAATCGTCCCGAGTGGGGGTTCCAACCAGCGTGGCTAATGGGTGCAGGTCTTGTCAGCTGGATTGTTGGCTGGTGCCGCACTGGCTGAATTTAAATCGTCATGGAAGGAATACGTACCGTATAATGCTGCGGTGACGGAACCAATTATCAAGAGAGGATCATTATGGGCGGTATCAGTATCTGGCAACTTCTTATTATCGTTGTCATTGTTGTTTTGTTATTCGGTACTAAGAAACTGGGTTCCCTGGGATCTGATCTAGGTGCGTCCATCAAAGGTTTCAAAAAGGCCATGAGTGACGATGCAGACAAGCAAAAACATGAGAAAACAGCACAGGACGCTGATTTCACAACCCAATCGCTCTCTGAAAAACCTAGCGACGTAAAGAAAGACGAAGCCAAGAGCAGTGACAAAGAGTAGGTGTAATTCGTGTTCGATATCGGTTTTAGCGAATTAGTATTGGTGTTCGTCATCGGCCTCGTGGTTTTGGGGCCGGAACGCCTGCCTGTGGCGGTTAAAACCGTGGCAGGCTGGGTGCGCGCACTGCGTTCCCTGGCAACCACCGTACAAAGCGAGCTGTCTAAAGAGCTCAAGCTCCAGGAATTCCAGGACAGCCTTAAGAAGGTTGAGAAAGCGAGTCTGGATAACCTGACCCCGGAACTGAAAGCCTCCATGGAAGAATTGCGTGAAGCCGCAGAATCCATGAAGCGTTCCTACACCCAAACCGAGCCAGAACCCGAGCAAGTGAGTGATGAAGCCAACACCATCCATAATCCGGTGGTGAAAAACGCTGAAGCTGATCGCGAAGGGGTAACGCCGGGGGCTGCTGATTCTCAAGCCCAGTCGCCAGCCCAAAAACCGCAGCCTGTGGTTGAAGAGACTGCAGCGGTAAAGCCTGAGGTTGAAGAGGCTGTAGTTAATACGCCGGTAGCCGAGGTGGCAGAAAAAACGTTGGAAGGTACTATCTCAGTTAAACCAGCGGAGAAGGCCCCCGTCCCATCACAACCATCAAGTGATAAATCCTGATCATGGCTGTCGAAGATACCCAACCTTTAATCAGTCACCTGATTGAGCTACGCAAACGGTTAATGAATTGCATCATCTCCGTTTTCGTCATTTTCTTGTGCCTGGTCTATTTCGCCAATGACATCTACCAGCTGATTGCTGCACCGCTGATGTCACAGATGCCAGCCGGGGCTAGCATGATTGCCACTGATGTGGCATCACCGTTCTTCACCCCAATCAAGCTGACCATCATGGTGTCGGTGATTCTGTCAGCGCCGGTCATTCTGTACCAGGTTTGGGCTTTTATCGCCCCGGCGCTGTATAAACATGAACGCCGCCTGATAGTGCCGTTACTGGTTTCCAGCTCGCTGCTGTTTTATATCGGTATGGCCTTTGCCTACTTTGTGGTGTTCCCACTGGCATTTGGCTTCTTGACTAAAACCGCGCCGGCCGGGGTAGTGATATCCACGGATATCACTAACTATCTGGATTTCGTCATGGCATTGTTTATGGCCTTCGGCGCTTCTTTTGAAGTCCCGGTTGCCATCGTTCTGCTGTGCTGGCTGGGTATAACCACCCCGGAAGATCTAAAGAAAAAACGTCCTTACGTATTAGTGGGTGCTTTTATTATCGGCATGATGTTGACGCCGCCGGATGTGTTCTCTCAGACACTGCTGGCTATTCCGATGTACTTCCTGTTCGAGGTGGGGGTGTTCTTCTCCCGCTTCTACGTTGGTAAGCGTCGGCCGCCGGAAGAAGAAGACGAAGCCTCCGACCCTGACACTGATGCTGCAGAACATAAAGAATAATTATTAAAACCGCCTTCTGGCGGTTTTGTTTTAAGGGGCACTATGTTTGATATTGGCGTAAACCTCACCAGCAGCCAGTTTGCCAAAGACAGCGCAGATGTAGTGGCGCGGGCACATCAGGCGGGCGTCTCAGGGATGCTGATTACCGGCACCAATTTGGTCGAAAGCCAGCGGGCGGCAGAGATGGCCCAGCAGTTCAACGGCTGTTGGTCTACGGCTGGGGTTCACCCCCATGATGCCAGTAGCTGGAATGATGACACCGCGCAGCAACTAGCCGTGCTAGCCCATAAGCCTTGGGTTCGCGCTATCGGAGAATGTGGACTCGATTTTAACCGCAACTTCTCCACCCCGGTGGAACAAGAGCAGGCCTTTAGCGCCCAGCTGGCGCTGGCGGCAGAACTCGGCATGCCGGTGTTTATGCACTGCCGCGAAGCCCACCATCGGTTTATGGCCCTGCTTACGCCGTGGCTGGATAAGCTACCGGGTGCAGTGTTGCATTGCTTTACCGGCTCCGCTGAAGAGGCTCAGGCCTGCCTGGATAAAGGGCTGTATCTGGGGATCACCGGTTGGGTTTGTGACGAGCGGCGCGGCCTGGATCTGCGGGCGCTGTTGTCAGGTATTCCGTTAAACCAGCTGATGCTGGAAACCGATGCACCTTATCTGTTGGCGCGGGATATGAAGCCCAAACCTGCATCAAGGCGTAATGAACCCGCTTATCTGCCCCATATTGCTGAGCGGGTGGCTCACTGGCGGGGTGAATCGCTGGAGAAACTGATTGCCGCAACGGATAACAATGTGCGGCAGGTATTCGGCGTGGATTTCTAACCTGGGGGCAGGTTAAACCTTCTTGAAAGTGGTATTGCGGATACTTTGCATCACTTGTTTATTAAGGATATTCAGCAACAGCATAGAGCGGGCTTCGCCGTCCGGCTCAAAAAAAATAGCCTCCAGCCCGGTAAATGCCCCATCGGTGATAACCACGCTATCGCCCGGGTAAGGTGTTTGCGGATCGGTAACCCCTTCAGGCTGGAAATGGGTCAAATGGCCAATCACGGCTTCCGGTACGGTGGCAGGCTGGGTGCCAAAGCGCACAAAATGGCTGACCCCACGGGTAGCGCTGATGGTGGTGGTATGAATATCCTCAGGATCAAAATGCACAAACAGGTAATTGGGGAACAACGGCTCCGAGACAGTGGTCCTCTTCCCACGCACCATTTTTTCGAGGGTGATCATCGGGGTAAGGCAGTCAACATCTTGGCGTTCAAGATGTTCTTTAGCACGCAGAATTTGCCCACGCTTACAGTAAATTAGATACCAAGATTGCATAATGACTCTTTAATATTTGCCTGGGCGCAGAATATCAAAAGCACCCGTCCTGCGATAGACGATACACCCATTATGATTTGTAGCCATATCTTCACCATTATTTAACAAAATTACAGCATGGTCAGCCTTAACGCCGTATAATGGCCCCTTAATTCGGATGTGACGAAAACTGCATGAAATACCAGGATCTCCGCGACTTTATCAGGCTCCTTGAAGAACAAGGTGAGTTAAAACGCATCACACTGCCCGTTGACCCTTACCTGGAAATGACCGAAATCGCCGATCGCACTTTGCGAGCCGGTGGCCCGGCGCTGCTCTTTGAAAACCCAACCGGTTACCAAATGCCCGTGCTGTGCAATTTATTCGGTACTCCCAAACGCGTGGCGATGGGGATGGGCCAAGATGATGTTAGCTCCCTGCGTGAAGTGGGCAAACTACTGGCCTTCCTGAAAGAGCCGGAGCCACCGAAAGGCTTCCGCGACCTGTTCGATAAATTGCCGCAATTTAAGCAAGTCCTGAATATGCCAACTAAGCGGCTGCGCGGGGCACCCTGCCAGCAGGTGGTGACCACCGGGGATGATGTGGATTTGAGCCGCATCCCGATAATGCAGTGCTGGCCGGAAGACGCCGCGCCGCTTATCACCTGGGGGCTGACCGTTACCCGTGGGCCACATAAAGAGCGCCAGAATTTGGGGATCTATCGCCAGCAGCTGATTGGCAAAAACAAACTGATTATGCGTTGGCTCTCCCATCGCGGCGGCGCCCTGGATTACCAGGAGTGGTGCCAGCAACATCCGGGCGAGCGCTTCCCGGTCTCCGTCGCCTTAGGGGCTGACCCGGCCACCATCCTTGGTGCCGTGACGCCGGTGCCGGATACCTTATCTGAGTATGCCTTTGCCGGGTTGCTCCGTGGTACCAAGACGGAAGTAGTGAAGTGCCTGTCCAACGATCTTGAAGTCCCCGCCAGTGCTGAAATTGTGCTGGAAGGCTACATCGAACAGGGGGAGATGGCCCCGGAAGGCCCTTACGGCGATCACACCGGTTACTACAACGAAGTAGATAGCTTCCCGGTATTCACCGTCACCCATATTTCCCGCCGGGAAGATGCGATTTACCATTCGACCTACACCGGCCGCCCGCCTGATGAGCCAGCGGTATTGGGTGTGGCTCTGAATGAGGTGTTTGTGCCGATCCTGCAAAAGCAGTTCCCGGAGATTGTTGATTTCTATCTGCCGCCCGAAGGCTGTTCTTATCGCCTGGCGGTGGTAACTATCAAAAAACAATACGCGGGCCATGCTAAGCGGGTGATGATGGGCGTCTGGTCGTTCTTACGCCAGTTTATGTATACCAAGTTTGTGATTGTCTGCGATGACGATGTAAACGCTCGGGACTGGAATGACGTCATTTGGGCCATTACCACCCGGATGGATCCGGCACGCGATACAGTACTGGTGGAAAATACGCCAATAGATTACCTTGATTTTGCTTCGCCGGTTTCAGGCCTCGGCTCCAAAATGGGGCTGGACGCCACTAACAAGTGGCCGGGTGAAACCGATCGAGAGTGGGGGAGACCCATCAAAAAGGACCCGCAGGTCACTGCACGTATCGACGCCATATGGGATGAACTGGCGATATTTGAACCGGGCGCGCGCAATTAGCGTTGCCCTTTGCCTACTTGACCCGACAGAGGGGATGCATGACAACCTTAAGCTGTAAAGTTACCTCAGTAGAGGCTATCACCGATACGGTATACCGCGTGCATTTGCTCCCGGCCGATGCGTTTTCATTTCGTGCCGGGCAGTATCTGATGGTAGTCATGGATGAGCGCGATAAGCGTCCGTTCTCTATGGCCTCTACCCCGAGCCAGCAAGAATATATCGAATTACACATTGGCGCGTCCGAGCTGAATTTATACGCCATGGCCGTAATGGATAGAATTTTGCAACAGCAAGAGATTGTGGTGGATATCCCTCATGGGGAAGCCTGGCTGCGTGAAGAAGAAGATCGCCCTTTGGTGCTGATTGCCGGGGGGACTGGCTTCTCCTACGTGCGTTCGATTTTACTTACGGCCCTGGAGCGTAACCCTAATCGTGATATCGCGATTTACTGGGGTGGCCGTGAAGAGCAGCACCTGTATGACCTGTCTGAACTCGAGGCGCTCTCAGTGAAGCACCCAGGATTGCGGGTTGAAGCTGTGGTTGAGCAGCCTGCTGAGGGCTGGCGTGGCCGTTCGGGCACCGTGCTAACGGCAGTATTGCAGGATTATGGCTCTCTGGCTGAGCACGATATTTATATAGCTGGCCGTTTTGAAATGGCCAAGATTGCCCGCGAACTGTTCACCAGTGAGCGTGGCGCTCTGGAAGAGCGTATGTTTGGTGATGCCTTCGCCTTCATCTAATTCGGCAATAAAAAACCCGCCCCTGACAGGCGGGAACGTTACATCAAAAGAGAGCCAGGCTATTTACGCCGGGCTTTTTATTGCAAGCGTTACACGCGTTCGATAACCGTGGCGATACCCTGGCCCAG
Source organism: uncultured Enterobacteriaceae bacterium (assembly GCA_966186435.1). Lineage (GTDB taxonomy): Bacteria > Pseudomonadota > Gammaproteobacteria > Enterobacterales > Enterobacteriaceae > CBIFWW01. The sequence goes on from CBIFWW010000072.1 coordinate 9,099, forward strand.
CCCGATACACATGGTAGCCAAACCAAACTGTACGTCTTTGGCTTCCATCAGGTTCAGCAGGGTAGTGGTGATACGCGCCCCGGAGCAACCCAACGGGTGGCCAAGCGCAATGGCCCCGCCATTCAAGTTAATTTTGTCGTCGATCTGTTCCATCAACCCGAGATCTTTTATGCACGGCAGGATCTGGGCCGCAAATGCTTCATTCATTTCGAACAGGCCGATATCACTGGTGCTCAGACCGGCCTTTTTCAGTGCCAACTTTGAGGCTGGAACCGGGCCGTAACCCATAATAGAAGGGTCGCAGCCGACCACCGCCATGGAACGGATTTCAGCCCGGGGCTTAAGGCCCAGCGCCTTCGCCTGGCTGGCGCTCATCACCAGCATAGCGGCGGCACCGTCCGATAACGCCGAGGAGGTGCCTGCGGTCACTGTCCCGCTAACCGGATCAAAGGCCGGGCGCAGGGCGGCCAGGCTTTCAACCGTGGTTTCCGGGCGGATCACTTCGTCATAGTCAAAACTCTTCAATACCCCGTCAGCATCGTGACCGCCGGTGGGGATGATTTCATTCTTAAAGCGCCCGGCCTGAGTGGCTGCCCAGGCACGCTGGTGTGAACGGGCGGCAAAGGCATCCTGCATTTCACGGCTTATCCCGTGCATTCGGGACAGCATTTCTGCGGTCAGCCCCATCATACCTGCGGCTTTTGCCACGCTACGGCTCAGACCAGGGTGGAAGTCCACCCCGTGGCTCATCGGTACATGGCCCATATGCTCCACGCCACCCACCATGCAGATTTGGGCATCGCCGGTCATGATCATGCGGGCGGCGTCATGCAGTGCTTGCATAGAAGAACCGCACAGTCTATTCACGGTGGTTGCCGGTACAGAATGGGGGATCTCGGCCAGCAAGGCGGCGTTACGGGCAATGTTAAAGCCCTGCTCCAGGGTTTGTTGCACGCAACCCCAATAGATGTCATCCAGCGCGGTCTGTTCTACCGCCGGGTTACGGGCCAGCAGGGCACGCATCAGGTGAGCAGACAAATCCTCCGCACGAACCTGGCGATAGGCGCCCCCTTTAGAGCGGCCCATCGGGGTGCGGATTGCATCAACGATCACTACCTTTTCCATATTCACTCCTCAGGCCCGTTTCTGTTCAGCTACCGGTTGGGCAGGCTCCACGGGGGGATAATAGGCTTCGTTCTGGCGGGCTTTCTGTTGCAGGCCAGCGGGAACGGCATACAGTGCGCCAAGTGGCTGATAGCTTTGGGCCATGTCCACATAGCGGGCGCTGCCTAAGGTATCGAGCCAACGGAAGGCACCGCCGTGGAACGGAGGGAAGCCCAGGCCATACACCAGCGCCATATCCGCTTCAGCCGGGGAGGCAATAATGCCTTCCTCCAGGCACAGCACCACTTCATTGACCATCGGGATCATCATGCGGGCGATGATCTCTTCGTCGCTGAATTCGCGCTTTGGTTTGCTTACTTCAGCCAGCAGGGCATCAGTGGTTTCATCCTGCTCTTTACGCGGCTTGCCTTTACTGTCCTGGGTATAGCGATAGAAGCCTTGGCCGGTCTTCTGACCAAAGCGCCCGGCGTCAAACATGGCATCGATGGCATCGCGGTAATCTTTCTGCATCCGCGCCGGGAAGCCAGCGGCCATGACCGCCTGCGCATGGTGGGCGGTATCAATCCCGACCACATCCAGCAGATAAGCCGGGCCCATTGGCCAGCCGAATTTCTTCTCCATCACTTTATCGATCTGGCGGAAGTCGGCCCCGTCGCGCAGCAACTGGCTAAAGCCGGCAAAGTAGGGGAACAGTACCCGGTTCACAAAGAAGCCCGGGCAATCGTTCACCACGATCGGGGTTTTGCCCATCTTACTGGCCCAGGAAACCACTTTGGCGATGGTGGCATCGGTGGTTTTCTCGCCGCGGATCACCTCAACCAGCGGCATACGGTGTACCGGGTTAAAGAAGTGCATCCCGCAGAAATCTTCCGGGCGTTTCAGGGCGCTGGCCAGTTCGCTGATAGGGATAGTGGAGGTATTGGATGCCAGCACGGTGCCCGGGCGGACTTTGTCTTCTGTCTCTGCCAGCACGGCTTTTTTGATCTTCGGGTTTTCAACCACAGCTTCAACTACCACATCTACCCGATCAAACCCGGCATAATCCAGGGTTGGTTGGATGGTGCCGATAACACCCGCCAGCTTCAGGCCATCAATCTTGCCGCGCTCCAACTGTTTATTTAGCAGCTTGGCGGCTTCGCTCATCCCCAAGGTCAGGGACTTGTCGTTGATGTCCTTCATGATCACCGGCACGCCTTTCCAGGCTGACTGGTAAGCAATGCCGCCACCCATGATACCGGCACCGAGCACGGCGGCCTGTTTTGGCGTTTCGGTATCTTTGGTCAGCTTCTTGGCTTTGGCTTTGACGAACTGATCATTGAGGAAAATCCCCACCAGGGCGCGGGCTTCATTGGTATGCGCCAATGGCACAAAGCTTTGGTTCTCCAGGGCGAGGGCCTTTTCGCGGCCAAAGCCTGCGGCGGCTTCAATGGTCTTCACCGCCGTCATTGGGGCCGGATAATGTTTGCCGGCGGTCTGGGCCACCATGCCTTTGGCGATAGTGAAGCTCATGGTTGCTTCAATCTTGCTGAGCTTTAATGGCTCAAGCTTAGGGGCGCGCTTGGCTTTCCAATCCAGTTTACCGGCCACGGCATCATGCAGTAGGCGCAGTGAACCTTCACGCAGCTTGTCTGCGGCAACCACGCCATCCACCAGACCTATCTTCAGGGCTTGCTCGGCACCGACATCTTTCCCGGCAGCAATAATTTCCAGGGCGCTATCGGCACCCAGCAGGCGCGGCATACGCACCGAGCCACCGAAACCAGGCATGATGCCGAGCTTCACTTCCGGCAAACCAATGCGCAGATCCGGGGAGGCCAAGCGGTAATCGGTCGCCAGCACGCATTCGCAGCCGCCGCCAAGGGCATAGCCGTTCACCGCTGCCACAGTAGGGACCGGTAAATCTTCCAAGCGATTAAACACACTGTTGGCAAAGTGCAGCCATTCGGAAAGTTGCTCCTGCGGTACCAGGAACAAGGACAGGAATTCGGTAATGTCCGCACCAACGATAAACGCCGGTTTACGGGAGCTGAGCAGCAGGCCCTTGAGGCCGCTTTGCTTCTCTAACACATCCAGCGCCTGGTTAAGGCTGGCTACGGTGGCTGTGTCGAGCTTGTTCACTGAGCCGGGGGCATCAAAAATCAATTCTGCAATGCCATCTTCCAGCCAGTCTAGATGTACGGTGTCGCCTTGGTAGAGCATGGTGGTCTCCTGAATCCAGCAATGGGATCTGGTCGTACCAGATGAGACGGAGTGTGGATTTTATGTTAATAAAATGCAAATTACTCTTTAATTTTTTGCAGGGGGGATCACGGAAGGGGGAAATGGACCGGCCATTAAGCGGCTGTGCTAAGATGCTGGCGTTAAAAGCCAACCACAAGGGTAAATGATGGAGTCTCTTGCCGCACAATATAAAGAACACCTGGCAACATTACAGGAGCGCACTCGCAACGTACTTGCACGCTCTAACCTGGATGCATTGCTGATTCACTCCGGCGAATTAATAAACGTATTTCTTGACGATCACCCGTACCCATTCAAAGTAAACCCGCAGTTCAAAGCGTGGGTACCGGTCACCCAGGTGCCTAACTGCTGGCTGCTGGTGGATGGTGTCAACAAGCCTAAGCTTTGGTTCTACCTGCCAGTAGATTACTGGCATAACGTCGAGCCATTACCGGATGCTTACTGGACTCAGGACATTGACCTTGTCGCACTGCCGAAAGCCGATGGCATTGGCAGCCAGCTTCCGGCCAACCGTGGCAACATCGGCTATATTGGCCCGGTGCCGGAGCGCGCCCTTCAGGTGGGTATCAGCGCAGACAAGATCAACCCGAAAGGGGTGATTGATTACCTGCACTACTATCGTGCTTACAAAACGCCTTATGAGCTGTCTTGCATGCGTGAAGCGCAGAAGATGGCCGTTGAAGGCCACCGTGCGGCGGAAGAAGCCTTCCTGTCTGGCATGAGTGAGTTCGACATCAACCAGGCTTACCTCACCGCCACCGGCCACCGCGACACTGACGTGCCTTATAGCAATATTGTGGCGTTGAATGAGCACGCTTCAGTGCTGCATTACACCAAGCTTGATCACCGCGCGCCTGCGGAAGTGCGTAGCTTCCTGCTGGACGCCGGGGCTGAATATAACGGCTATGCCGCCGATCTGACCCGCACCTGGACTACTCAACCAGATAGCGACTTCGCCCAACTGATCAAAGACGTTAATGAAGAGCAGCAGGCGCTGATCGCCACTATGCAGGCCGGGGTGCGCTACTCCGACTACCACCTGCAATTCCATCAACGTCTGGCTAAAATCCTGCACCGCCATCAAATCATCACCGGCATGAGCGAAGAAGCCATGGTGGAGAATGATCTGACGGGGCCATTTATGCCTCATGGTATCGGCCACCCGCTGGGCTTGCAGGTTCACGATGTTGCCGGGTTTATGCAGGACGATACCGGCACCCATCTGGCCGCGCCGTCTCAATACCCATACCTGCGCTGCACCCGTATGCTAGAGCCAGGCATGGTGTTAACCATCGAACCAGGCCTGTACTTTATTGAATCCCTGCTTGCGCCATGGCGTGACGGGCAGTTCAGTAAACATTTCGATTGGCAGAAAATCGAGGCTCTGAAGCCATTCGGCGGTATTCGTATTGAAGATAACGTGGTCATCCATGCTAACAGCGTAGAGAACATGACCCGCGATCTGAAACTGGCGTAATGGAAAGTTGGCTGATCCCGGCGGCACCGGTGGTGTCGTCCCATGAAGTGAAGAAGAGCCGCTTCATCACCCTGTTGGCACACACTGATGGGGTGGAAGCCGCGAAGGTTTTTGTAGAGCTTGTACGGCGGGATCACCCGGAGGCCCGGCATCATTGCTGGGCCTGGGTGGCCGGGGCGCCGGATGATTCCCAGCAACTAGGGTTCTCCGATGATGGCGAGCCGGCAGGTACTGCCGGCAAACCGATGCTGGCGCAGCTCATGGGCAGCGGCATCGGGGAAATTACTGCGATCGTTGTGCGTTACTACGGTGGCGTTAAGCTGGGCACTGGCGGCCTAGTGAAGGCTTACAGTGGTGGCGTTCAGCAAGCACTGGCTCAGGTGGAAACCCTGCGCAAAGTGCCGCTGAATGAATATACTTTGCAGTGCGAATATGCCCATCTGGCAGCAATAGAATTAATGCTGGAGCAGGTGGGGGGACATATTGTTGAAAGTGACTTTCAAGTCACAATCCGGCTAAGGGTTGCGCTACCACAGGTCTGCCTGGCCGATTTTACCCAGAAACTGGCGGATATCAGCCGCGGTACATTGCAATTAGTGCCGATTGAAGAATAATCCCCCCTGGTTTTAGTAATCAAAGGAAGCGGCTGAAATGCATTTTCGTGCCATTACCCGTATTGTTGGTCTGTTGGTCATTCTATTTTCCGGGACAATGATCGTCCCCGGCCTGGTTGCACTTATCTATAAGGATGGTGCCGGGCGGGCATTCACCCAGACCTTTATGGTGGCGCTGGTTATCGGTGCGTTACTGTGGTGGCCGAACCGCCGCCAGAAGAGCGAACTCAAACCCCGCGAAGGGTTTTTAATTGTGGTGCTGTTCTGGACCGTGCTGGGCAGCGTGGGGTCGCTCCCCTTTATCTTTGCCGAGCGGCCAAACCTGACCATCACCGATGCTTTCTTTGAATCCTTCTCCGGCCTGACAACCACAGGGGCGACTACGCTGGTGGGGTTGGATAGCTTACCTCACGCCATTCTGTTTTATCGCCAGATGCTGCAATGGTTCGGGGGGATGGGGATCATCGTCCTGGCCGTGGCTATTCTGCCTATCCTTGGGGTAGGGGGGATGCAGCTTTACCGTGCTGAAATGCCCGGGCCGCTTAAGGACAATAAAATGCGCCCGCGTATTGCTGAGACAGCTAAAACCCTGTGGCTAATTTATGTCTTATTGACCGTCGCCTGTGCGTTGGCCCTGTGGTTTGCCGGTATGCCCGCCTTCGATGCTATCGGCCATAGCTTTGCCACCATCGCTATCGGCGGCTTCTCTACCCATGATGCCAGCGTCGGCTACTTCAATAGCCCGACCATTAACACCATCATTGCCATCTTCTTATTAATCTCCGGCTGTAACTACGGCCTGCACTTTGGCTTGCTCAGCGGGCGTAGCCTCAAAGTCTATTCCCGTGACCCAGAGTTCCGCATGTTTATCGGGGTGCAGCTGACCCTGGTGGTGATTTGCACCTTGGTGCTGTTCTTCCACAATACCTACAGCACCTTCCTACAAACGCTCAATCAGGCCTTCTTCCAGGTGGTGTCGATGGCAACGACTGCCGGGTTCACTACCGATAGTATTGCCCGATGGCCGCTGTTCCTTCCGGTGTTGTTACTGTGTTCCGCTTTTATCGGTGGCTGTGCCGGGTCAACGGGCGGCGGCCTGAAAGTCATCCGTATCCTTTTACTGTTCAAACAGGGTAACCGTGAACTGAAACGCCTGGTCCACCCGAATGCGGTATATAGCATTAAGCTGGGCAATCGGGCGCTGCCGGAACGTATTCTGGAAGCAGTATGGGGGTTCTTCTCTGCTTACGCGCTGGTGTTTATCGTCAGTATGTTGGCAATTATCGCCACGGGTGTAGATGACTTCTCCGCCTTTGCTTCCGTAGCCGCTACGCTTAATAACCTTGGGCCGGGCTTAGGGGTGGTGGCAGATAACTTCACCACCATGAACCCGATTGCAAAATGGATACTGATCGCCAATATGCTGTTCGGGCGTCTTGAAGTCTTTACCTTGCTGGTTCTGTTTACCCCAACGTTCTGGCGCGAATAAATGGAGAGTAATGTGAAAACGCTGATTCTGTTTTCCACCAGGGATGGGCAAACCCACGAGATTGCGAACTATCTCGCACGTGAGATGAAAAAGCTGGGTGTGGATAATGATGTGTTAGATCTCACCCAGGCGAATAACGTGGTATGGAGGGATTACCAGAGCGTGGTGATTGGGGCCTCGATACGTTACGGCCACTTCCACCCGGTGCTGATGGAATTTACTCGTAAGCATCAGGCTCAGCTCAATGCCATGCCGAGTGCTTTCTTCTCCGTTAACCTGGTGGCTCGCAAACCTGAGAAGAACACTCCAGAAACTAACCTTTATACCCGTAAGTTCCTGGCCGCTTCTCCATGGCAGCCAACCAAGGCGGCAGTATTCGCCGGGGCGCTGCGCTACCCGCGTTATCGCTGGCTGGATAAATTCATGATCCGGCTGATTATGAAGATGACAGGGGGAGAAACGGATACCTCTAAAGAAGTGGTCTACACCGATTGGAAGGAAGTGAGTCATTTCGCTGATGAATTAGTGCGAATATTCAGCGAAAAGCGGCAATAGTAGTCTCTTTGCCTGGAAAGTAAGCACTTAAAAACTTTTTTAATATTTCTACTTGTCAGCCGTC
>CBIFWW010000073.1:0-16487 GCA_966186435.1 uncultured Enterobacteriaceae bacterium
CAAATAATCTATCAATGTTATTAACCATTTTTAAAAACAAAGCAACATATTGTGAGCGTTGCTATTTTCTTTTATCGTAGACGACCATTTACAGCTCATGATATAATACGTCGGAAAAACATGCGGGTTTTTTAACCTGGTGTTAAACTAAATACATTGCCGAGGAGACTGTTCCAGTGGGACGTAAATGGGCCAACATTGTTGCCAAAAAAACCGCCAAAGACGGTGCAACATCTAACGTATATGCAAAATTCGGTGTAGAAATTTATGCTGCTGCTAAACAAGGTGATCCCGATCCAGAATTGAACTCCTCTTTAAAGTTCGTTATTGAACGTGCTAAGCAGGCCCAGGTTCCAAAACACGTTATTGATAAAGCCATTGAAAAAGCTAAAGGCGGCGGGGATGAAACCTTCGTGCCAGGCCGTTATGAAGGCTTTGGCCCGAATGGTTCAATGGTTATTGCTGAAACCTTGACCTCAAATGTTAACCGTACTATTGCCAATGTTCGCGATATTTTCAATAAAAAGAAGGGCAACATCGGCGCAGCAGGTTCTGTCAGCTATATGTTTGACAATACCGGGGTGATTGTATTTAAGGGCACCGATCCTGACCGTATTTTTGAAGTTTTGCTTGATGCGGAAGTGGATGTTCGCGATGTAACCGAGGATGAAGGCAACATCGTTATTTATACTGAATATACTGACCTGCATAAAGGTATTGCCGCGCTGAAAGCAATTGGCATTACTGAGTTCTCGACAACAGAATTAGAATTGATTGCTCAAACAGAAGTAGAGCTTTCACCAGAAGATTTAGCTATTTTTGAAGGTCTGGTTGATGGCCTTGAAGCTGATGACGATGTTCAGAAAGTGTATCATAACGTCGCAAACCTTCATTAAATATTAAAGGAATCTGCCTTTGTGGCAGATTCCTGATTAATAAGATCATCAGCTAGAATATTCAAATAGCGTGGTGAGCTTAATATTGACGAGTATCAACCTTATTCCCCCCCTGCCCCCACCATTAGGGAAAATCACTGATTTTTCCGCCAGCACTTCGCCGAGATAAAACTGTTGGGCATCGAGCAACAACCTTCGGTGATAGAACACTGTGAAAAATCCCCCCGTTAACCTGTGGGTGAGATATATTGATGGGATACATCGAATCATCACTTTGTAACAGGTAATTGTCATGGCTCTAATCCCTAGAAACTATGCCCGGCTGGAAAGCGGCTATCGTGAGAAAGCGTTAAAAATCTACCCTTGGGTTTGTGGCCGTTGTTCCAGGGAGTTTGTTTACTCTAATCTGCGAGAACTAACGGTGCATCACATCGATCACGATCACACCAATAACCCTGAAGATGGCAGCAACTGGGAGCTTTTGTGCCTCTATTGCCACGATCATGAACATTCAAAATACACCGAAGCCGATCAATACGGCACGCGGGTAGTAGCCGGTGAGGATGCCCAAAAGGATGTGGGTGCCGCCACTTATAACCCGTTTGCCGATTTAAAATCGATGCTGAATAAAAAATAAACCCAGTCCCATACGCTGGTAGGCATCAGTCACAATCCACGCCAAGGCGTGGATTTTTTACACCGTTAACACGTCACGACTTAGCGCTACGCCCTGCTAAAATTACAGGTATAATCCCCCCAAATTTTAGAACGGGTCTACAGAAAAGATGGCAAAACTATCCCTACAAGAGCAGCTGCTTCAGGCCGGCCTGGTGAGCAGCAAGAAGATGGCCAAAGTGCAGCGCACCGCTAAAAAATCCCGGGTACAGGCCCGTGAAGCCCGTGAAGCGGTTGAAGAGAACAAAAAAGCCCAGATTGAGCGCGATAAGCAACTGAGCGAACAACAAAAGCAGGCTATGTTGGCTAAAGAATATAAGGCTCAGGTGAAGCAACTGATTGAGATGAACCGTATTGTGATCAGCCGGGGCAATATTGATTTCAACTTTACTGATGGCAACCTGATTAAGCGTATCGAAGTGGACAAAACTACCCAAGCCCAGTTGATCAGTGGCCGCCTGGCGATTGCCCGCCTGGAAGTGAATGGTAAAAATGAATATGCCATTATCCCGGCAGTGGTGGCGGATAAAATCGCCCAGCGCGACGCCAATAGCATCGTGTTAAACAGCACCCTTAGCCAGGAAGAGCAGGATGAAGACGATCCGTATGCCGACTTTAAGGTGCCAGACGATCTGATGTGGTAAACCACTGCGTCAGAAGGGGCTTGGGTTTCTCGCCCGTATCCCTTCCCCACTAATGGGATGGATAAAGTCCAGTTCACTGGCATGGAGCATCAAACGCGGGGCCGCCCCGGCCCCCGGGAATTCCCGCCCACCGTATAAATCACAGCCTAAAATCGGGTGCCCCAGATACTGGCAGTGAATACGCAACTGATGAGTCCGCCCGGTTTCCGGGGTAAGCGCCACCCGGCTCACTGGCAATGACACGCCGTCCTCACCCTTCCACCACACGTGCTCAATCACCCGATAATGGGAACGCGCCGCTTTACCGCTGATCGCTGAGATCGACATCCGGGGAAATAACGCCGGATCTTTGGCAATCGACGCGTCTATCACCCCTTCATCATGCTCCAGGTGCCCACACAACAAAGCGATGTAACCTTTGGTTACTGCCCGCTGGCTAAATTGGTGGCATAGGGCCGCATTGATCGCCTTGTTAAGTGCCACCACCATCAGACCGGAAGTACCAAAATCAAGGCGGTGCACCAGGGTGCAGCCGGGAAACTGTTGCACCAGCCTAAAATGCACCGAATCAAAATTGAGGGCATTTTTGCCCGAAAGGCTCAGCAAGCCGCCGGGCTTATTGATCAGCAGCAGGTGCTGATCCTGAAACAAGATCTCAATCTGCTCGTGGCACGGTGGCGCAATAAAAGTATCGATAATGGCTGACATCAGCATGCCCGAAGGAACCAGGGGAAGCGGATGATAACCCATTCCCCTCGCATAGCTGAGATTTATCATCCAGACTTAACCAAAGACATAGTCTGGGCAGGCAATGTGCATTACACTGCGCGCTGCAAAAGTTAGGTCAATAACGATTAGGTAGGCAGTCATGGCGATGAACGGAACAATCACAACGTGGTTTAAAGATAAAGGTTTTGGATTTATCAAAGATGAAAACGGGGATAACCGTTATTTTCATGTGATTAAGGTCGCCAACCCTGATCTGATCAAGAAAGATGCTGCGGTCACTTTCGAGCCTACCACTAATAATAAGGGCTTATCCGCCTATGCGGTCAAAGTGGCCCCGGAAAGCAAAAGCATCTTTATTGCCGGTGAACGCCTCAAACTGGCGTCAATCAAATCTTACCTGGTGTATAGCGAAGAAGTCCCGGCGGATACCCGCATTGATAAAGAAAACGCCGTGCTCTCTGTGGGGCTGTTGATGAACAGCATCAAACCCAAAACCGATATTAAGCCCGGTGATATGCGTACCCTGAAAAAACTGGCAATTACGACCTTCCAAGGTTCTACCCTGATCTTCTCCGAAGATGAGGTGGATATTGATGCCACGGTAAAAATGCTTAAAGTGAAGTAACAGCGCTTTTGCACATTGCTTCCAATGCGGGCTATCTAGCCCGTTTTTTTATGCCTCACCGTTTCACCCACCGGCTTTTCAGCGGATAACTGCCTGAGTTTTTTTGCATTTGCAGCAGGGTTTCATTGTGTTTCGCGATCGGCTACGGAAATCGCGCTTAACCCCATTGCGCCACCGGCAGCCACCGTGGATAGTGCTCCCCAATACATTTTGGGATGGTCAATAAAGAGGGTGGTATGGCGCAGCGCAGTGGTATCAGTTTCCAGCAGGTTATCGAACGCCAGGACTGGCAGGATCAGTCGGTTATTCAGGTTAATCGCCTGCCCACCCATCCGGCTTTTAATGGCTGGCGTAATGAACAAGACGCCCGCGATGAGCGGCCCTCCCCCTGGCGGCAAAGCCTGGATGGCGAATGGCAATTTGCCCTGTATCCCTCACCCTTTGCGGTAAACAGCCAATGGCTGGAAGCTGATCTACCCGAAGCTCGCAGCGTAGCAGTGCCTTCCAACTGGCAAATGACCGGCGATGATGCCCCAATTTATACCAATATTCGCTACCCGATCGCCACACAGGCCCCTCAGGTGCCGGAGGAGAACCCCACCGGCTGCTATTCCCGGGCCATCATCCTCAGTGAGGAATGGCTGCAATTGGGCCAGACGCGGGTGATTTTTGATGGGGTAAACTCCGCCTTTCATCTGTGGTGTAACGGCCATTGGGTGGGGTATTCAACCGATAGCCGCCTGCCGGCGGAATTCGACCTCTCCCCTTACCTGCATGCCGGGGAAAACCGCCTGTGCGCGATGGTGATGCGCTGGAGCGCCGGGACCTGGCTAGAAGACCAGGATATGTGGCGCATGAGTGGGATTTTCCGCAGCGTGGCGTTGCTGCATCTCCCTGCGGTTCAGCTGGCGGAGATGCAGATCACCCCGGAATTAGACGCCCAGTATCGGGATGGTAATCTGGCGGTATCCCTTGGGGTGCTTGCCCCGCCAGCGGTATTATCCAGCCTGACGGTGAAAGTGGCCCTGTGGAGAGACGGCATTGAAATCGCCCATCAACAGCAGCCGTTGGGCAGCGCCATTCAGGATGAGCGCGGGGCTTATGCTGACCGGATCTCAATGGGGCTGCCTGTAAAGGAGCCAGCTTTGTGGAGCGCCGAAACGCCCCACTGCTACCGGGCGGTGGTAGCCCTGTTTCAGGGGGCGGAATTACTCCAGGCGGAGGCCTGCGATGTGGGGTTCCGTAAAGTTGAAATTATCAACGGGTTGCTTCTGCTGAACGGAAAACCATTATTGATCCGCGGTGCCAACCGCCACGAGCACCACCCCGAGCGCGGCCAGGCCATTACCGAGGCCGACATGCTGCAAGACATTGTGCTGATGAAGCAGCACAATTTTAATGCGGTGCGCTGCTCCCATTACCCCAATGCCGATCGCTGGTACAGCCTGTGCAACCGCTATGGGCTGTATGTGGTGGATGAATCCAATATAGAAACCCACGGCATGGTGCCGATGAAGCGCCTGGCCGATGACTCAGCCTGGCTGGCACCGTGGAGTGCCAGGGTAACCCGGATGGTACAGGCCCATTTTAACCATCCTTCGATCATTATCTGGTCACTGGGCAACGAGTCCGGCTACGGCAGCAATCATGATGCGCTTTACAACTGGGTGAAAAAGCGCGATCCGAGCAGGCCAGTACAGTATGAAGGCGGCGGCGGGGACACCCCGGCAACAGATATTATCTGCCCGATGTATGCCCGGGTAGACAGCGATCAGCCCTTCCCGGCGGTGCCAAAGTGGTCGATAAAAAAATGGATTGGCCTGCCCGGGGAACAGCGGCCATTAATCCTGTGTGAATATGCCCACGCCATGGGCAATAGCCTGGGTGGGTTTGCCGATTACTGGCAGGCTTTCCGCCAGTATCCCCGCTTGCAGGGTGGTTTTGTCTGGGACTGGGCCGATCAGTCAATCCTCAAAACTTTCGATGACGGGCAGCAAGCCATGGCCTACGGCGGTGATTTTGGCGACACGCCAAACGACCGGCAGTTCTGCATGAACGGGCTGGTGGCCTCTGATCGCACGCCGCATCCTTCGCTGTTTGAAGCCCAACATGCCCAGCAGTTCTTCCAGTTTGAATTTATCAGCCAGCAGCCGCTGGTCATCCGCGCCCACAGTGAATATCTGTTCAGGGCCACCGATAACGAAGATCTGCACTGGCACATTAGCGCCTGGGGCGAAACCGTCGCTGAGGGCCATTGCCCATTAACTCTCACCCCGGGTGGGCAAGCCACTCTCACGCTGGCAGAGGGGATTCAACTGCCGGAGGGGGCTGAGGAAGTCTGGCTGACGCTGGCGGTTATCAAGCCCCAGGCCACAGCCTGGTCCCCGGCGGGCCACCGCTGCGCCTGGCAACAGTTCCCGCTGGCGGCTCCATTGGTGGCAGCCCCGCGGTTAGCGGCGGCTACGGCACCGGTACTGGTGCAAACGCCCACCCATTTTACCGTGGAGGCCGCCGGGCAAAAATGGCAGATCGAGCGCCAGAGCGGCCTGTTAACCGGGTGGTGGTTCCACGGGGAAAATCAGCTGCGCCAGCCGCTAATGGATAATTTCACCCGCGCGCCCCTGGACAATGATATCGGCACCAGCGAAGCCGCCAATGTCGATCCCAACGCCTGGTCTGAGCGTTGGAAAGCCGCCGGGTTGTACCAACTGCAACGGGAATGCACCGGCTGTGAGGCTTTCCAGGCCGGTGACCAGATCCACATAGCCCTGGAATGGCACTACCACACCGCAGCCGGGCTGGGGATTATCAGCCGTTGGCTGATGCGTTTTGACGGCCATGGGCAGCTTATGCTGGAGATCACCGGCCAGCGCTCCACTGCCCTTCCTGCGCTTGCGCGGGTGGGGGTACGATGCCAGGTTGTCGATCAAGGGCTGCCGGTGAGTTGGCTGGGGCTGGGGCCTCATGAGAACTACCCCGACCGCCGCAGCAGCGCCTGTTTTGGCCGCTGGTCCCTGCCGCTGGACGCAATGAGCACTGCCTATGTGTTCCCCTCGGAAAACGGCTTACGCAGCCAGTGCCGGGCGCTGGACTGGGGCTGTTGGCAGGTGCGAGGGGATTTCCACTTCTCAGCCCAGCCTTACAGCCTGGAACAGCTGATGACCACCAGCCACTGGCACAAGCTTCAACCGGAGGATGGCGTTTGGCTCAGCTTCGATCACCAGCATATGGGGATCGGCGGGGATGATTCCTGGACGCCCAGCGTCCATCCTGAGTGGCTGTTAAATGACCACCGTTGGCACTATCAGCTACAGTTAAAGCTAGCCTGAGCCGGGGCGACCTATTCACCTGCTCCAGCACCATTTTTATATACCTCAGCAATGTCCAGACCGCATTGCTGGGCGGCATGGCTGAGAGGGTTGGCACTCTGGTAGATCACCCCACCTCCTCCGGGCGGGTATCAGAGGCCCTCTTCCCGTTAAGGGAGACAGATTAATAATTGTCGATTTTCGCGTTTTAAGGTCATGTATCACCCTTGCAGCATAAAATATGCATTAATAATTAAATCACAACATTCACAAACCTATTTAGCTATTTAGCATTGAGCGCAACTAATCATGGCTTTAATTACCTCAAAGCATATTAAGCTGGCTAGTTAATTCTCCAGGCACTAAAAAACCACGCCAGGGCGTGGTGTAAACTATTAGCATTATTGCCTTCAGGCCGGGGTATGAGCACCCTGTAAGGCCAGGCGAATATAGCCGTTATTTTCTGCTAAAAATGACTCAGCACGTTGCGCATCCACGCCAGCTAATACCATCAGGATCGCGGTTTTACAGTGATGGTTGGCACCCGCCAGGGCGGTTTTGGCTTCCTGACGATTGCAGTCACCGGCCTCCATCACAATGGCAATCTGGCGCTCCTGCATCTGAGTGCCATTGGCCTCCAAATCGACCCGCAGGTTGCTGAACACCCGGCCACTGCGCACCGCCAGCGCGGTGCTAACCATATTGAGGATCAGATTCTGGGCGGTGATCGCCTTCGGGTTACCAAAGCCTGCCACCACTTCCGCACCGGTTAATGGTGCGATGGTGATATCACAAAGATGGGCCGCTTCACTCTGGCCATTGGCGGTAATCACCGCCCGGCGGGCGTTGATTGACCAGGCGTGGCGCAGTGCCCCCCAAACCCACGGTGTTTTGCCGCCAACGCTCAGGGCCAGTAGCATGTCGCGCTCATTAAACCCCACGGCTTTTAGATCGCGAATACCGCGCTCGTAATCCTGGGCCACCTCAGAAACCTGATTAAGCATGGCCTGCGCGCCACCGGCAATAATGCCCAGCACCGGGCTTTTGCCACCAGGTGCAAATTCACTGGCGGCGAGCATAGCGCTGCGACCCGACTGCCCTGCCCCAATAATTACCAGCCGCCCGCCGTTGCTCAGGGAGGCAGTGGCACTATCTACCAGCCGGGCAATGGCCGGTAACCACGGCGTGATGGCGTCGGAGATGTGTTTATCTTCCTGATTGATGAGCGTCAGCATATCTTCCGTGGCCTGGCTATCAATATGGGTGGTATGCGCGTTACGGCGGGTAGAGGTCACTATAGTTGGCTCTAATTTCATCCCTGGCTCCTTGTTCTGGGTTCGTGATTACTATAAAGGCTTTTGCCGCGGCACCTTGAGAATGCTGTCACGAATCAGCGCCTGCATGTGTAATTAATCCTCAAGGATAGTGGATATAAAAATAGCAATTTTGCTCCAGGCTGATTCTTAAGCCTATTATTCTATTATTGCTACCCCTTTGATAAACCGGCCCTATCAGCGATAATTACGCTTTGCTCCCCGATTGAAGGCCACCATGCGCGCGCTATTCCCCCGTCAGATGACAGCCAAACGCCCAATGAAGCTCAGCACCACCGTCACACTGATGGTGAGCAGCGTGTTGATTTCGGTGCTGATAGTGGTGTACGCCCTGTGGCTGGTCCAAATCAGCCATGTCACCCGCGAGGGGGTTAAGGATACCGCCTTTGCCGTGGCCCGTACCTTGGCGGATTCCCGCGAAGTGCGTGAAGGTTTAGCCCTACCACCCCGGCAAAACCCCATTGCCGGCTTGGCGGAGCAGGTGCGTAAGCGTAATGATTTGCTGTTCGCCGTGGTGACCAATATGGACGGTATCCGTTATTCTCACCCCGATCCCCAGATTATCGGCCAGCATTTTGTCGGCAATGATTTACATCCGGCCCTTGAAGGCCGCGAGTTTTTCGCTATTAACCACGGGGTGTTGGCCCCGGCCCTGCGGGTATTTACCCCGGTGTGGGATAGCCAACGCCGCCAGATTGGCGTGGTGGTGGTGGGTATCTCGCTAAGTAAAGTGGATCAGCAGGTTAACCGCAGCCGTTGGGGAGTGGTATGGACGGTGTTATTCAGCGTTCTGATGGGCTTCCTCGGGATCTGGGGGCTGGTGCGGGTGCTAAAGAAAATCATGTTTGGCCTCGAACCCTATGAAATCTCCTCGCGCTTTGAACAACGCCAGGCCATGCTGCAATCCCTCAAGGAAGGGGTGATCGCGGTAGACAGCCAGGGGCGAGTGACCTTAATTAACCATGCCGCCCGCCAGATGCTGCTCTCACCGGGGCCGGGGGGCGAATCCCAACATGCCCCGCTGCTCACCGGGCTGCGTGAAGTGCTGGAAAGCGGCAGCGCGATTCTCGATCGTGAAATTGGCTGTAATGGCCGCCTGCTGCTGTGCAATACGGTGCCGATCCGTAGCCAGAAGCGGCTGATTGGGGCCGTCAGCACCTTCCGCGATAAGACCGAAATCAGCCTGTTGATGCAGCGGCTGGATGGGATGGTGAATTATGTAGACGCCCTGCGCCAGCACACCCATGAGTTTATGAACAAGCTGCATGTGATCCTCGGGCTGGCCCAAATTAAGCAGTTCGATAAGCTGGAAAGCTATATCCTGCAAACCGCTCAACACTACCAGGCGGATATTGGCGATATCCAGCACAAGATTAAATCCCCGGTGATTGCCGGTTTTATGCTGGGCAAAATTAATCGCGCCAAAGAGTTGGGCCACACGCTGGTTCTGGCCCCGGAAAGCCAGGTCCCGGATAACAGCGACGAGCGCCAGGTAACCGTGCTAATCACCCTGTTAGGCAATCTGATTGAAAATGCGCTGGATGCCATGGGCACCACCCCGGAGGGGGAAATCGGCGTATTGCTACACTATCAGCAAGGGACGCTAAGCGTTGAGGTAAGCGATGACGGCCCCGGCATCCCCCCGCAGATAGTGGCGCAGATATTTACTAAAGGTTTCTCCACTAAAGGGGATAACCGTGGCGTAGGGTTATTCCTCGTCAAACAACAAACTGAACAGCTCGGCGGCAGCGTTAGCGTAGAATCCGAACCGGGCGTCTTTACCCAATTTTTTGCTCAGATCCCCTGGGGCAGTGAGAGGAATCACGCGTGATTAATGTGTTAATAGTGGATGATGATGCCATGGTGGCGGAGTTAAACCGGGTGTATGTTTCCCGCGTCCCGGGCTTTACCTGTTGCTGCACCGCCTCCACCCTTAGCCAGGCCATCGCTATGGTGGAAGATCCTGCTCTGGAGATTAATCTGGTGCTACTGGATGTGTATATGCAGCAGGATAGCGGTCTGCATCTGCTGCCGGTGATCCGCGCCACCGGGCGGCCCATTGACGTGATTATGATCTCTTCCGCCGCTGATGCCTCGACTATCCAACAATCTCTGTACTACGGGGTGGTGGATTACTTGATTAAGCCGTTCCAGTTCCCACGGTTTGAAGAGGCGCTAACGGCCTGGCGAGAAAAGAAAAACCAGATGGGCCAGCATAAATATTATGAGCAGGCCGATGTAGACCGACTGCTGCACGGCGGTGTAGCGGAAGTGTCCGATCATCGCCAGTTGCCTAAAGGCCTGACGCAACAGACCTTGCGCACATTGTGCCAGTGGATTGATAGTCATCAGGAGCTGGAGTTTTCCACCGACGATATCGCCAATGCGGTGAATATTTCCCGGGTATCCTGCCGTAAATACCTGATCTGGCTGGCGCAGATTAATATCCTCGATACCAGCATTCATTATGGCGCCACCGGCCGCCCGGTGTACCGCTACCGGCTGTTACCGGAACAATATGGCCTGCTCAAGCAATACGCCCAGTGATCAGGCCAGGCGATAGCTCGAGTCGGATAACGTAAAGCGGAAGCCCCGTTGGGAGGAGATCACCACCCGGCGGTCTTTGGTAACAAAGATGGCTTCGATATCCGGCCTGCCTTTTAACGCGGCGCAGCCCTGCTCCACCCCCATACCATAAGCCAGCGTGGTCCAGATATCCCCGTCGAGGGAATGGCGGGATATTATCGTCACGCTGTCCAGTTCGTTATTCAGCGGGTAGCCGCTGCGCGGGTCGAGAATATGATGATAACGCTGGCCCGCCACTTCAAAGAAACGCTCATACACCCCGGACGTCACTACGGATTTATCACTCACCTCGATATGGCCCACCAGCGCCTCGCCATCGGCAAAAGGCTTTTTCAGGCCGATAGACCACCCCCCTTCAGGCGAACCCAGGGTGTGCACATTCCCCCCAAGGTTAATCAACCCGGCGGTTACCCCCTGCTGATGCAGATAATCCCGCACCCGGTCGGCAATGTAGCCTTTGGCGATAGCCCCAAGATCGATCTCCATCCCGGATCGAGCCAGGAATACGCTGGCGCTGGCATCATCAAGGATCACTTCAGCCGGGTTGGTGCACGCCAGGCAGCGATCGATATCCGATTGTGACGGTACGCTGTCCCCTTTGAACCCGATGCGCCAGCACTTCACCAGCGGGCCAATGGCAAGGTTAAAAGCGCTGCCGGGCAGCAGGCTGGCGCGATGGGCCACTTTTATTAATTCATAGACCGGGCGGCTAACCACCACCGGATGCAGACCGGCGGCGTGATTGATAGACATCACTTCGGAATGGTCGCGATTGACCGTCAGCAGGTCTTCATAGTGTTTGATCAGGCGGAACACCCGGGAGGCCAGGGCTTCATCATGGACAAAAAGTTTTAATAGGATGGGGGAACCCATCAGCACCGCGCTGTAGCTGTAAACGGCCTGCGGCTGGTCCATGAACAATCCTTAACGGTGAGAGGGCAACCTGACCATGCTACCACTGGCGTGGGGGGCAACGCAGAAAAAACCCGGCCTGGGCCGGGTGAATTCAGGAATAGTAACTTATCAGAACAGCCCCAGAGGCTGGGTGCTGTAACTCACCAGCAGGTTTTTGGTGTTCTGGTATGCATCAAGGGCCATTTTGTGGGTTTCCCGGCCAACGCCGGACTGTTTATAGCCACCGAAGGCGGCGTGAGCCGGGTAAACGTGGTAGCAGTTGGTCCATACTCGCCCGGCTTTGATGCCGCGCCCCATGCGGTAGGCCAGATTCGTATCCCGGGTCCAGACCCCTGCCCCCAGGCCATACTGGGTTTGGTTTGCCAACGCCAGGGCTTCCGCCTCATCCTTAAAGGTCGTCACCCCGATTACCGGGCCGAAGATCTCTTCCTGGAAACTGCGCATCTGGTTGTCACCTTTGATTAAGGTCGGCTGGATATAGAAGCCATTATCCAGGTCATTACCGATGGATGCACGCTGGCCCCCGGTCAGGATCTTGCCACCCTCGTTACGGGCGATGTCGATATAAGACATGATCTTGTCAAACTGCTGCTGGGAGGCCTGAGCACCAATCATGGTGTCGGTATCGAAGGGATCGCCCCGGCGGATGGCGGCAACCTTGGCCAACACCCGTTCCATAAAGGGTTCATAGATGGATTCATGGATCAGCGCCCGCGACGGGCAGGTACAGACCTCACCCTGGTTAAAGAAGCCCAACACCAGCCCTTCTACCGCTTTCTCGATAAATTCCGGTTCGGCATCCATCACATCTGCGAAGTAAATGTTCGGTGATTTACCACCCAGTTCCACGGTACAGGGGATCAGGTTTTCAGCGGCACAGGCCATAATGTGGCGGCCCACGGCGGTAGACCCGGTAAAGGCGATTTTGGCAATACGTTTACTGCTGGCTAAGGCTTCACCGGCCTCACGGCCATAGCCCTGCACCACATTGACCACCCCCGGCGGGAACAGATCGCCGATGATCTCCATCAGCAAGGTGATACTGAGCGGGGTTTGCTCCGCCGGTTTCAACACCACGCAGTTACCGGCGGCCAGCGCCGGTGCCAGCTTCCAGGCGGCCATCAGCAGCGGGAAGTTCCAAGGGATAATTTGCCCCACCACGCCCAGAGGCTCATGGAAATGGTAGGCCACGGTGTTTTCATCAATTTCAGCCGCACTGCCTTCCTGGGCACGCAGGCAACCCGCGAAGTAACGGAAATGGTCCACTGCCAGCGGAATATCAGCGTTTAAGGTTTCACGCACCGGCTTGCCGTTATCCCAGCTTTCGGCAATGGCGAGTTTCTCAAGGTTAGCCTGGATACGGTCTGCCACCTTTAACAATAACAAGGAACGCTGCTGGGCCGGGGTTTTGCCCCAGGCATCGGCGGCCCGATGAGCGGCATCCAGCGCTTTATCAATATCCGCCCCTTGGGAACGGGGGAAACGGCCTATCTCGCTGCCATCAACCGGAGAGGTATTGATAAAGTAGTCGCCGCCAACTGGCTCAACGAACTTGCCGTCGATATAGTTGCCGTAGGTAGCCTGCAAGCTAAAGAGTGCATCTGGCTTGCCGGGGTGTGCATAACGCATGGTTAACTCCTTTTGTAGGGTTGAGTCTCAGCGGTAGCGGGATAAGTGAAGTGTGGGGGCGCAGAGGTGATATGCCGCCATCATTATCATCGCCAGCAACAATAATGATGGTTATTGATTACAATATCACAACATTCCTGCGGCGATTTTGTGGCGAACGGCACAGGGAATCTTGCCGGGTGGGGGCAAAAAAAACCACCGCCCGGTGGGCAGTGGTTTGCTGTGGTTCAGATTATGTCAACACAGATTAGCGTTTGGCCCAGCGGGTGGCCTGGCTACCGGCCAGGGTGCCGAAGATAATGATATCCGCCACGGCGTTACCACCGATACGGTTGCCACCGTGGATCCCACCGACCACTTCACCGGCGGCGAAGGCACCCGGGATCACCTGTTTGGCACTATCCAGCACGCAGGTATCGGTATTAATGGTGACCCCACCCATGGTGTGGTGCACCCCCGGGGCGATACGGATGGCGTGGAACGGCCCCATATCAATCGGGTTACGCAGCGCGGTGCTACGGCCAAACTCTTCATCATGTTGGGCAGCCACAAAGCCATTATAACGGGTCAATGCCGCCTGGAGGGTCTGCGCATCCATACCGGTTTTAGCCGCCAGCTCTACCACAGTGCTGGCACTGGTCACTAAACCTTTGGCGATGTATTCGTCAGCGGCTTTGTTTTTGGCGCGAACATGCTCGTCAAACACGATGTAAGCGTAGTGCTCCGGCAGCGCAATGATGCTGGCGGAGACTTTATCGCGGGTTTCCATCTCGTTGAAGAAGCGGGCACCCTGCTGGTTCACCAGGATTGCCCCGCCGCCGCGGATAGATTCAGACACCAGGTAAGAGGTTTTCTGCTCAACCGTTGGGTGGATCTGGATCTCGCCCATGTCGACAGTGGCCGCACCGATACGCTCCAGCAGTGCGATACCGCCACCGGTGGCCCCTTTATGGTTGGTGGTGACGAAGCCTTCCAGATCCGGGCGATATTTTACGACCATCTGGCTGTTAGCACTAAAACCACCGGTAGCCATGATGATGCTTTTGGCATTCACAATGATGGTTTCGTTTTCGTCATTCAGCAGTTTCACACCGGTGACCGCGCCGTTTTCAAACACGATGTCAGTAACGGAAGTATCCAGCATCACATCAATGCCGCGCTTAGCCACGTTACGTACCAGGCCGCTGATCAGGTAGCCGCCCACCGCAGACCCGTCCCGTGGGCGGTGAGTACGGTCAATGCTCATCCCCCCAGTGGTAGTGATGTCGTTAAGCATAATGCCGCGGTCTGCCAGCCATTCGATAGCCTGTGGGGCGGTTTCCACAAATTTATGCAGCAGCTCAGGATTGTTCTTGTTCTGGCCACCTTTTAAGGTTTCTGCGTAGAACAGTTCTTTGCTGTCGTGGATACCTTTCACGCGCTGGAAGCGGGTTTCAGCGGCATTCATCCCGGCAGAAGCCTTGATGGTGTTACCGCCGATGGTCGGCATTTTTTCCACGATCAGTACGCTGGCGCCTTCGTCGTGGGCCTGAATAGCCGCCGCCAGACCGGCACCGCCGGAGCCAACCACCACCACGTCAAAGCTCTGCGGGCCAGCGGCTTCGCCGCCTTCTTCCAGGGCCAGGGCTTTGCTGGATTTCACCATCGCTTTGGATACAGCTTTTTTCACCGCTTCACTCTGGCTGGTGGCACCAGAGATGGCATCCACGTGGGGGGTGTTGGTCGCCAGAATACGCTCGCGGATCTCTTGAACGCTGGTGGTAAAGGCCACGTCTTCCTGCGGGCCATCGGCCAGCACGATATCCGCAATGCGATCGTTCTCCAGGCTGACGTTAATGGTCAGAGCGTGGGTGTCGTCATTGACATTTTCAGTAAAGATACCGGGCTTGAACTTGGCTTCCGCCATGCTCATGTCGCGGATCATGGCTTCCACCAGCGAGAAGCGCCACAGCGGTTCCGGGATGTTCAGGGCTTCACGCTGGGTGCTGTCGATAAACAGCTCTAAGCTTTCGCCACGGGCGATGCGGTCAGTCCAGTCCGGGTAGGCGATGGTGGCACGGCCAACGGCGATCAGATCGTAACCGGCCTCGATCCCCTTCTCAGCATCGGCTTCATTAACGATGCAACCGACACCCATCAGCGGAACTTGCGCCAGGGTTTCAGAACGCAGCTCAACGAATTTGTTGATGAGCGGGGTTGGGTCCTGGGTATTGTTGATTGATGGGCGCAACTGGTAGCCCATAGAGAAGTGCAGGTAATCCAGCCCTTGCTCCGCCAGTTTTTCCATCAGGAACATCGTGTCGTCAAAGCGGATGCCAGGGACTTCCAGCTCTTCCGGGGAGAAACGATAACCTACGATAAAGGAATCATCAGCAAACTGGCGCACCATCTGGTGGGTGATATCCAGTACCGCCAGCGGGAAGCGGGCGCGATTATCACGGCTACCGCCCCACTGGTCATCACGCTGGTTAGAGTTTGGTGAGAAGAACTGTTGCAGCAGATAGGTGTTGGCACCGTGTAGCTCCACGCCATCAAAACCGGCCTCGATCGCACGACGTACCGCTTCACCAAATTTCCACACCATGGCTTCTACCTCTGCGGTAGACATCGCCGCCGGGGTGGCTGCGCCATCACGGGGTGCAGCCAGGGCGCTTGGGCCAACCGGGGTACGGCCACCGATCAGCATCGGGTCGACCATGCGGCCGCCGTGGTAAATCTGCAACAGCGCTTTTGAACCTTGGGATTTGATGGCATCGGCGATACGGGCTAGGCCGGCGATTTTCTCGTCGGTGTCGATGCCCAGGGCGCCGGGGAAAGCCGGGCCAAGGTCATCCACAAAGGCACATTCCACGATGATAGTACCGATGCTGCCCGCACGGACTCGGTAATATTCCACCAGCTCGCTGGTAACAGAGCCGTCAAAGTAGCCGGTGCAGGTAGTCATCGGTGCCATCAGCAGGCGGTTTTTCAGCTCAGTACCGTTCGGCAAGGTGAAGGGGCTAAGTATGCGCGATTGAGTGTTCATAGGTGTAAACTCCAAATATTGAAATTCTCAGAATTCGGTAGCGGGCTGCATTCTGGTTATTTTTTTGCCGCTTTTAATACCGTCAATAATAATGCTTTTTTTAATTACCAAAGTACTTACA
>CBIFWW010000074.1:0-16328 GCA_966186435.1 uncultured Enterobacteriaceae bacterium
GATTTATCCAGCACTACGTTACGGCCTTTCGGGCCTAAAGTTACTTTAACTGCATCTGCCAGTACGTTAACGCCGCGAAGCATTTTTACACGGGCGTCGTTACCGAATTTTACGTCTTTAGCTGCCATGATTATTTCCCTTGAATTCGTTCAAAACCGCGCGTGAAATTACGCTTCAACAATTGCCAGAATGTCGCTTTCGGACATGATCAGCACTTCTTCGTTGTCGATCTTCTCGGATTTCACACCGTAACCATCGTTAAAGATAACGATATCGCCAACTTTCACGTCCAGTGCCTGAACGCTACCGTTTTCCAGGATGCGGCCTTTACCGACAGCGATGATTTCGCCACGCGTAGATTTGCCAGCAGCAGAACCGGTCAGAACGATGCCGCCTGCAGATTTGGATTCAACTTCTTTACGCTTAACGATGACACGATCATGTAACGGACGAATACTCATTGATAGCTCTCCTTTGAGAAAGTCAGTATCAGTTATTGGTTACGCCGTAGTATTAGGTTCACGGCTGGTGACGTCAGTAATGGGGATGGGTCTAGTCCCCTTCAAGGGCAAAAAAAATTTTTTTTTAATTTTTTGATAACCCAAATTCCCCCTTAAACACTGCGGCATTTACCCGCCAGAGTGCTAAATGGGGTGTGATAGTATCAAACTTCTTTGGCATTTCTGAGGCCCGCACGGGCTAATCATCATGAATGGATTAAAACAAGATCTCGGCCTGTTACAAGGCGTGGGGTTACTCTCGACCTCACTGCTTGGCACTGGTGTGTTTGCCGTACCGGCTCTGGGGGCGCTGGCCGCCGGGAATGACAGCCTGTGGGCCTGGCCTGCGCTGATCCTGCTGGTATTCCCCATTGCCATCGTGTTTGCGCTGCTGGGCCGTCATTACCCCAGCGCCGGTGGGGTGGCGCACTTTGTAGGGATGGCTTTTGGCCCGAGGCTGGAGCGAGTCACTGGCTGGCTGTTTCTCTCAGTGATCCCGGTGGGGCTACCGGCGGCGCTGCATATTGCTTCCGGCTTTGCTCAGGCGCTATTTGGCTGGCAGAGTAATGCTCTATTGGGCGTTGAACTGGCCACCCTGCTCTTTGCCTGGTGGGTTGGCTCCCGCGGGGCCAGCACTGGCGCCAACTTACAAACCCTGGTGGCGGTATTGATCGTCGGGCTGATTGTCGCTATTTGGGGCTTCAGCCATATCTCACCAGCTGACATTCCTTTCCCGCCTCTCTATGAGGTGGCCCCTTCCCGGCTGTTTAGCGCCCTGGCGGTGTTGTTCTGGTGCTTTGTCGGGCTTGAAGCCTTTGCCCATATGGCCTCGGAATTTAAAGATCCCCAACGCGATTTCCCCCGGGCGTTGATGATTGGCCTGCTGTTAGCCGGGGCGGTGTATTGGGCCTGTACCGTGGTGGTGCTGCATTTCAATGCCTTTGGCGAAGGCGTTGCCGCCGCCACCTCTTTGCCGAGTATCGTAGTGGATTTGTTTGGCACCAAAGCCCTGTGGGTCGCAAGCGTAGTGGGTTATCTGGCCTGCTTTGCTAGCCTGAATATTTACCTGCAAAGCTTTGCCCGCCTGGTGTGGTCCCAGGCCCAGCACAAACCCACAAGCTGGCTGGGGCAGTTGTCCCCCCGCCGGGTGCCGGCCAATGCGCTGACGTTGGTGATTGGGGCCTGCGTGGTCAGTACCCTGCTAGCGCGCCTGTTGAATATTGATCTGGCGGCGCTGATTATTTACGGCAACGGGATCTTTATCGTCATCTATTTGTTATGCATGGTGGCGGGGATGCGGCTGCTGAAAGGCCAGTATCGGGTGCTGGCAGCCATCGGCGCAGTGCTGTGTTTACTGCTGCTGGCGATGGTGGGGCTGAAAAGCCTGTATGCCATTGTGGTGCTGGTGGGCTTGTGGCTGTTCCTGCCCCGGCGCAATACCACCTAAAATCATACGCTATAAGACAACAAACCCGACCAGTGCCGGGTTTGTTGTTTTAAAGGTCGTCTTTATGGTCGAGGCGGTCGCGCTGGTCATCCTTACGCTGATACTCGCCATCAAAGGTATTACCGCCGCCGGTGCCAGCACTAAACCCACCCCCCGGCATCTGCTGGAAGCGTAAATAAGGCATCAGCTTGAGGGTCAAGTGCTTTTGCACCGGCGGCAACAGCAGCAGCAAACCTAAGAAATCGGTAAAGAAACCCGGCAGGATCAGCAGCAAACCGGCAATGATCAGGGAAACGGTTTTCACCATTTCTTTGGCCGGGCTTTCACCTTCAGCCAGCTTTTGTTGCATTAGCATCAGGTTCTTAAAACCCTGATTGCGTACTAGAGATATGCCAACAATGGAGGTAAACACCACCAGCAGCAAGGTCAGCAGGACGCCCAGCACGTGGGCAACCTGGATGAAAATCGAAATCTCTATATAGACATAGAGGAAAACAGCAATTAATGGTATCCAGCGCACCGGATGCTCCTGTCAGGTTATGGCACGGGCTGTTAGCCCCTGCGCGGAATGAATTTGCTTAGCGCGTTTCAGGAAGATGGTGACACAGCAGTCAAAAATCAATCATCTGACTCTGGTATTTTGAAATGACGCAGCAGGAAGTGAGCTAATTCACATATTAATAATTGTGATGAACTCCGTCTGACAATAAGTGATCCAGATTACTGCTTTTCGCTATTATCAGCATATGATCATGCGCACATGGCCGAATACGGACATATTCGTCGGCATGATCATTAGACAACCACATATCTGGTTTTATCATCGGCAGCTTGAAGAAGAAGGTTCACATGTTAAATAACATTCGTATCGAAGAAGATTTGTTGGGCACCAGGGAAGTTCCAGCTGATGCTTACTATGGCGTCCACACTCTGCGAGCGATTGAAAACTTCTACATCAGTAACAGCAAAATCAGTGACATCCCGGAATTTGTCCGTGGCATGGTGATGGTGAAGAAAGCCGCCGCAATGGCTAACCGTGAGTTGCAAACTATCCCGCGCTCCATCGCTAACACCATCATCGCCGCCTGTGATGAAGTGCTGAACAATGGCAAATGTATGGATCAGTTCCCGGTAGACGTGTACCAAGGCGGGGCCGGTACCTCCGTCAACATGAACACCAACGAAGTCCTGGCCAACATCGGCCTAGAGCTGATGGGCCATCAGAAAGGTGAATACCAGTACCTTAACCCGAATGACCATGTGAACAAGTGCCAGTCCACAAACGATGCCTACCCGACCGGTTTCCGTATCGCGGTGTATGCCTCCGTACTGAAGTTGATCGATGCTATCAACCAGCTGCGTGAAGGCTTTGAGCGCAAAGCAAAAGAATTCGAAACCATCCTGAAAATGGGCCGTACCCAGTTGCAGGATGCGGTACCAATGACCTTAGGTCAGGAGTTCCACGCCTTTAACGTCCTGCTGGCAGAAGAAACCAAAAACCTGATGCGTACCGCTGAACTGCTGCTGGAAGTGAACCTGGGCGCGACGGCAATCGGTACGCGCCTGAACACTCCGGATGGCTACCAGCAACTGGCAGTAGAGAAGCTGGCGGAAGTCGCCAATATGCCGGTTGTTCCAGCTGAAGACCTGATTGAAGCCACCTCTGACTGCGGCGCATACGTGATGGTGCACAGTTCCTTCAAGCGCCTGGCGGTGAAGCTCTCCAAAATCTGTAACGACCTGCGCCTGCTCTCCTCCGGCCCGCGCTCTGGTTTGAACGAAATCAATCTGCCAGAATTGCAGGCAGGCTCTTCCATCATGCCAGCTAAAGTGAACCCGGTAGTGCCGGAAGTGGTCAACCAGGTGTGCTTCAAAGTCATTGGTAACGATACTACCGTGACCATGGCATCCGAAGCGGGCCAGCTACAGCTGAACGTGATGGAGCCAGTAATCGGCCAAGCGATGTTTGAGTCTGTTCATATTCTGACTAACGCCTGCTATAACCTGCTGGAAAAATGCATTAACGGCATCACCGCAAATAAAGAAGTGTGTGAAGGCTATGTGTACAACTCTATCGGTATCGTGACTTATCTGAACCCATTCATTGGCCACCACAATGGTGACATCGTCGGTAAGATTTGTGCAGAAACCGGTAAGAGCGTGCGTGAAGTGGTTCTGGAGCGCGGCCTGCTGACTGAAGCAGAGCTGGACGATATTTTCTCCGTAGACAACTTAATGCACCCGGCCTATAAAGCGAAACGCTACACCGATGAAAATGAACAATAATCCCCTCGGGTAATTAGCCAGAAGGCACGTCCAACGCGACGTGCCTTTTTCGTTTTATGGATACGAAAAAACAACATTCATTTAATTTTTAATTAACTCACAAGGAAGCAATCATGATTGTCGTTGAACTCGTCATCGTCTTGCTGGCGATCTATATCGGCGCCAGATTAGGCGGCATCGGTATAGGTTTTGCTGGTGGCCTGGGGGTATTAGTTTTAGCCGCTATTGGGGTTAAGCCTGGGAATATTCCTTTCGATGTCATCTCCATCATCATGGCAGTTATTGCCGCGATCTCTGCCATGCAGGTGGCCGGTGGTCTGGATTACCTGGTAAACCAGACGGAAAAACTACTGCGCCGTAACCCGAAGTACATCACTATTCTTGCCCCGATTGTGACCTACTTCCTGACTATCTTCGCCGGTACCGGCAACATCTCTCTGGCCACCCTACCGGTGATTGCCGAAGTGGCGAAAGAGCAAGGCATCAAGCCATGCCGCCCGCTGTCTACCGCAGTGGTATCCGCCCAGATCGCCATTACCGCTTCGCCGATCTCTGCGGCCGTGGTGTATATGTCTTCGGTACTGGAAGGCCACGGTGTCAGCTACCTGCACCTGCTAATGGTGGTAATCCCATCCACCCTGACGGCGGTACTGGTGATGTCTTTCCTGGTTTCTATCCTGTTCAACTCTAAGCTTTCTGATGATCCGGTTTATCAGAAACGCTTGGAAGAGGGTTTAATCGAACTACGTGGCGACAAGCAGAAAGATATCAAACCCCGTGCCAAAACCTCCGTTTGGCTGTTCCTGCTGGGCGTGGTGGGCGTAGTGGCTTATGCCATCATCAACAGCCCGAGCCTGGGCCTGGTGGCAACCCCGCTGATGAACACCACCAACGCTATCCTGATTATCATGCTGACCGTGGCCACCTTGACCACCGTGATCTGCAAAGTGGAAACCGACACCATCCTGAACTCCAGCACCTTTAAAGCCGGGATGAGCGCCTGTATCTGTATCCTGGGCGTAGCCTGGCTGGGGGACACCTTTGTTTCCGCTAACATCGACTGGATCAATGATACTGCCGGTAGTGTGATCCAGGGCCACCCGTGGCTGCTGGCGGTGATCTTCTTCTTCGCCTCTGCTCTGCTCTACTCTCAGGCCGCCACAGCCAAGGCACTGATGCCAATGGCCCTGGCGCTGAATGTTTCCCCACTGACGGCAGTGGCCTCTTTTGCGGCGGTATCTGGCCTGTTTATTCTGCCAACCTACCCAACCCTGGTAGCGGCAGTTCAAATGGATGACACCGGTACCACGCGGATCGGTAAGTTCGTGTTCAACCACCCGTTCTTTATCCCGGGCACCATCGCCGTCACCCTGGCGGTATGCTTCGGCTTCCTGCTGGGCAGCGTCGTACTGTAATCTTCCCACCCGGGGCTTGCCCCGGGTATTCCGCGCGACAGGCTAACAACAAAGCACTTCTACGTTGTATAGTGGCCGCTGGATCTTTCAGAAAAGCCGCGATCACGAGGTGTTTATGCTTGAGCAAGCCCACCAGGAGATGACCACTCCTGATGCCGTCGTTGTCCTTTGCACCGCCCCCGATGAAGCCAGCGCCCAAGAGCTGGCCGCTTATGCTTTGGCAGAAAAATTAGCCGCTTGCGCCACCCTCATTCCCGGTGCCACCTCCATGTATTACTGGGAAGGTAAGCTGGAGCAAGAGTATGAAGTCCAGATAATCTTTAAAACCGACGGCGCTCATCAGGAAGCCCTGATCGCCGGTCTCAAGGCCCACCATTCTTATCAAACCCCAGAATTACTGGTGCTGCCTGTCACTTACGGAGATAGTGAATACTTGTCATGGCTCTACGCTTCCTTACGCTGATTGCGCTGTTCTTCAGCGCCACGGCCTCTGCTGGCCTGTTTAGTAACCAGGGCAATAACCAGTTTGTCCCGGTTGATTCTGCCTTTGCGTTTGATTTCCAGCAGCAAGGCTCCGCACTCACGCTGAAATGGCAGGTGAAACCGGGATACTACCTGTACCGCCAGCAAATCAAACTTACCCCGGAGAAAGCCAGCCTGGCAGACTTCACCCTGCCCGCCGGTAAGTGGCATGAGGATGAGTTTTATGGCAAAAGCGAGATCTATCCCGATTCGTTGAATGTGCCTCTGCAATTAGCTCGGGCAGAAACGGGATCCACCCTCAGCGTCACCTATCAGGGCTGTGCTTCTGCCGGGTTCTGTTACCCGCCGGAAACCAAAATCGTGCCACTGAGCACAGTGGTGGCCCAGGCTCAAGCCCCTGCCGCTGCGGTAGCTCCTGTGCAAAGCGCCCCGGAGAGTGCCGATCAACAGCCCGCTCAACGGGTGCCCTTCAGCGCCTTGTGGGCGCTGCTGATTGGGATCGGCGTGGCCTTCACCCCCTGCGTGCTGCCGATGTATCCGCTGATTTCCGGCATTGTATTGGGTGGGCAAAAGCGCCTCGCCACCGGGCGTGCCCTGCTGCTCTCCTTCCTCTATGTTCAGGGGATGGCCCTTACCTATACGGTTTTGGGCCTGATCGTGGCTGCCGCCGGGCTATCCTTCCAGGCGGCACTGCAAAATCCCTGGGTGTTGGGGGCCATCTCTGTGATGTTCGTGGTGCTGGCGCTATCGATGTTTGGCCTGTTTACCCTGCAACTGCCCTCTTCACTCCAGACCAAACTTGCGCTCGCCAGTAACCGCCACCAGGGTGGCTCACCAGGCGGGGTGTTTGCCATGGGGGCGCTGGCTGGGTTGATTTGCTCACCTTGCACCACTGCACCCCTTAGCGCCATTTTGCTGTATATCGCCCAAAGCGGGAACATGTGGCTTGGCGGAGCAACCTTGTACCTCTACGCCCTGGGTATGGGTCTGCCGCTTATCCTGATCACCGTGTTTGGCAACCGCCTGCTGCCCAAAAGTGGGCCGTGGATGGAGAACGTCAAAACCGCCTTTGGCTTTATTATCCTGGCGCTGCCGATTTTCCTAATGTCGCGCATCCTGGGCGAGGAGTGGGGGCTACGTATGTGGTCTTTACTGGGCCTGGCGTTCTTTGGCTGGGCGTTTATCACCAGCCTGCGGGCGCAGAGATCCTGGGCGCGGGTAATTCAGATTGCCCTGCTGGGGCTGGCGTTAATTAGCGCCAAGCCATTACAGGATTGGGCGTTTGGCACCCCAGCGGCGGCTCAGACGGCCCATCTGAACTTCACCAAAATCAGCAGCGTCGAACAGCTTGACCGCACCCTTGCCAATGCTAATGGCAAGCCGGTGATGCTGGATCTTTATGCCGACTGGTGCGTGGCCTGTAAAGAATTTGAGAAGTACACCTTCAGCGATCCGGCAGTGCAAAGCGCCCTGAAGGACACGGTGTTAATCCAGGCGGACGTCACCGCCAATAGCCCGCAAGATAAAGCGCTGTTGCGCCACTTACAGGTGCTGGGGCTGCCGACCATCGTCTTCTTTGGCAGCGACGGCAAAGAGCTTCCTCAGGCCCGGGTTACCGGCTTTATGGATGCCCCGGCATTCGAATCACATTTGCGCAATCAACTGCATTAAACAACACTGATAGGGGTAAAAACGTTGGAAACCACCGAGGAATTTACCGTGCAACGTGAAGTAATATTGGAACAAGCGCTGCAGGTGCTTGAAGAAGCAGGTCTCGCCGGGGCAACACTGACCCTGGTGGCCGAGAAGGCTGACCAGCCGTTGGCGGAGATGCAGCGGTTCTGGCCCGATACTGAAGCGCTGCATTATGATGCGTTGCGCTTCTTAAGCGATAAAGTGGATATCTGGCGCCGCCAGTTAATCCACGATGAATCTCGCACGCCAGATCAAAAGCTGTTGGCCCGTTACGACGCCATCGGCCAGTGCGTCAGCCAGAAACGCTACCCCGGATGCCTGTTTATCGCGGCCTGTAGTTTCTATCCGGATGCCGATCATCCCATCCACCAGATTGCCGATCAACAAAAGCGCGCCGCCTTTGAAAACACCCACGGGCTGCTGGCTGAGCTGGAAGTGGAAGACCCGGCGATGGTAGCGGCTCAAATGGAACTGGTGCTGGAAGGTTGCCTCAGCCGTTTACTGGTAAAGCGTAACCAACAGGATGTGGATACTGCCCGCCGTCTTGCGGAAGATATTCTGCGCTTCGCCCAGTGCCGCATCGCCGGGGCGTTAACCTAAAACTGGCGCATTAAGCCGGGCTAATGCTGCGTTTCAGCGCATTTTGCTGCAAAGTTAAGCAAACGCACCGTGATTGCATGAATTTCGTTTGACGCTTTAGTTTAATTGCGGTTTAATGCGCCCCGTTGCCCGGATAGCTCAGTCGGTAGAGCAGGGGATTGAAAATCCCCGTGTCCTTGGTTCGATTCCGAGTCCGGGCACCACTATTTAGAAGAACCCGCCCAAAAGGCGGGTTTTTTGCTATTGGAGAGCCGGACTCTCCATCGAACTCCGTTCGATTACTCGCCTTTCAGGCTCGCCCTGCGGGCCGCAGGCTATGCCGACGTTGTAACGCCTACGGCGTTGCGCCGAGTCCGGGCACCACTATCTGCCTGCAGCCGTGGAACCTGAGCCCGCGCTACATCAGTTGTGCCATAAACCACTTCCCCGTCGTCAAAAACGACAGCGGACGCTATGCGGATGCCAAGTTCCCGGGCATACACTACCTGGCGATAGCCATGACCAGTTGCTGTTGCTGATTCTTTTGTTGCCACTGAGGGGAGGACATCACCTGCCTGGCCTGCATTACTGCCAGCTCCGGGTCAGCCGGAAGCTGGCCAAACACTTTCGCCTTCAGGCGTTCAGGTTCATCCAGCAACACAACCACGACATCCGGGGAAAGATTCATAGGCAAGTGCTGGCTGTGGGTATATGCCATCGTGCTGGCCAGAACGGACACCGGCAATAATGCCGGCAGAAGGAGAAAATTGCGTAATTTCATTAGGGAGACTCCGTCAGACTGAATCGTCTGACTGCAGGCTCGCCAGCAATGAGAAAAGCAGTGAAAAACTAAAAATCCGGAAATAAAGATGTATGTGTAAGATATTGTCGATGGGTTTTTCTCACCAAGCTAATAACAATGTTCTACAGCCATTACCCTTTGTTTAGGAGGTGCTTTGCTCCAGGTTAATGGCCTGCCAGACCTGCAAACTCTGACAGAATCCGTTGAACTTGAATGTATGCTCACCCAAGGGAAAGATGGTCGGGGAAAGTTACCTGATGATTTCTGGCCGACGTAGAGTGCCATGGCTAACTGTCGTGGCGGGTGCGCCATACTTGGTATTAAAGAAAAGAAAGGCAAATTTTCTGTTGCCAGTATTCAGGATATCAGTATTGTCAGAAAGCAACTCTTTGAGGTCTTGATTTCATCCAGCAATAATGGACACGCTACTAATTTCGTTACAGGGTTAGTCAGACAGATAAGATGAGGGGGGACAACTGATGAATAAAAAGCAAAAAAGACCACCAGAATGCCCCAATATTTGTAGAGTAGAGACTTGAGTATTGAATTTTAAAGAGTCTTTACAACCATCCCCAACGCGGCCAGCATCATAATAAATCCTGCTGTTCGGAAAAGGAGTCGTTGCGCTTTTGCACTGGTGAGGAGGTGGCGTATTCTGAGTGCTGCGAGAATAAAAACCGCGCCAACACTCAGAAGGACGAACACGGTAAGTGGCACCAGCATTCCCCCCCATATCTGTAATGAAACATTATCCAGGGAGATAATAAGAGGCAGTATCGCCAGATAGAAGGCGATAGTTTTGGGGTTCCCGAGAGTTATAGTCAGCCCTGAAAACCAGGCTGATGCCAGTTCTCGTTTTGTCGCTTTTTGGTCAATGTTTATTGCCTGCGGCTGGTGGCACCAGAACTGCCATGCCAGCATGAATAAATAGAGTGAAGCAGCCCAGTTAATTAGTGTGAAGACGGATGTGTAAGTATTAGCGATCACCGCCAGGCCAAATACCGCAACAGACAGATAAATCAAATCGCCCAGAACGAGTCCAAACAGCATCGTAAAGCCTGTTACAGCACCACCACTTACGCTACGAGCGACTAATGCGGTCATTCCTGGACCAGGAATTGCGGCAGCTAAACCGAGCGCAGCAATGTAGGATATGATTTGAGCAGTTCCTAACATAATGATTCCTATCGAAATGAAATGCGGGAGGGTAATTATTTAAAATGGTTTTCCATAGATATCTGTGTCTGAGCAACGACTGCTCGAGCAAAGACCAAATCCTGAACGGCGAGCCCAACGGACTTAAATAGGGTTCTCTGCGGCTTAAGTATTGTCGGGGGAGTATCTGACGTGAGTAATTCCCCTATTTCAATACCTGTATTGTCCTGGGGTAACAATCCTTGTTGTTTTGCCTGTAGCAAACAGGTGGAGGAGCTCCAGACGGCATCTCTGGAATCAACGTACAGTTCTGCCACAGCATAGATCTCAGATCCGATTTCCTGAAAACCGGGGGCCGAAGCGCCAACAGCATTAATATGACAGTGGGCAGGAAGGTCATTGGAATGGAGAAACGGCTCTTTTGATGCAGTCACTGTACAAATGATGTCAGCATTTGAGATGGCTTGAGCAGGAGTCATTACGACTGTTACGGGCAGTTCTAAGTGTTGCCGACACCAGTCTGCAAATACAGACGCGCCTGTTTCACTTCTTCCCCAGATTGAAATATGCCGGAATGGGCGAATCGCCATCATCATCTGGGCGTGTTTTCTGGCCTGAACTCCCGTTCCCAAAATAGCAAGATGGCTGGCATTTTGAGGAGCCAGAATATCCGTAGCCAGTGCGGATGCTGCCGCAGTACGTAATTCTGTCACTGAGGCGGCATCAACAAGGACTATATCGCCCTCATCAGAAGCATCATAAAGCAGAATACAACCTTCATGGGACGTATACCGTTCACTGTGGTTGAAATCTACCTTGACTGTTTTTAGCCCAAATCCGGCATATGGCCCTTCTTCAATGTAGGCAGGCATGGTTCCCATCATACAGCCTTGTTCGGAAGCGATAACACTCCGTAACGTCTGTTTAACTTTGCCCCGGCTTACCAGGGCAAAAGCCTCTCGGCTTAACTGTAGACATTTTGAAGGAGATAAAGCCTGCTCTACCTGCTTACGACTAATGAATTTCATAGTGGGTATCCATCATTATCGTGTCGGGAAGGACTGAAATTGAGGCTCGATCTGAGTATGCGCGATACTATTGAGTAGCGTTGACATTGTTTTTTGGGATACCCCTAAAATAACGTCCAGCACATTTTGCTGGCTATATCCTACGGCCAGCATCTCTTCTACAGCTTTTTGAGGTATCTGGCCCTGAGCCAGAACAACCTGACAAGTAAAGCGATATAACGCTGCCAGCTTACTAGGAAGGGCTTCAGGTCTGTGGGCAAGCTTATTCAGGATTTCTGGCGATACCCCTTTATTCTGTGCGATCCAGTTATGAGCCTGAACCGTATAGGCGCACTGGTTTATGGTTCCCGTTGTGAGCCACACAATTGCACGTTCCTCTTCGTTCAGAGAACACTGGGAGAAGGCGTCATGGGCAAACTGGTAAGATGACAGCAATGCAGGTGACTCTGCCATATAGGCGCTCTGCCAGGGGATCCAGCCAAAAACATCAATTGAACTTTTAAGTAGCGGACGGCTGGCCGCCGGTGCACTGTCGAGATTATGCATGTTCAGTATCGTCATTTTTTGTCCTATTCAAATATTGGAAGCGAACACAGACCAAAGCATGTGTATAGGGCGGGTTCGTGAAATAAAGTTGAGTTTATGTATTCTGGCTGCAATTTCAGTAGTTAAAGCCACATCCACTTCACCAGATACTACAGCTTGAGCTGCCGCACTGGTGGATGGCATCTCAATGACTTTCTCAATATTTAATCCATCAGGGAGTAACTCTCCAATTAATGGTATAGGTGCAGGATGAGACGCGATATACAATGACCTGCCAGATAATTCTTTATTAGCCACCAGTCCATAAAGTGGCGTGTCATAAAGAAACGTCGCCAATATTCTCAAATGAGCATCCATATAAAAATCATTAATCTTTGAATACGCATTTGCAACAATCAACAGTCCCTTTTCATCCTTAATATTAGTTCTTGCTAATTCATAAGAGTCATTAAGGTGAATTTCGTGATAACTATTGGAGTATTTATCACTCATCCAGCGATGAAAAAATTGAGAGGCATATTCACTACTTGTTCCCGCAGGACCTAAAGTGTGAACAGGGAAGTTCACAGCGTGAATTAAACCCATATCCATAAAATGATAGCTCATCTTTTCACCTAAATGTGTTATTCAGTAGACCGGTGTTAACCAATGATTAAATGTATTTAGCTCCCCACGAACCAACTGTTCATAAAGACATCTGATGGTCATTGATATACCATGGATATCCATACTATTAAGTTTTCGGTGATCAATCTGATTTACTGGAGATATCTCGACTCCCGTACCTGTTAAAAAACACTCATCAGCGGTCAAAATTTCTGACGGTAATATGTTGCGTTCTTCTACTTTCAGGTTAAGGAAAGTTTCCGCAAGCGTAATTACTGTGTCACGTGTAATCCCCTCCAGTATATGTGCTGTAACTGGGGGAGTTATCAGCTTACCATTTTTAACAATAAAAACATTCGATGTGGTCGCTTCAGCAACATAACCATGATTATTTAGCATAATGGCATCGTTATATCCGCCACGCTGAGCAGCTTCCATTGCCAGAGCTGAATTAACGTAACTACCTGTGATTTTAGCTCTGGCAGGTATAGAGTTATCGGCAACACGATGCCAGCCTGAAATTGTGCAAGCCATACCATCTTGTTTAACATAGGAACGCATATTGAGGCTGTTTACCGAAAATCCACTACTAACGCCAGACAGTTTCACGCCAAAGCCACTGCCAGGCAAAAGATGGCTTTTGTACGCAATCGGCCTGATATAACAGTCACTACTGGTTTCATTTCGTTTCAAAAGTGAAAGTATTAATTCTTTTAAAACTTGATGTTTAGGTAGATCATCAATTAGCAGTAGCGATGCTGACTGGCAAAGTCGCCTAATATGATCATCTAATCGGAAGACATTTACCTTCCCGTTAGAACAATGCATGTAACCACGAATGCCTTCGAAAACAGCGGTGCCGTAATTAAATGCCTGTGTCGTAATAGGTAAAACAGCTGCATTCGCCACAATGAACTCACCATTGAAGTAGCACCAACGATGATGTGTCGGTTTTATTTCGCTGGTTTTGTCGGGGTTAACCATATTCATTATTTGAATCCCCGATTAATCAAAGCAAGAGCTGCTTCACGATCACTATTATCCGCCGCTGGTCGCAAATCGTGGATACGTGCAGCCTTCCAACTGACCATAGCCGAAGTTGCAGTTACGCTACTCGTTTCTCCATTTACAAGGTTCACCCTAACGCCTGCAATCGTCTGTTCTACATGCGCCTTAACGTCCTTAAGAACCGTAGAGACATCTAATTCCTTATCAAACATCTCAACCGTGATGTTAAGAACATCAACACCTTCGCTTCTGTCTATTCGAATAGCGTAGTCCAGGCAGCCTTTCAGCTGTTCAAGAAGCGCCGCCTCTAAATCCCAGGCACAATAGGCGGAACCATTGAGGGTCAGTACATCACACACACGGCCAATGGGCACAATTTTTTGACTGCCATCATGCATGTAAGTCGAACGAACCATGTCACCGGTACGGTAACGAATAAGTGGCTTCTGACCCTTATAAAGATGTGTTATGACCAATTCACCGGTAACCTGCCCCTTTGTTACGTCGTAGCCTACACCGGAGGTAGGATCAATAATTTCGTAATAGTTGTTTAAGGGGATAGTGTAAAGGTTACTGTCTTCCGCGCAGACGGCAAGAATTGATGATTCCTGAGAAGCATACATACAGCTATATACCTGAGCCCCCCATACATCTCCAATGTTCCTTAATAGCGACGGCGTCGTTAGTTCACCAACAGTAAGGAGCAGCTCACACTTGAAGCTGATGGATCCTGCCCTGAATCTTTTATAAAACGTGCAACTGAAATAGCCACCGCTGGCGTGCAGACCAGTGCGGTTATCTGCAATTCATTGATCAACGTCATGACACGTTTCATTCCAACTACAGGCGAACGAGGCCACATTTTCACAACGCTGTAACCAAGGCTGCGAAATACATCTTCAAACGTATCGCCTGTTGAATGAAGCTCACTTGGCCCCATGACCCCTACAATATGATTTGAACCATGCTGTTCAAATATATCCCGGTAATGAATAATAAGGGGGGTATTATTATGGATTGAATCAGTTTCATTACGGGGGCAAGGTGTCGGTTTTCCTGTTGTACCGGTTGTTTCGTAATAAATCCAGCATCGGTCGAGTGGTGCGGATGCTAATGACGCGCCGTGATTTTTCAGGTCGTTTTTAGTTGTAAATGGAAGGGTGTTTATTTTATTTATTGACAATGCTTCAATGTCAGCAGTGGTCAATCCCTTGAAATGTCCATGATAGAAAGGAGAGTTTTCAGAGGCATACTTAACGATTTCTTTAAGCTTTTTATTCTGGTGAGCGCAAAGCTGTTCCAAACCGATTTTGCCTGCATTAAAGTCACAGTGCTGATGATAAACGTCTTTTGCTTGCTCGATTATTCTTTCTTTGAAAATAGCATACATATTGCCTTCCTTAGCCAAGAAAAACCTTGAGTAAAGTATTAGTGTGTGCGTTGAAGCAGTCAGCATTATATGCACTGCTGACTTAGTGATTATTTAAAGTAAATCATTTGTAGAGTGGAAGATTCCCTGTCATTTTTGTCACCTTCTTTTTAGGGCCAATGATTCCAATTGCTACCAGCTCAATATTATCACTTTTCACTGAGGATATCTTTTCACCGTACTCTTCATACGTTTTGCATGACTGTGCCAGTGCGCTGAATGGCATAACATAAATATCATCATCACTTTCTGCATTGGCCTGTATTTCACGGAGGTATTCACCTGACGCCAGAAGAATAGGAAGTGGACTATAAATCACGCCGGGGTAATTCACATCGTCAAGGCTTTTCATATCTGAACCAACGAGATTTTCAACTGTGCGACCAAAACTAATTCCAATAACGCTTGCCGCATTCATAGCAAGACCGACTGGAAGATCTTTATCAATAATAATAGTACAGCGATATTGGCTAGCATCGAATCTCATTTTTAACCCTCAATTCTAGATGAATTATTTCAACGGACATTAGGAAGGTCATTCAATACAGAGAGCAGACCATTGTTAAGTGTAAAGTCACTTGACAGTTCAATATCAACAACCTTCCAGTCCGCGATAGATTTCCATTTTGTAACACCTTTCTAGTGGTCAGGATGGATAATAAAGGAATTAAGATCTTCACTGTTTTCAAACAGACCAATTACCACAAAATCCGCTGCAATATCCCGCTTTGTGATATTCCTGCCGCAGCTCCATCCTTTTATTTCATCAATATGATTTGGGTGGGCACGCGTTGCCCTTTCTGCATCAATGGCTTTCAAGGATGACCAGTTCCATGGGTTCCTGAACGTAAACATGACAATATGCATTAACATATGATTTAGTACTCCCCTCATACTGTTTGTACTAATTCGCTGAAAAATTAGACACATTATGCAGTAGCCAAATGGAAATTTGTTACCTAAATCATTTGATTATTACTGAATTTTAGGTAAAAGTTTCCTATTTATGTTTTCAAAAAGAAAGGAGTTTTCTATTATGGCGCTTAGCCCGACAGATATGAAGATCCTCAAATTTTTACAAGATGATGCTCGTGTAACTAACCAGGAACTGGCGGAGAAGATAGGCATGTCAGCGTCTCCTTGCTGGCGAAAAGTTCGTAAGCTTGAGGAAGATGAAGTGATTCAGGGCTACCGGGCTGTCCTTGACCGTAAAAAGATCGGTCTGGGGGTAATGGTTTTCATTCGGGTAGCCATTGATAGCCACAGTGAAGCGGAAGCCAAAAAATTTGAAGAAGAAGTGACCGCGTTGGAAGATGTAGTTGCCTGCTATAGCATCGGTGGGGATGCCG
>CBIFWW010000075.1:0-16279 GCA_966186435.1 uncultured Enterobacteriaceae bacterium
CTTTTTTCGTTTGTTTAATAAATATAAATAGTCTGTTAATTGGTGTAATTAGTTACAACATACAAATGTCTATGTACTACATGCTGTTTACTGCCTGTACCATGCTCATCAGGTAAACAAACCAAGAGGGATTGAACAGTGATCATTTTATGCAAAGCTTGCGGCACGTCTTATGAGGTAAATAATGGGCACCCCACGGGCTGTAAAATTTGCCAAGATGAACGGCAATATGTCCCGGTGGCTGGGCAGGCGTGGGTGCCACTAGAATGGGTTAATACCCATCATGATAATAAATGGCGCCAGATTTTGCCTGGTCTGTTCAGCATACAAACTGTGCCAGAATTTGCGATTGGCCAGCGGGCTTTTATTATCACCACCCCTATGGGTAATATTCTTTGGGACTGTATTGCCAATCTGGATGATGCTACCCGATCAATTATTAATCGGTTGGGTGGGTTAGCTGCAATCGCGATTTCGCACCCGCATTACTACACTACTATGCAAGATTGGGCTGAGGAATTTAATGCCCCGGTGTATTTGCATACCGATGATCAAGAATGGGTCGTTCGCCCCAACGCCCATCTTAGATTCTGGGAAGGTGAGGCGCTTCAGATTTCTGATGATGTTCAATTACTACGGCTTGGGGGCCATTTTGCCGGTGGTTGTGTGCTTCATGATGCAAGGGGAGCAGGTACACTGTTGACTGGGGATGTGCTCCAGGTGACGCCAGGGGCGGATAGGGTATCCTTTATGAGGAGTTTCCCGAATTATCTGCCACTGCCAGAAACCACTGTGCGTCAAATTGCCATCAAGTTAAAAAATCTTAATTTTGACGCTATTTATGGTGCCTTTGAAGGCAAAGACATCCCCTCAGGCGCTGCCAGCATTGTGCAACAATCGGCGCAAAAATATGTTGAGTGCCTGTCAAGCCGTTAGTTGAGGCGTTCGAAAGTAGAGCTGGATCAAATAAACTGAAAAATAACGTTATCCTTGGCACAGGCCATACTGATTTTTTTTGTGAGGGGTTAAGGGCTTAGGTAACTATGTAAAATTCTACTGGCCGAATAATTCTACCGCTTCGCTAGAATTTTCTACGGTACTTGCTAGCATTAAGGAGCAGCATATGCTGTATTCTACTGAGGTCGAAAAAATGGATAAGGATCAAGATCAGAAACATGGTCAAAAAAATGATGACCAGAAAAATCCGGTCAAAAAAGACCATAAATAACGCCTGTCGTGGAGGGTTGTATGATTCATAAACTTGAAGTCGACCCTGTTAATCCGGTGACCCCAGATCCTGTGGACCCGGAAGAGCTTCCCCCAGATGTAGAAGACCCAGAAGATCCCGATCGTCATGTCATGGGTAATTAATATCCATTGACGCTCGTGAATAAAGTTTCTTAATGAAACGACTGGCTAAGCCACCTTCGGGTGGCTTTTATTTCACCCCAATTGTTTGTCATGGATAAGGTTAGATAAGTTTGTACTGCTGGCTGTATATTTAATATCCAAAAACTAAGGCGCAATTACTATTCCTTCACACTAGGTTCGTGAGGTTGTAAAGGGAATTATCTTAAAGTGGATTTCATTTTGTAATTGGCTATCTTTTGGCCAAATTCAGTACATTCTGATTTGCATGTTCTGTCTACTCAACTATAGTTATTCCTAAGCAGGTTAATGAATTACCCAAGTGTAGTGATTTTTGCTACGCCTCCGTAAGGAGGTATTCTTTATACCAATTAACTTTTATTGCAAATTTCAGTTAAGCCAGAAAATGAAAACTAACTACTGTGATTTATCTCATCATCGCATACCGGAGCATTTGATAACCGGTTCAGCGCTACTCACTAATACCTTACAGGAATTTGGTGTTACAACCCATACTGCTAGTAAGGACACCATCATTCTTTTGCTTCAGCTAAAAAACGCTAAAGAGAGCAACAAAATCCTCTCCGATCTTTATATACAGCTTATTGATTTAATAAAAAAAATCAAAATAAATTAACTCCCTACCAGCCTAAATTTATTTTTAATGGACGATGCCGCCTCATTGTTGGCGGTGTTAGTGCTGTTTTTTTAACGGCACTTAGTCGCTAGTTAGTTCACATTGGTTATAAT
Source organism: uncultured Enterobacteriaceae bacterium (assembly GCA_966186435.1). Lineage (GTDB taxonomy): Bacteria > Pseudomonadota > Gammaproteobacteria > Enterobacterales > Enterobacteriaceae > CBIFWW01. Next base: position 2,119 of record CBIFWW010000075.1, read on the forward strand.
GTGAGTCTTCAATTATCATTCCAGGTAACATATTCAAATCCCTACATATAGGAAATTCTTAAACTTCACTTAACGCTTGATAATGTTAAATTTTATAGCTCACGCCGTGCCCATATTTCGTGGGGGTGTACACTCATCATATATGGCTTGCTTTTTACTCAGAGTCATAGGGTTAAGCCATTGTGCGCTAATAAAGTCAGTATGATGTTATGCAATTTACTAAGCATAATGGTTAATCATAAAAAACAGGCTATTATAATTAGTACGAGTTTGCAGTGCTGCTTCGTAGATGTAGATTGCTAACTTCCAATGTATTTCAGATTAAGGAATGAACTGCCCAACGTTCACTACCAAAAGCTACAGGCCCTGTTTATTTGAACATGGTCCGAACGTCAGTCAAATACTTTGCTTAAGGAAAGTTTTATGTCACGTGATTACTCCACTTCTCAAAGTTTAGGGGCCAACCCAGACCCTGTTAACCCATATCTTGCTCGGCCATTAAATAATACCAGTGCGGTGTCTTGGGGGGCTATTTTAGCGGGTGCCGCAGCTGCGGCTTCGTTGGCGATGATTCTACTGATACTTGGGGTCGGGCTAGGGCTTTCGTCTATATCACCCTATGGTAATCAAGGCGTCGATGCTAGTACTATCGGCATAGCCACCATAGCATGGTTAATATTCACACAAATTGCTGCCTCCGGGATGGGGGGCTATATCGCCGGAAGACTGCGGACCAAATGGGCGGATACTCACGTTAATGAAATATATTTCCGTGACACAGCCCATGGCTTCCTGGCTTGGGCGGTTTCTGCATTGATTTCGGCAATTTTGTTAACCGGCACTATTGGTTCAATTGTTGGCGGGAGTGCAAAAACCCTTGGCGCCGTAGCTGGAGGTACAGCATCAGTGTCGATGAAAGGGATGATGGATGATTCGAACGGTTCATCGATGAGCTATTACGTTAACTCACTTTTCAGGGCCAGTGGGGATGCAAGCCAGTCTAACAATGCGGCAATCTCAGGCAACCAGTCACCTGCCACCGGGATGCAAAGTGGAGTGGGGCAAAACGTTAAGGCTATGGACCCAGCGCAGTTGAAAGAAGTCACCGGTATCTTCGCCCACAGTATTAGCACTGGAACACTTCCCCCTGAAGATCTCCAATATGTGGCCCGATTGGTTTCACAAAACACCGGTATGACTCAGCAACAGGCTGAGCAGCGCGTCCAGACTATTTTTACAACATCTAAAGCCAAGGTTCAGGAAGCGATAGATGCTGCTAAACAAGCCGCAGAGAAAGCCCGCAAAGTGTCCATTCATCTTGCTTTATGGACCTTTGTATCACTACTTATTGGCGCTTTCGTTGCGAGCCTTTGTGCCACTTTCGGCGGTCGCCAACGCGACCTTTAACGACTGAATTATGGAGGATTAAAATGCGATCATTACTGTTATTTTTTCTCGGCGTGCCGATCCCAATTATAATTTTAATTGCGCTGTTCGTTCATTGATTTAACGCTATAACCCACTGGTGCTCTCTTATTGAGCACCAGTGGGGTCTTTAGATAGCTTAATTCTGGCCAAGTTGTTTTTGACTCAATTCTTTAATTAAGGTATCAACCACTTTTTCCGCTAACTTTTCAACAGCCTCACTGCGTGAAACGCTTGCAAGCTCAGCAAATCTGTCAATCTTCCTGAGCACCCTTATACGCAGAGACAACGACACGGCGGTTTTTTTATCTTTATCCAACACCACTTTGCCGTTGACCTTGCAGGATTTTAACTCCGTGTTAAACAGCAATGCGTCATTCATACCAATCAATGTCTTCTTATTCAGTAACCCTGGAGTGACCAGCTGATAAGTATGGTTGGCCTTACTGTATTTAATCCCAGCGGAATAGAAATCCCGTAGCTCTCTCAATGCCCTGGTCAGGGTAGGCTCTGAGCAATCAAGGCATTGAATAATGTCGAGCGCTTTTACTGGCTTCCCTGAGCGAAGCAAATATGCAAGGGTGAAAATCCGTGCCTGTCTGGTGTTAAGCCGCATTTCTGAATAAAACCTGCTTTAAGAGTTAATGGAATCTTGCACAGCAAGGCCTGAGCCAAATAATAAATATCGCCGTGCAATTACCTTTAATACCTGTTGTTGCCTGGTTGAGTTATGGTGTGACGGCATTAATGGTGGTGAGACATTGGCATAATTCCGATAGTTTCTGGATTTTTCTCCGCGGTCATCCCATATACACGGGCGCGTTCAAGGATGTTTGTCGCCCAACGTCGATGCGTTGCTGGTTCGCACATTGCGCCATGGGATTTAAAAACAGCTTGGGTCGAATTGAGAATACGCAGTGCATCAGAATATTCATCAGAAGATACTCTGAGTGCTTGCTCAATAACGCCAATTTGCCTCGGATGGATAGCGGTTTTTCCCACTAAACCATGAGCCATATCTAACGACAACTCACGGGCTATCACCGCCTGCTCATCGATATGTTCGCAGACCGGTGCCGTCAACGCAAAATCATGTGGAGCAAAAACCGATACCAGCATTTTTATGACATAACCCATCGGGCTGTCATAAAGCGTCAGGTTCTTGGGGCGCCTGAGTGAAACGACATTCATAAGATCATTACCCCCAATGCGTATTGCGATAATACGGTGGTGGCACGGGTGTAGCAAAAGTGTGGATGCCAGTTTGCGCATTTGGATAACATCAAAAACCTCTTCCGTTTCAAGCGTTGGCATCAGGCAGAGATGGGTATCGGCCATAATGTCCCACCACTCTGCCAAGGAGGAGAGTTTAAATTTCGGCAATACCAAGCCATCGATAGCACTTAGTTCAAGCGCTTCAACCAACCATTTACCCATTTCAAGATGGCGTGGGCGTATAAATACCAGCGGCCATTCGCTGGCATCACCGTTAATCTTCGCGGTATTAAGTTGCTGCAATAATTGCTGGAGATTTTGCAGTGCTTGGGGGATCTCTTCCTCGCTAACGGCATCTTCCAAACATATAACCAGAGAGCGGAGACCCGGTATTTTCCCATGTAAGACAGCATCGGCAATGTCTGGCCGAGTGGCAGGCATATACAGTGTGGCCCCTAGATTCCAGGGCGATAGACGATTGGCCATTAGCGCACCTTTTTAATAATAGTGACGGCCCGGTACTGGCCGATAGCGTTACCCATTTCAGTCACTTCGATACCTTTCTCACCGGCAAGCCCCACTAATAGGGCTACATCGGGATCATTTACCGAGCGAACAAAAACATGGTCAGGCACCCGGCGCAAAACGGCTCTGGTCGCCTCTGCAATCCCTGGCTTAATACGATGGATACTGTCTACCGCATAATCATTTGCCAGGCCGGAAATAACATGACGGCTCTGCGCCCATAACGCTTTATTTTCCTCTCTCTTTCTATGGATCGGCGGCAACGCCTTACCATCAATTTGCTCACGTAATCGCGCCACCGTTTCTACCAACATCTGGCCACATTCGTAATCCGTGAGATGGTCGCAAATAACACACCCATGTAGCCCTATATCTGCCCACACTGAACGGGAGATTAGCCCTGAAACCGGTGCGCCCATAATGCCAAACGGTATTAGCCAGTCTTCAGCGCTGGCAGCAAGCCATGCACTTCCACAAGGATCGGCCAGCACCACAAGGCGTGGATGATTGGGGTAACCCTTGCGATTTTTCAGTGACTTGACTAACTCGCCAGCAATGGCGCCTTTCCCCGTCCAGCCATCGACAAAAACAATGCCCTCTGTGCCGTGTCTTGCTTCAATTAAGCCCAGAGCGGCAGTATCAATGCCCCTGTCGCGAATAATACTTATCCCATAATGGAAAGATCTTCTCCCCATGGCCTGAAGTGCCTGCTGTAACATTACACCCAAGGGCACTCCGGCTCTGACGAGACTGGTTAAGATAATGGGCTTATTACCAAACTGTTTCACCAGTTCCCGAGCCAGTTGCGATACCTCTTTTGCCAGCCGTGCAGCGCCCAAATCCAGCGCGCGTGAGAACAGATCGAGATGCCACTGTGTAGGGGCAGGTTCCTGGCTCAGCATCTCGGAGTAATGCTTTTGGCCGGACTGAATTAGCGCTTCTTTCTGATCAACAGGCGTCATTTCCATGGTCACCGGTTGGAGCAAAAATTGCACATCAGTAGGGGAAAAGGCCCCAGAAAAGGCCGATAACTCAGGCGACATCTTAATTTTCTCCAAAAATACGGTGTGAAATAGCGTCTGCAAACTGGCTATTGCGGGGCAAACAGTACCAACTACATAACCTCATAAACCGGTGATCGCTCAGGCTGTCGCCCAGGCCAATCACCGGGAATACACCTCGTTCAGCGCGCAATTTTTCTAAGAGCCATGTCACAGCTAGCCCTTTTTCAACCGGTTGCGGCAGCCAGGCAACGTTATTACCGTTCCGGTGGATATAAAAATCAGTGGCGGGAAAACACTGCTCTATTTCATCTGCAATTGCATAGAGTTCATTAAGGCGGGTGCTGTCGCGGTGTTTCATCACCAGGTAAACGGGTATGCTGCCATACTCATAATTCAGCCGCGCCCATGCATTAATCCCTTTGGCCTTCATGAGTTCAGTGATATCGCGTTGCAGCGAGGTCAACTTTTTCCGGTACGGTTCAAGTCGCTCAAGCATCAGCGCTTTCCATTCTTCATCGGGTTGACCCTCAGCAGAAAGGATCACCGCACCGTGAGTGGTGATAGCCCATGATCTGAAAGGGATTTGCACACGGCTTATTTCCTCCGTGCCACGCGCCGTCACCGGGATGAGTTCTGCTTGTTCCAATAACCAATCCACCAACATAGATTGTTCTTCCGTCATAAAACTGCGGGGGGTGAGGCTACGGTCCAGCGCCCCGGTGCGGAAGGGTTCAAGCGCCATTTCATCCACCATTTTACGGCGGGTCTGGAAGAGCGTGTCATCCAGGTCGCTAAATACAACAGGTCTATTCATAGGTCACAATTTCCACCACAGGTGCAACGTCAAACAACGCAGTTAACAGCTGTGGATCAACGCTGCCCGTGGGCGTTTCGATACACAGCAAGATTCGGTCAAATTTCTGATGGGCCACGTTATAAACAAAATTAGGGATACCCAGCCCATAGTTATCTGTGAAGGCAATGGCTGACTGGATCGCAAACCCGGTTGCGATAGGCGATCGAGTTGTAGAACTGAAGTAAACGTCAGCTCCCTGCGCCTCAAGGCGCTCCGAGAGTAGGAACGGTTCCCATACAAACTCTCCCGTCCCTAGAACCAGCACACGTTCCCCTTTAAAAGTAACGATATGGCGGGCTAAATTTTGGGCAGGGGCTATCATCCCAAGCCGGCCCCAGGTCTGCTTGCCTGTGATAAGCATTGCACCACCTGAGGTGATATTAACAGCGGGCATGGTAGGAACTGGCGCACCTGGGGTAGGGGTCCACTGCCATTGCCCTCTGATTAATGAAATGGGGGTGACCGGAAGAGGGCAACGATTTGCAAGGGCTTCACCACTCCAATCGGTAAGCGTTACCATGAATGCTTGTTCCAAGTTTCCCAGGCCATGGCTCCCACGTAATGCGTGCAGCAGATTGATAAAGGTATTCCCTGTAGTGGCTTCATCATCAATAAGAATGATGGTTCGCGCTTCACAGACACGGCGGCGCATTTCAGGCTCATCCGGTAGGTAAATCAAATGGTCAGTGGCGTGGCTGTGCTCTTCTTTAAATTCACATAACAGCTCGCCCTCAACCGGGTGGCGAGTGGACGTCAGGTAGATTGACTCACGGTATCGGAGCCGTAGCTCATCAAATACCCCTGCACCTAAACCAACAGCAGTTTCAGCCATGCCGATAACCAGAACGGGGCCTGCTATTTCGTTAGGGAGTTGATTGGCTAATAGGCCATATACTTGACGCATTTGTGAAGGGGGCACCGGTATATGGCGACCAAGCACTTTACTGACGAAGAGAAAAGCCCGTTTAGGATTGCGCCGTTCGGCAATATCAAACAGCTCATCAAACATAAAGTCATGCTGAGCGCCTGTAACCTGTATTGTGCCGCAGGAAAGTGTACGGCAATAAACAGCCTTATCATTTACTAAAGCCATATTCATCTTTAATTCAGTCGGTTAATTAGTGAAGGGGGATAGTCAATAGCCCCAGTGATAGACCTTACTGTGACGCTTTTGAAATCATTCTTTGCCATGTTTATCACCTCACTTTTCGACATCAGCCCCAACTTATGAAAGGCAAATAACCCCGGTAAATTGACCCCGCTGTTAAAAGTGTTACCAATCCCGCCAGAGGGGCGCATATTGGCTTCAAGCAGAACGGGAGCACCGCTGATGTCGTTACGGACTTGGACGTTAACCAATCCATCAGCCTTCAGCGTGCTTGCACAGGAGCAGGCGAGTTCAAAGGCTTTACCGCTGTTTTCGAGATACTGAAGTGGCCCATCTTTACGGCGAGCAATAGCGGCGAGCACTTCACCATTATCTGCCAGAATATCAACGGAGTATTCAGGGCCAGGGAGATAAGGCATTAAAACTAACGCGTTAAACTGCGCTTCAACGGACAGCGCAGTGAGGTACTGTTGTGGGTGAACAATCCGGTTTTCTGGATGATTAAAAATACTCATGGAGGATGCGCTGCCATCAAATCGCCAAAACCCCATGCCATAAATGCCTTTAACGGGTTTGACGCACAGCTGTTGGCCTTCAAAGGGGGAGTGATCAAGGTGATTTTGCAATTCCTCAAAGGAATTGATACGAAGAGATGGCACTACAGCGAGCTGATTTGCCTCCATCACTTCAGAAAAAGTTACTTTGTCATCGGCGCTTTCGAGCCATTGTTGTCCGAGTGCGCCTGTCGACAGCGATGCCCCGGAAGACTCAATGTCCATTCGGTGGTTTTCAAACCACAAACAATCACGGCCTGCGTGGATGGCATCAATCCCATATTTTTCCACTTTATGGTAGATGAATGGCATGCGTTCTTCAGGGGTACAAGGCTCTATAAATGAAAAATCCGCGGTGGACAATATTTCATTACGTTCATAACGGTGCGATGCGTAAATAGTTAATTCGGCCTGCATTTTGAGTGCGAAATATTTTATTCCCTGAATAAGATCTCTTTGAGATGACAAGCCTTCCATAAGCCAAATTTTATTTTTCATCATTCCGAGTTTAACTCCGGTGAAATGTCTTGAGGCAGTGTAGCTAAGTTAAGGATTGGAAACTATTGATGTCAATCATATTATGATTTTAAAGTTTGCCGATCATCGATGTAGCTGTTGTGTTATTCACCCCATATTAAGTGACTTTTCTTTTCATATATTGCGTGAATGAATGTAAGGGTCTTATTTAATTATGTTGAATGAGCGGCGGCAAAGGCAATTAAAAATCTTCTTGCTAGGAAAGTTCATCATGATATGATTTTTTGGTTGGCATGAAAACTTTATCTCGCTTCGTTTCGTTTAATACCATTTAAAGGATATAAATATGGTCTCATTAAGCAAAAATCAGACGGTTTCATTGAGCAAGCAATCTCCAACGTTAAGCCAGCTTTATTTCGGACTTGGATGGGACCCAATTAAGAAAAAAGGACTATTGGGTGGCCTATTCGGTGGCGGCAATTCCATTGATCTTGATGCCGGTTGCGTCTTATTAGACAGCACAGGTAACTCAATCGATACGATTTGGTTCCGAAAATTGAAATCAACCTGTGAGTCTGTTATTCACAGTGGTGATAATCTCACCGGCGATGGTGATGGTGATGATGAAGTAATTAGCGTCTATCTCGACAAACTTTCCTCAAATGTTGAATATCTTGCTTTTACCGTTAATAGTTTTCGCGGGCAGTCATTTAATGATGTCGCCAATGCTTTCTGCCGCGTAGTTGACCAATCCAATAAAGAACTGGCGAGATATCAGTTGACAGAGCAGGGGTCTCATACCGGTATTGTTATCGCCTCTTTACACCGCAACAACGGCAATTGGGACTTTACCGCCCATGGCCATGCATGCCGTGGTCGTACTATCGATGAAATGCACGCTGATATCGTCGCAACGGTGGTGCGCTAATGAATTTGACACCCGGGGGGAATTCCCCGGTTCCTGTTGAAGAACTGCGTGTACGCGTTACCTCAGGGGGGCCAGTGGATGCATCGGCTTTTCGTTTGTTTGCAAATGGGAAAGTGCAATGTGATGAAGATATGGTCTTTTATGGGCAACCCTGCAATAACGATACAACTATCAACTTGGTGAATGAAGGTTACCACACAAGCTTTACCGTTTCGCTTAATCGTCTTAAGGCAGATGTTCAGAAAGTTGCTTTTACGGTGGCCTGTGACAATGGGCAGGTAATCTCTGGTCTACGCAATCTTTCCATCCAAGTGGAAAAGGGTAGTGAAATTATTATTGCCGGTGTAGTGGAGTTGGCAGGGCGTCAGGAAGCCGCCCTGATCCTTGGGGAGTTTTACCGCCGTGATAATGGGTGGAAATTCCGTTTTATCGCCCAGGGTTTTAATGGCGGTCTACAACCCCTTGCTGAATATTTTGGCGTCGATATTGCTGACACGCCATCTCCGGCACCCACTTCTCCCGTTGTCGTTTCGCCTGCGACACCGGCGGCCAATAAAATCAGTCTCAGCAAGGTTTCTTTGACCAAAGAGAAACCATCTATCAGTCTCGCTAAGCGCGATAACTTCGGGGAAATACGCATTAACCTGAACTGGAATCGCATTCATAGCCCCTCGGGTTGGCGAGGCATGCTAGGCCCCCGAAATGTGGATCTGGATTTAGGCTCATTTGTAGAACTGCAAAATGGTGACAAATCTGTTATTCAGGCCTTAGGTGAAGCTTTTGGCTACTACCGTGACGAACCCTATGTACAGTTACAGGGGGATGACCGTACGGGCGCTATTTCAGAAGGTGAATGGCTGCATATTAACGGTCAAGAATGGAAAAATATCCGTCAGGTGCTGATTTACGCCTTTATTTATGAGGGTGCGGCAAGCTGGGATAAAACAGATGGCGTAGTAACACTTCATATTCCCGATCAACCACCCATTGAAACTCGTCTAACCGAGGGTGAAAACAAACGCACCCTGTGTGCGATTGCCCGTCTGGTTAACGAAAATGGGGCCATTAAAGTCGAGCGAATTAACCAGTATTTCAGAAACCAGTCCGACATGGATCGTGCATTTGGTTGGGGTTTTCGTTGGAGTGCAGGTTCTAAATAACACCACAAATAGGAATTTTAAAATGAGCTTTATTAACAAGGTAAAAGGTGCGCTTGCTTCAGGCCGTGAAGAATTAACACGCCAGGTAGGGCGTTTCAAAAACAAAAAATTCATGCAGGGAACCGTTGCTGTGTGCGCACGTATTGCGGTTTCAAGTGACGGTGTAAGTGCGGAAGAGAAACAAAAAATGGTTGGTTTTTTGCGTTCCTCTGAAGAATTAAAAGTTTTCGATACCACAGAGGTAATCGAATTCTTCAACAAACTTGTGAGCAGTTTTGATTTCGATATGGAAATTGGAAAAGGAGAGACCATGAAACATATCCTGGCGCTTAAAGACCAGCCTGAAGCCGCACAGCTGGCTTTACGTGTGGGTATTGCGGTCGCCAAAAGCGATGGTAATTTCGATAAGGATGAACAGCAGGCAGTCCGTGAAATTGCAACTGCGCTGGGTTTTGCATCGTCTGAATTTGGACTTTAAGTTCAAATTTTTAAGAGGTAGATATGGTTTCAACTCAAATCGGGTTTCCAACTGAAACAGTTATTGTGTTTATTGCACTGTCAGTCGGGGCCATCCTTATAGATTTGTTCATGCATCGTGATGGCAAAACTATTTCGTTGAAGAGTGCCGCGCTGTGGTCACTTTTTTGGGTTGTCGTGGCGATGGCTTTTGCCGGATTTCTCTATATTAACCACGGTACGGAAGTAGCCAGTTTGTTTGTAACCGGCTATGCGCTAGAAAAAGTCCTCTCAGTTGATAATTTATTCGTGATGATGGCTATCTTCTCGTGGTTCTCTGTGCCGGACGGTTATCGTCACCGGGTGCTTTATTGGGGCATTATTGGTGCCATTGTATTCCGTGGCATTTTCGTAGCCATTGGTACCAGCCTGCTAAGCCTTGGTCCCTATGTGGAAGTGATCTTCGCCATTATTGTGGCCTGGACTGCTGTCATGATGCTCAAAAGTGGTAATGATGAAGACGAAATTGAGGATTATTCACAGCATATCGCTTACCGCATGGTAAAGCGTTTCTTCCCAATCTGGCCGAAATTAAGCGGTAACGCTTTTTTGCTGTCGCAAAAAGAAGTTGATGCAGAATTGTCGAAACCAGAAAACAAAGACGTGGCTATTGGCCGTGGTAAGAAATTCACACTCTACGCTACACCGTTGTTTTTATGTGTAGCAGTAGTTGAGTTATCAGATGTGATGTTTGCCTTTGATTCTGTCCCGGCCATTATCGCAGTCAGCCGTGAACCGCTAATTGTCTATAGTGCCATGATGTTTGCAATTCTCGGCCTGCGCACACTTTATTTTGTACTCGAAGCCCTGAAGCAGTATCTGGTCCATTTGGAAAAAGCGGTCATTGTGCTGCTGTTCTTTATTGCTGCAAAACTGGGGCTGAATGCCACAGATCACTTATGGCATCACGGTTATAGCATCGCTGCTACTACTAGTCTGTATGTTGTTCTTGGCGTTCTGACGGTGGGGATTATTTTGAGCTTTTTATTTCCCGGCAAACCTGAAACAGAAAATAGTTGAGTTTCTCTGCGAATGTCTCCCATTAATTTTAAATAACGTAAGAGGTTAATGTATGAGTGTTTCTTTCTCCAAAGGTGGAAATGTATCCCTGAGCAAAGCAGCACCAACAATGAAAAATGTTTTGGTCGGCTTAGGTTGGGATGCTCGTTCTACAGATGGCCAGGATTTTGACCTGGATGCTTCCGCTTTCCTTCTGTCCCAAAGCGGTAAAGTACGCAGTGACGTTGATTTTATTTTCTACAACAACCTTAAGTCCATTGATGGATCGGTAACGCATACCGGTGATAACCGTACAGGTGAAGGCGAGGGCGATGACGAGTCTTTGAAGATCATCCTGGATATGATCCCAGGGGATGTCGATAAGATTGTGTTTGTGGTCACCATTCACGATGCGCAGGCTCGCCGCCAAAGTTTCGGGCAGGTTGCTGGCGCTTTTATTCGTTTGGTTAATGATGACAACAAGGTTGAAGTTGCTCGTTATGACCTATCTGAAGATGCGTCTACAGAAACTGCAATGTTGTTTGGCGAGCTGTATCGCAATGGGGCGGAATGGAAGTTCCGTGCGGTTGGCCAGGGCTATGCAGGTGGCCTTTCTTCGGTATGTGCGCAATACGGTATTAACGCTTCCTAAATAACGTGAATTTTAAATAAATGGGCCAACATCAGGGCCATACCAAATATTGAAAAGGAGTTCCAAATGGCAGTTTCTCTTGTAAAAGGTGGGAACGTTTCTCTAACTAAAGAAGCGCCAACCATGAATGTGGCTATGGTTGGCCTGGGTTGGGATGCCCGTGTGACTGACGGCCAGGGATTTGACCTGGATGCCTCTGTATTCCTGGTTGGTGGGAACGGTAAGGTATTATCTGACTCGCATTTCATCTTCTTTAATAACAAAGTCAGCCCTGACGGCGCCGTTGTGCACCAGGGGGACAACCTTACAGGTGAGGGGGATGGGGACGATGAGCAGGTAAAAATAGATTTGGCTAAAGTGTCAGCTGATATAGAAAAATTGGTTTTTGCTGTCACTATTTACGATGCAGAAGGCCGCAAGCAGAATTTCGGCATGGTCAGCAATAGCTTCATGCGGGTTTATAATAATGATAATGGCGCCGAAATCGCTCGTTTCGACCTGTCTGAAGATGCATCGACTGAAACTGCAATGGTATTCGGTGAGCTTTACCGTCATGGTTCTGAATGGAAGTTCAAAGCAGTGGGCCAGGGCTTTACCGGTGGCCTGTCCGCACTTGCATCACAGCATGGCGTGAATGTCTGATCAATACATCATTGCAACCCTGGGTAACCGGGGTTTTTTTATTTAATGGTTTATGGAACTGAGGCCTATTTGATGTAAGAATCCAGCACTTTCAATACTACCTCTAAGTCATCTTCACGCTTCACTTCATCGGATTCATGGACAATATGTTCAGTCAGATGGCCTTTAATTACCTCTTTCATCATCCCATTAACCGCACCCCGGATGGCTGCGATTTGCTGTAAAACAGCAGCGCATTCATGGGGTTCATCGAGCATTTTTTTCAAGGCACTGACTTGCCCCTGAATCTTACTGGCCCTGGCCTGAAGCTTTTGTTTATCCCGGATGGTATGCGACACAGTAACTACTCCACTGAATGAATCTGCCTTCAGTATAAAGTTAAAGATCTACTGGGGGGTAGCATTTGATACTGGGGGGGAGTAGAATTGCCCCACACTTATTACCATTAAGAATCATTCTCATGAACGAATTTTCCGCCTTGCTTCAACAGGGTAATGCCTGGTTCTTCATACCCAGCGCCATCTTATTGGGTGCTTTACATGGCTTAGAACCTGGGCACTCTAAAACGATGATGGCTGCATTTATCATTGCGATAAAAGGCACGGTGCGTCAGGCGGTTATGCTCGGACTGGCGGCTACGGTATCCCACACTGCTATTGTGTGGCTGATTGCGTTTGGCGGGATGTATGTCAGCAACAAATTCACGGCAGAGTCTGCCGAACCCTGGTTGCAGCTGATCTCCGCTTTTATCATTCTCGCCACGGCCCTGTGGATGTTTTGGCGTACATGGAGAGGGGAAAAGAACTGGCTGGAGAGGATGAATGATCACGGTCACTCTCACCATGACCATGACCATGACCATGACCATCATCACGACCACGACCACGACCACGACCATCATTACCCCCATGATGAATCCCGAGAAATTAATTGTCATGAACATCATCACCATGAAACCGATGGGCTAGAAAAAGGCACCAAAGAGTATCAGGATGCCCATGAACTGGCTCATGCCAATGATATCAAACGCCGTTTTGATGGAAAGGACGTCACCAATTGGCAAATCCTGTTATTCGGCCTCACAGGCGGCCTGATACCTTGCCCGGCGGCAATCACGATATTACTTATCTGCATTCAACTTAAAGCGTTGACCCTCGGCGCGACGCTGGTTGTATGTTTCAGCATTGGCCTGGCGTTAACTCTGGTGACTGTTGGGGTAGGTGCGGCCATCAGTGTGCGTCAGGTTGCCAAACGCTGGAGTGGGTTCAACACTTTTGCCAAAAAAGCGCCTTATTTTTCCAGTGTGCTGATTGGCTTTATCGGTATCTATATGGGTATCCATGGCTACCTGGCTATTACCGAGTAAGGGCTGAACATTATGAAAACAGCCAGATGACAGGATTGTCATCTGGCTAACCTCTTTCTGTAGAATTCAGAAATTTACAGGTTCTTCCAGTCAGGCAGATTATTGGCCTTTTTACGCCATCGGTGAAACGCTGCCATCATTACGCCATAGAGAATCCCACAAGAAAGACTCCTTAATATCGCCCAAGAAGGTTGAGCGCCCATTTCTTTCCATATGAATAACCACATAGCGAGGCCCCATAAAGGACCGAATACGAATCCCATAATTAATGTAATTTGCCAAAAGGAAGCAAAAGGTAATGGCGGAATTTTTAGTCCTAACTTCCATAACCCACGTAATAGAGGAGGGGCATAGTTGCTGCGCCACATCTTTTTGCTATCCATAATGGCAAAAGCACGTTCCTTTTTTCGCTCAAAACACATCTTATTCTCCCTAAATGACACTTTAACTGTTTACGGGATCTGTATTGTGATTGCCTGCATTCATATATGAATTGTGCTAACTGACAGACATCTTAACTTAGCCCAAGGCTAAGCCCAAGGCGGACATGAGTACGCATAATTTGCGACACGTTGGGTTGAAAAGGCCGCTGCTAAGAGCTCTTGCAGCGGCCCTTAAAACTTAACGTCGTACCTGGTAGAGCGATGTAATTTATCGTTCTATCAAAAAACTCTTATAAACTACGTTCTCTCTGCGAAGCTCGTCGTATAAGTTACATTAATACACTATGATTT
>CBIFWW010000076.1:0-16191 GCA_966186435.1 uncultured Enterobacteriaceae bacterium
GATCACAATACTCCCGGCGGACAGGATCCAACGCCTGCTGGCAACCCTGCCAATTGAAATCCCCCAACAACAACTCATTCAAATCCCCAATAGTGCTGGCACTCGGCAAAATAGCGCGAATCCGCTGATCGGCACTGTCCGGGCTGGAATACAACGCTTCATCCTGCAACAACCCCTCCCGACCTGGCCAATCCAACAAAATCGTCGGCCTCCCGGCGTGAATGGCATCGAAAATAAAACCGCTGTTATCGCTCAGCACCACATCGGCGGCAGCCAGCAACGGCAAGGTCATTGCCGGATCATTACACTGCTTCTTCAGATGGCGCTGTGCCAGGGTTAAGGACGGCTTCTCTTCCGGGCGATATAAAGTGCTGTGGTGCAATTTGGTGATCAGATTAAACCGCTGGCTAAGCCGCGCCAGGATCGGCGCCCATTGGGGCAGGGAACTCAGCTTGCCAAAGGTGGGGGCATACAGCAGGGTCGGTTTTTTTGGATCCAGCCGTAAAGGTAATGCTGGAAGCTGCTGATTATGCCAATCGTCAAAGCGCGGGTTACCTACCACCCGGCCATTGCCCCAGGCGGCTAGCGCCTGTTGGCTGTGGGGGCCGTAACACAGTACATGCTGATAGTGGCGGTTCCAGTCGGCGTAATTCCAGCGATCTTTTGCCAGGCCGTACATGGCGCGGATATGCACCTCACCCAGGCCGTCGAGCTGCGGGAGGTAATAGGGGCTGAGCAGGCAGCCATAGCGCTGGCGGCGGTTCTGGAACTCCGTCAGGGCGCTGCCCGTTAACCGCCCATCAAAGCTACCTTTTAATAAATGCGTGATGCCATCCAACATCTGCTGCGTCACTTGATCGCTCACCAGCAGGTCGCACTGGTAGCCTGCATCCAGTAAGTGACGCAGGATCGGCTGATATAGGTAGTAATGAAAAGCGGTTTCCATAAAGAAACCAATGGTGTTACTCACACGGTTGGGCAGCGGTGGCTGGCTGGCGGCCCGCTGTTCGGCACAGAAGCTTTTATTTACGCGATTAAAATAGTGCTGAATAGTGTCTGTTTCGGCATGGGCAATATCGCTGTAGCCGGGGCGTTGATACACCAGGCTTGGCGAGCAGGCTAACCACTTCCCTTGCTGAATCAGCATGGCCCAGGCTTGCTCTGGCGTGGAATGCTGCGGCTGATCAAGTGCAGAGATCAGCTGTGGGTATTGGGGCTGGTTCACCAGCATAGCGCAAATGTGGCTGGCATCACCGGCGTGCACCACCGCCGGTAGGCTATTCATCCGCTGCCCATTTTTAACACTGGCCCCCAACAAAACCGTCTGCCAGGGGAATTTATCCAGGGCGGAGAAAATAGCGTTAAGTGCCTCGATATGCTTTTCTTGATGAAGGAACTGGGCATCATCTTCGAGAATCAGGCAATTACGCCAGCCCTCACGCTGGGCCAGGGCCAGCGCCGCCTGCCAGGAATCACGGCGGCCTCGGGCGCCGTCTTCACACCAGATAGCTTCTAACCGGGTGAGGCGCTCGGCGGGAGCGCCCATCTGCCCCAGCATTTGTTGAATAGCCTGCCAGCGGTCGGTGCGGTTTTTAAGGTTAATCACGATGATCCGATCCACCGCCTGCCATTGTACGGCGCGGGAGTGGGTGGCGCTGTGCAGGCTGTGATACCAGGCCCGCAGAATCGGATCCGCCACCCGTTGCGACAACGTGTCTTGCAGCGGCTGACTGCTGCCAATCACAAAGTCTTTGTCAAAGGTGTTATGGCTATGAGAGATGCAGACAATGGTGCGATCGCCGGGCAGCTGTAGCGGTTTAACCTGGAAATTATTGGTGAAGGACAACTCCTCAGACAGCATATCGTCATCAGCGTAACGGTGCTTTTTCAGGTAGTTACGGTGATAGCAGAAGGTGCCGTTCAGGATATGGTGCGGGCCAAAGCTGTGGGTCTGGAACAGCCGATTAATATGGCTATACCAGATGGGGATCTCATCAGAACCGGAGATCAACGCCCGGTGCTGCTGCATCATGGTGATGGTATAGCTGATTTTATCCGGCGGATAATAATCGTCATCATCCATACACAGGATGTATTCACCCTGCGCTAAGTCATTCAGCATATTGCGTTTTTTACCCAGCGCCAGACGCTGGGGATGGTGGATATACCGCACCCCGGCGGCCGCCGGATCTCCCCCCAGCGCTTTGGCTATTAGGGCGCTCTGGTCAATGGCGGAATCATCCAGAATGATCAGCTCCCGGCGCTCTGCCGGGTAATCCTGATAACGGAACATATACAGCAGCCAGGGCAAAAACGCCGCCCGCTCCCAGGTAGGGGTGACCACGCTAACAAAGGGCAGCGGCCGCCCACGTTGCGTGGCGCCCGCCTGGAGCAGCCGCGCCATCAAATTATTCGAGGCGTCAGTCATTGTCAGGCCTCACAGATGCAGCAGGGCGAAGGCGCTAAGCAACGCATCCCCCTGAAGCGGTGGCAGTGGCCTTGCTGCCTGGCTGCGCCAGATTTCAAACTGGCTTATCAAGTGGCAAATAACCACCTGATCCAGCGGCATATCCCCCAGCAACCACAGGCTGAGCAGACTGCGCAACTGGAAGTAGTCCCGGCACAGGGTGAGGAATGATTCACAGAGGTTGTCTACATCGGGAAGGGTGTCGTGATACAGCCGCCACAGCAAATAGTGTTTCAATGCCCAAGGGTGGGAGAAGGTTTGTAGCCCTTCAGCGCTATACCAGCGGGCGCTCAGCTGTTGGTTAAGTAATGCCAGGGCATTGTCGTCCTGGATGCCCAGAATATTCAGTTGCAGCGCCATCATGCTAAGGGCCGGGTAATTCGGTAGTAATTGCGGGGCGAGGTCAAGTTCACCCAACTGCATTAACGCGTCATGCTGGCTCGCAGGCAGAGGAGGCAACTGATTGAACATGGCATACAGCGTACCCTGGCGGCCGTGGCGCGCCACTTCCGCCACCAGATTGGTGACCTGATGCTGGCTTACCGGGCCTTTTTCCGCCAGCCGTTGATACCCGGCCAACACCACGCCCAAAGCGTAAAGCTGAAGCTCTTCAGACAACCCCGGTAGGGTGACGCAGTCTAGGGCGGCCTGATTCAGCCATTGCCGCTGTTTAGGCAGGATAGGCGCGTTGCCTTGCGGGGCCTCCTGGCTATGGCTTAGGGTAAAAGCACAGGGGTCCATCAATACTGCTGCACAGTTTTCCGTATCGGTTAATGGCAGGCTGTAACGGGTTTCATGCTGCCAGCGGATTGACACTGGCTGATTGGCGTGGTGTAACGGGCCGGATACCCGGCGTACATAGGCGGGAAGGTAAATATCTATCAGGGTCATAATGATCGGTTCTCAAAAGCCCGATTGGGCAAGGTAACGCGCAGTTGCAAAGGATATGCCAGATTGAAATGTGTTTTAAATCAGATGGATAGATGTTTATCGCCCCGGAAGGTGGAAGGATGCTTCCTTCCGGGGGGGAAGTTAGGGTTGATAGATAAAGTCATTCTCATGGCCGAGAAAAGCCTGCACAAACTGGTATTGGTGAACCAGCAAGTCGCCGTTTTTCTCATTGTAATCGCGGCAGCGGATTGCCAGATTCTCCAGTTGCTGCCACCAGCCACGGGCCAGCTTCTGCTGCGGTGCCGGGAGCCAGCTTAACACTGTGTTGATGCCTTGACGGCTAATGGGCTGGGCGAGCTGTTCCAGCAATTGGCGGCGCTGGTCGCAGCTCTCTTTAAGCTGTTTCCAGGTCAACAGGATCTGGCCATTGGTGCTTTGCAGCGCTTCACTGTCGCGGCGGATCATCCCCAACCGCTGTGTCTGAAGTAATTGAAGTAATTGCTGGTACTGCTGCTGGTCGGCCTGCACGTTTTGCAGCAAGGTTTTGACTAGCGGTAATTTATTGCTCACGGTGTTGCCCCGTTAACGTTGAAAAAATTCCATCATCGCTGTAGCCAGCGAATCGCTATCTACGCTGAAATCACCGGATTCCAGCATCTTCTGCATTTGGCTTATCTGTGCCGGGTCGGCCTCCAGGCTGTCACTATCCAGCTGCTGCTGGGCGCTATGCATAGCATCCTGGGTGCTGTCTATGACTTCTGGCGTTAATGGCTCCGGTTTGGTTTTACACGGACCGTCACTCGCTGAAGGCCAGGCCGCTGCCATAGTGGCGCTTGCCGTAGTAGCGCTTGCCGTAGTGTTTATTTTCATCTCCCCCCCTGTGGTCTTTTGCCGGTGATATCCCTTAATAAGCGGCGCGGAAGGGGAAAACTTAAATAGGGAAGGTTTATTTCCCTGCTGCCTGTGGCAATGCTACTTCCCCCGGACCTACCACCACCACATCCACCACCCGCTGACTGCTGTCATTACGTACTCGGATCATGTCCCCTCTGCGGCCATTTTTCAGGGCAGTACCGCTGGCCTGGATCACCAGCGCCCCGGTTTCAGACGCCATCATGACCGGCTGATCGCGTTTCACCAGCATCGGTTGCTGGGTCATGGTTAGTAGCACCGGCCGGAGTGGGGGGAGATCGCGGCAGTTGGTTAGCCCAACCAGTTGAGCGGCATCGGTTAAGGGCTGTTCGCGTTCATAGCTGATATTGAAGGGCTTGAGGGTGAACATATCCGCCGTCAGCAGGGTGTTACGCGGGATGTGCTCCCGTGGCACCACCACCGGCAAGTAGATATTGGCCATCACTGTCACGTTGTATTGCCAATCCGGTAGTGAGGGGCATTGCAAAGACCAGCTGTAGCGCCCGGGGGTATGCATGCCGGTGGCGGCCTGTCTGATAGCGGGGGTTTGCGGGCAGGGGGCCGCATGGCTTAAGGCCGGAGGAATAAACACTTTTAAGCTGCTGTGCTCGCCCTTCCAGTGATTAGCCTTCGCCTGGTCATTAATGGCGGCGCGGGTATGGGCGATAGCCAAAATATTGGCCTGATCCCAGGCACTTTGGGTGCGCGCCTCTGCCTGTGCCAGTGCCGGGAGGCTTAACAGTAGCGCCAAGATGGCCGCCTTCCGCAGCCCTTCCTGACAAGGGAAATAACCTTTCCCCATAGCGTATTTCGATTTCATAAGTTCTTACCTTTCATGCAGTTAAAAGTTGGCATGGCGGTTGCTATAACCAGCCACTAACGCATTTAGGAGTGAAGAACTTATGGGGATAAGTTTCGAAAAGGCTCTGGGTGTACATCCGCAGGCTTTAGCACTACGCCTGGAGCGGACCGAGTTGCTGGCGGCAAACCTGGCAAACGTCGATACACCGAATTTTAAGGCCAAAGATATTGATTTTAGCGCCGAGATGCAACGGTGGAATTTTGCATCGGGTATTAAACAAGCCTCACCGCAGTACCGTATTACAATGCAACCTTCGGAAGATGGGAATACGGTGGAACTTAACAGCGAACAGTCGCGATTTGCCCAGAACACGCTGGATTACCAAAGCAGTCTGGCTTTTTTAAATCTGCAACTTGCCGGCCTCAGCGAGGCCATTGAAGGGAAATAACCATGTCATTAGCGGATATTTACCAGATTTCCGGTTCAGCCATGACGGCGCAGACGGTGCGCCTGAATACCGTGGCGAGCAATATCGCCAACGCCGACGCGCCCGCTGCCAGCGAGGCCCAGGTCTACAAGGCCCGCAGCCCGGTGTTTGCCGCAGTTTATCAACGAAGCATGGCCGGTCAAGGCCAACCGGTTTATGCCGGGGCCAGCGTGCGTATTGCCGACGTGGTGCAAAGCGGCGACGGTGTTAGCCGCTATGAGCCGCATAACCCACTGGCCGATGCCCACGGCAACGTTTGGTACCCGGATATCAATGTGGTGGAACAGATGGCGGATATGACCTCCGCCTCCCGGGATTTTGAAACCGATGTTGACGTCCTTAACAATGTGAAAAGTATGCAGCAAAGCCTGCTGAAACTGGGAGAAGGCGCATGAGCCAGTTCGATCTGTTAACCCGCCAAAACCTTGGCACCAATAGTACCGATAAGCAAAAACCGGTGTCGGCAGCGGCCCCCGGAGCTAGCGATGGCAGCGGCGGGGCCACGGGGCCTACCACCGACAGCACCGCGTCGGATATGGCGCAAACTTTCCTCACCCTGTTTGTGGCCGAAATCGAAAACCAGGACCCAACCAGCCCTACCGATCCTACGGATTATATCGATCAGCTCTCTTCTATGACCCAGGTGGCGATGTCGGAAGAGATGTCAGTGGAAATGAACACCAATGCGGTGCTGATGAGCAACCTCCAGGTGATGGCGCTGGGCAATATGGTGGGCGACAACATCATGGTGCAAACCACCAGCGTGCAGGTGGGCACTGACGATATTCAGGGGCGCATCACCCTCGATGACGCCTGTAGTGATGCCACCCTGCACTTTACTGATGCGGCTGGCGATGACTACAGCGTCAGCCTGGGCCAGCAGGCCGCAGGCCAGGTGGATTTTGATATTAACCCCGCCGACTACGGTATTCCGCCAGGGGATTACCAGGTGTCGGTGGTGACCGATACCGGGGAAGAAGAGGTGCCGGTGGAAGTGTCCGGCACCGTCGACGATGTACGTATCCCGCTGGATGGCAGCACGCCGGTACTGAATGTTTCCGGGGTGGGCGAAGTGCCTTTCACCATGATCAGCCAGTTTGGCATTCAAGACCCCACAGCGGCCTGAGCCGATTAATTAACCCGATAGGATTTAACTTATGAGTTATCAAATTGCGGCCTCCGGGCTAAACGCCGTCAATGAACAGCTGGACAGTATCAGTAACAACATTGCCAACGCCGGTACCGTGGGCTACAAATCCGAAACCACCCAGTTTTCCTCAATGTATGCCGGTAGTCAGGCCATGGGCGTTAGCGTTGCGGGCACTGCCCAGAGCATCTCCCGGGGTGGTTCGATGGTGTCCACTGGCAATGCCCTCGATCTGGCGATTAACGACGATGGCTTCTTTATGACCAAAGACAGCGCCGGCAACATGCTATACACCCGGGCTGGTTCCTTTAGTACCGATAAAAATGGCTACATCGTCAACAGCGATGGCAGCTATTTACAGGGCTACGCTGTGGATGCCAACGGCAATGTGGAATCCGGTACCGTAAGCAATCTGCAAATCCAGACCGGGAATATCCCGGCATCGGCTTCCACCAGCCTGACCTTCAGCGCCAACCTGGATGCCAGCTCCCCGGCTATCGACGGCAGCGCCACGCCCTTTAATTCCACCAATAGCAGCACCTACACCAGCAGCTACACCACCTCGGTGTATGACTCCCTGGGTAATGAACACACCGTCGGCCAGTATTTTGTGAAGACCGGGGATAACACTTGGCAAGTGCATTACACCTTTGACGGCAGCGATCAAAGCACCGTCACCGATCTCACCTTCGACCCGAACACCGGCACCCTTACCAGCCCAACCGGGCCGGTTAATTTACAGTTCGCCGCCGGCAGTGCCGCGCCTATCACCCTGAGCGTGAATTACGGTGCCAGCACCCAATACGGCACTGATTTCGCCGTCACCACCAACGCCGCCAACGGTTATGCCTCCGCCGAACAGAACGGGATTCAGGTGGATGACGATGGCAAGGTGTACGCCACTTACAGCAACGGCGAGCGGATGCTCCAGGGCCAGGTAGTGCTGGCCACCTTCCCCGATGAAAACGGGCTGGAGGCGGTAAGCGGGACGTCATGGGAAGAAACCAGTAAGTCCGGCACGCCGATCGTTGGAGCGCCGGGTACCGGCAGCCTGGGCACCCTCTCCACCGGTTATCTCGAAGGCTCCAACGTGGATTTGACCAGTGAGCTGGTGGATCTGATGACCGCCCAGCGCAACTACCAGGCCGATACCAAAGTGATCTCTACCAGCAGCCAGCTCGATCAGGCGCTGTTCCAGGCGATGTAAGGGGAGTTATGGACCGGTTAATTTTTACCGCTGTAAGCGGCGCCCGCCATGCCATGGATCAGCAGCAAATCAGCGCCAATAACCTCGCCAATGCCAACACGCCGGGGTTCCGGGCAGATGTGGCCCTGGCCTCTAGCGATGCGGTGGCGGGCAATGGCTTTACCAGCCGGATACTCACCCGGGAGGAAAAAGGCGGGGTTAACGACAGCACCGGCATTGCCGAAAAAACCGATCGCCCGCTGGATGTGGCGATCCAGGGCAGCGGATTTATTGCGGTACAAGATGCTAACGGCCAAGAGGTATACACCCGCAATGGCAGTATTCAGCAAGATCCGCAGGGGACGCTGACCATCAACGGTTACCCGGTGCTGGGGGATGGCGGCCCTATCGTGTTGCCCCCTAACTCGATGATTGCTTTCGGCAGCGACGGCACGATTTCTATCACCCCAGACGATGGCGACGTCACTGCCACCATGGATGTGGATCGGCTGAAGTTAGTCTCGATCCCGGCGAATCAGCTGGCGAAAAACAGCGAGGGCATGCTGGTGATGGCAAACGGTACTCCGGCGGAGCCTGACGAAAATATCAAAGTCCAGGGCGGCTATTTAGAGGCCAGCAACGTGTCGGCGGTCAATGAAATGGTTAACTCCATCACCCTGCAACGGCAGTTTGAGGCCCAGATAAAAATGATGAAGGCGGCGGAAGATCTGAGTAACGCCGGTAACCGATTGATTAGCGATAGCTAAACAGGAAAACCATGAACGCAGCATTATGGATCAGTAAAACCGGGCTATCGGCTGAAGATGCCGAAATGAGCGCCATTGCCAACAATATTGCCAACGTGAATACCACCGGTTTTAAGCAGGATCGGGTGCTATTCCAGGATCTGTTTTATCAGACCCAGGAAGCGCCGGGGGCGATGCTTGACCAGAACAACATGATGCCCACCGGTATCCAGTATGGTAGCGGTGTGCGGGTGGTCGGCACCCAGAAAACCTTCACCGAGGGTAACGTCGAAACCACCGGTAACAGCATGAACGTGGCAATTATGGGCCAGGGCTTCTTCCAGGTGGAAAAAGCCAATGGCGATACCGCCTACACCCGGGATGGCAATTTGCAGGTCAATGCCGATGGCTCTCTGACCACCGCCCAGGGGCTACCGCTGCAACCGGAAATCACCATTCCTCAGGGGGCCACCAGCGTCACCTTTGGCGCTGATGGCACCGTTACCGCCACCTTATCCGGGGACAGTGAACCCACCCAACTTGGGCAAATTACCCTGGTGAATTTTGTTAACCCGGCGGGCCTGTATGCGGAAGGGGACAACCTCTATACCGAAACCGCCGCCAGCGGCCAGCCCACGGAAGGCACCCCCGGTGAAGACGGGCTGGGTTCACTCCAGCCCAATGCGCTGGAGAGTTCAAACGTGGATATCGTCAATGAAATGGTGGCAATGATCACCGTCCAACGGGCCTATGAGATGAACGCCAAGATGGTGTCGGCCGCTGACAGTATGCTCCAGTTCCTTGACCAAACGATTTAACCCGAACGATTAAACCCGAACGATTAAATAAGGCCGCCCGCAGGGGCGGCAGGATTATCCTCATGAAATTCACATACCGTTGGCTGGCCCTGGCACTGTTGCCGCTGCTGGTCGGCTGCGAATCACCGGCCCTGACCGTTCACAAAGACGACCCGGCCTTTGCGCCCCCTAAAATGGCGGCAGAACCTACTCCGGAAGGCCGTGCCGGTGGCGTGTTCTCTACCAGCTATAACTGGTCACTAACCGCAGACCGCCGGGCCTACCGGGTGGGGGATATCCTGACAGTGATCCTTGATGAAACTACCCAGTCCAGTAAGCAGGCCAAAACCAACTTTGGTAAGAGTAACTCAGTGGCTATTGCGGCCCCCACATTCTTTGGGCACACCAAAACCAATCTTTCCGGTTCAGTGGATGCCAACCGCAATTTTGACGGATCGGCGATGTCAGCCCAGCAAAACAGCCTGCACGGCTCGATTACGGTGTCGGTGCAGCAGGTACAGCCCAACGGCGTGTTGTTAATTAGCGGCGAGAAGTGGCTGACCCTTAACCAGGGCGACGAGTATATCCGGGTAAGTGGCATGGTGCGGGCGGATGATATCCAGAATGATAATACCGTCTCCTCCCAGCGCATCGGCAATGCGCGCATCTCCTATGCAGGCCGCGGGGCGCTGAGTGACAGCAATGCCGCAGGGTGGCTGACCCGTCTGTTTAACCATCCTTTATTCCCGATTTAACCGGAGTCTGTATGCGTGTGTTGATAAGAAGCGGCTGGCTGGCGCTGGCGCTTATGCCCCTGGGCCTGGCGCAGGCCGCCAGCCTGGAATCCCTGGTCAATATCCAGGGGGTGCGCAGCAACCAACTGGTGGGCTACAGCCTGGTGGTGGGGCTGGACGGTACCGGCGATAAAAACCAGGTGAAATTTACCAACCAGACCATCACCAACATGCTGCGCCAGTTTGGCGTCCAGCTCCCGGCCAAAATCGACCCGAAGGTGAAGAACGTGGCGGCGGTGGCGGTGAGTGCCGCCTTGCCGCCGGGGTATGCCCGGGGGCAAACCATTGATGTCACCGTTTCTTCCATCGGTGATGCCAAAAGCCTGCGCGGCGGCACCCTGCTGATGACCCAGCTGCGCGGGGCCGATGGTGAAGTCTATGCCCTGGCCCAGGGCAGTGTGGTGGTGGGCGGGGTCAATGCCAGTGGCAACAGTGGCTCCAGCGTTACCGTCAACACCCCTACCGCTGGGCTGATCCCCAACGGGGCCTCGGTGGAGCGGGAGATTGCCACCGATTTTGGCATGAACGGTATGGTGACCCTCAACCTCAAACGGCCCAGCTTTAAAGACGCCAGCAGTGTGGCGGCTGCCATCAACCAACAGTTTGGCCAGATAGCCACGGCACAAAGCGCCACCACTGTGCAGGTGTCTGCCCCACAAGACCCCGGCAGCCGAGTGACGTTTATGTCACAGCTGGAGGATGTGCAGGTGCGGGCAGAGCGGGTGCGCGCCCGGGTGATCTTCAATGCCCGTACCGGCACCGTGGTGATGGGGGAAGGCATTGTGCTGCACGCCGCAGCCGTCTCCCACGGCAGCCTGACGGTCACCATCAACGAAAGCCACAATGTTAGCCAGCCAGGGGCTTTGGCCGGTGGCCGTACCGCTGTTACCCCGCAAAGCACTATCGATGTGAATCACGCCCGGCCACAGATGATCCAGCTGCCGGATTCCACCAGCCTGAAAACCCTGGTAAATGCATTAAATGGCCTGGGTGCCTCCCCGGATGACGTGATGTCGATTCTTCAAGCACTGCACGAAGCCGGGGCGTTGGATGCCGATCTGGAGGTGATCTGATGGAGCCGCTTAATACCCGTTTGGTCCCAGTGAGCAGTGGTACTGCCCGCGACCCGGTGCGCCAGCAAAAAATCGAGAAAGCCGCCCAGCAATTTGAGGCGATGTTTCTCCGCAACCTGATGAAACAGATGCGTGAAACCAACCAACTGTTTGAGTCAAAAGATGACCCGATGAATAGCGAATCGGGCCGGATGATGCAGGGCATGTACGACGATGCCCTGTGCGATCGCTTGACTCAAGGCCACGGTATCGGGCTGGCGGCGATGATCGTCAAGCAGCTTTCCGGCCCGGTAAAAAGCTAACGGCCCCTTAAGAAATACCGTTAATTAGCCGCTTTAAAGCAGCAGCTTTTTAGCGTGTGCAGTCACAGAGGACATTCAAATGGATATGATTAACATTGGCTATAGCGGGGCATCTGCCGCCCAGACGCAGCTCAATGTCACCGCCCAGAACACCGCCAATGCCATGACTCCGGGCTACACCCGGCAGGTGGCGATGACCAGCACCATTGGCGGCGGGCCAAACAGCGCCGGGAACGGGGTTGAAGTCACCAGCATCTGCCGGGTGACCAGCCCTTATCTGGTGAATCAGGTGTGGTATGCCGGCAGCGACAACGGTTATTACAGCACCCAGTGCCAGTACCTCACCCAGCTGGAAAGCGTGCTGAGTAATGATGACAGCAGCCTGAGCGCAGGCTTTGATAACTTCTTTGCGGCCCTGAATGCGGCCACCTCTAGCCCTGATGACAGCGCCCTGCGCGAGCAGGTACTCAGTGAAGCCAATGCCCTGTGCCTGCGGTTCAATAACACCCTGGGGTTCATTGGCTCCCAGAGCGATGAGTTAGTCAGCCAGGAAACCAGCAGCATCAACCAAATCAACACCCTGACTTCAGGGATTGCCTGCTACAACCAGGAGATCTCTGAGGCAGAAGCCAACGGGGATAACGCCTCGGCCCTGTATGACGCTCGGGATGAAATGGTGAATGAACTGAGTGGGATGATGGATATCAACGTCAATGTCGATGACGAAGGCGACTACAACATCAGCCTGAACAACGGCATGCCACTGGTGAACGGCCAGACCAGCTCCACCATTGAAATGGAGCAAAACAGCGATGGCAGCCAGAGCATGACCTTGACCTATGCCAACACCACGTATGACATGTCCACGGATACCGGCGGCTCCCTGGGGGCGCTGTTTGATTATCAGGACCAAGTGATCACCCCGCTGACCGATACCGTAGATAGCATTGCCAGCCAGTTTACCCAAGCGGTGAACCAGCAGCTTTCCCAGGGCTACGATTTGAACGGCGATCCCGGCACCGCCCTGTTTGTGTTCGACCCTGACAACCTGGATGCGCCACTCTCGGTTAACCCGGATATCACTGCCGATGAGCTAGCGTTCTCCAGTGCACCCGATGAAAGCGGCAACAGCGACAACCTTCAGGCATTGATTGGCCTAGCCAGCAAACCGCTGGATATCGCCAACCTTGGCTCCCTGAGCGTAGGGGATGCCTGTTCGGCCATGATCAGTGACATTGGTATCGCCAGCCGCCAGTCCCAGACCGAATCCGAGGCTTCCGCCAACGTCTACAGCGAGGCTCAGAGCCAGCTGAGTAGCGTCAGTGGGGTGAGTATGGATGAGGAGGCGGTGAACTTGATCACCTACACCCAGGTTTATCAGGCCAACCTGAAAGTGATCTCTACCGGGGCGGAAATTTTCGATTCGGTACTGGAAATGATGTAAGGAGCCATGCTATGCGTATTAGCACCCAGCAGTCTTATCACGCCATGAATACTAGTTTTACTCACCTGGAAAGTAGCCTGCAACAGACCGTCAGCCAGATGGCCACCGGCAAACGCATTTTACTGCCTTCGGACGATCCGATAGCCGCCACCCGTATCAGCCAACTTAACCGCCAGCAGGCGGCCATCGGCCAGTATCAGGACAATATCAATTCCGCCGCCACCTGCATGAGCCAGCAGGAGTCCGTGCTGGATGGGGTGAATAATTCGTTATTGGCAATCCGCGATGACCTGCTGGCTGTACAGAACGGCACCAGCGATAGCACTGCATTGAATGGCTACGGCCAGGATATCCAAATCGCGACCCAATCCATCGTGGCGGCACTCAACTACCGGGATGAAGACGGCCACTATGTGTTTGGCGGTACCAACAATGATGTGCCGCCTATCGCCTATGTGGATACCGATGGCGACGGTGAAGGCGATCAGTATGTGTATCAGGGGAATGACGATCTCTGCGAAACCACCGTGGCGAACGGGGTCACCATTGATACCAATGTGTCCGTGGGGGAGATGTTTGGCGATAGCTTGAATGTGCTGAATACCCTTAATGATCTTTCACAAGAGTTACTTGATCCGTCCGTCAATACGAGCGATCCGGCCCTGACTACCAACATTGCGAATGCCATTGACGTGGTGGATCAGGCCAGCGATGGGCTGAATACCGGTATTGCCAGCCTCGGCGATCGCCAGAATACCCTGACGATGCTGAGCGGAGCGCAAAGCGGCGTCTCCGATGCCAATACCAGTTTAATCGGCCAGTTACAGGATCTGGATTATGCCCCGGCCTCCATTGAGTTCACCGGGTTGCAACTGGCTATGGAAGCCACCATGAAAACCTATGCCAAAGTCAGCGATTTGTCGCTGTTCGATGCGCTTTGATTGATTGCCGGTAGTGCGTACCGGCACCAGAGTGGAAATGTTATGCAAGTTGGTCTTTCTCCTTCATCCCTGAGCGGCGCCCGCCAAAGCGCCGCTGTCCGCACCCCTACCGCCGCCAAAGCCCCAAGCCCTGGCCGCCAGCCAGCAGCCGCTCAGGACTATCCGGCATCCCCGCTGATCGCCACTCAGCCCCAGCGCTATAGCGTGCAACTTAACGATCAGCTGACGGCTATTCAGCATGCCGACCGTTATCTGGCGGGCCTGGAGCAGTCGTTGTTAAGCTATCATCACAGCAAGCAGGCGGGGGCGAGTAACCAAGCCGCCCAAGATATTCAGCAACGGTTAACCCGCCGCCAGGCGTTATCCGGCGGGGCGGTGGATCGCCAGTTGACGGCGGTGTTGCAAGGCCCGGCTCAGGTGAGCTTTAATTGCCCTGCCTTATCCCAGGCCAGGGAGAGCGACGGGCCTGAAGCGTTGTTATTCAGCCTGCGCCAAGGGGGAGCCGCTAAAATCAGCGCTCTCAACGTGGATGAAGATTGCCAGGGCAGCCAGTTTCAGTCGGCCTTTAGCCACGCGCTACGCCGCCTTGGCATAAGCAGCCAGGGCCAGGGATTTGTTTGTGCCGAAAGCCAGTGGGACACTATTCGCAGTGGCTTGCAGGCTGCTGGTGAAGGGGGCCGTTTCCCCAAGGAAACGACGGCGCTTAACCCGGATGCCGAGCCGTGCCTGAGTGAACGCTTAATTCAATCTTTGGATCAGGGGGGGCAGCAGGCCCAGGTCATGGCACGCCAGGTTCTGGTGGGGGTGAGCCAGCAGCGCCAGCAGTTGGCGCAACAACAGGAAAAGGCCCGTCGGCTGGTGGAAGGAATGGATCATTTCCCGGCAGATACCAGTGCGGTGCAGGCGGCACAAACCCTGGCTGGAAGCCTTTCCGGGGCAGGTAATCACTTTGGTTTATTGAATGAGGCAGTGAAGGGGCAAGCCCGGTTCACCAGTACCACGGTGCGGGGGCTATTATACTAAACAGGGCCATCACCCGCAGGTGATGGCGTTAGTCTTCAAGCTGGGCAACCAGGCATAGTGTGCAGGGTATTTTCGATATCGCTGGCAATCAATTCACCCACGTTGGCATCTTGCTGTTTCCAGTTCTCCAGATGCAGGCTGGTCTTCCAGAGCATGTTACAGCGGTTCTGCACTTCTAAATCAATAGTGTAATGCTGGGCAGAGGCGTGGTAACGCACCAGCAAGTGCGCGCCATATTTCACCAGGCTGTTATTGGCCTGACGCAGAATATCGTGAAACTGGTTGGGGGCTATAAGAGTATTCATCTCACTAAGGTGGGCTTCGCGATAAACCGCAATCTGGCTTAAATCAGACATCGGTTCTTTTATAAAGCTTGGCTGAGCTGCGGTGGCCAGGGCGGGGGCATGAAAACACCAGAAACTCACGAGCAACGCCGACAGGCCTGCCGCCCCACTAAAACTCAGCCACCAACGGCGGTTTTTGGCTTTGGCAGGCGGCACAATCGTGACCGATAACGCTGGTGCGGGCGCGGCATTATTTGCCAGCGGCGGCTGTTCCTGCTGTTGCTCTACCGTGGGCGGCTCATCGTGGCTGTCTATGCAATCCCCGCAAAACAGATAACCTTTCTTGGGGATGGTTTTAATAAATTTTTGGCACTTGCCGTCATCCCCTAAGGCAATTCGTAAGGCGTGGATTGCGGTGGGTAAACTGTTGGTACCCACTACCCGGTTTTTCCAGACTTCGGCAGTGAGTTCGGCGCGAGTGAGCACTTTATCGGCGTGTTTAATAAATGTGACCAACAGCTGGTAATGAAACTCGCCCAGGCGGCGTACTTCACCGGTTTGATTATGAATAATGGCATTCTGAGAAGAATCCATACGCCAGTTCTGTAGGGTAATGGTCATAATTTAAAACACTCTCCATTTTGATTAATGCGCAATCCAATTGCATAAACGTATTACGCCCTAAGGGGTGAGAATTTATGTAATTCCCGCGCGTTATTAATTACAGAAGTAAATTGTTTAGTGGCCGCGCCGTATTGTGAGAGTACTATAAATAAAACATTTTTAATTACGAACCAGCCAAATATGACAAAGTGTTACAGCGGAGCTGACCTAACTAAAATTCCTACGCCATACCTCTTATGAGTTAGTTGTTTAAAATTACACCATCAGTATC
>CBIFWW010000077.1:0-15904 GCA_966186435.1 uncultured Enterobacteriaceae bacterium
GCTACCTGGCGCAGCAAACGTCGTTTGATGCCGCCAACACCGCGCAGTGGATCGCTCGCCATCTGGCTAGCGAACACTCACCGTGGAGTATGGCGCAGGCGATTACCGTGTTGGCAGAGGTTGAACGCCTTTGCCCACATCTGGTGAAAACGCCGCCGGGTGGATTATTACAACCTGTTGATTTAAAAACGGCGATGACCGCCCTGAGACATGATTGACGTAAGTAAGGCGAGCCTGCCTAAGGCGATTTTTTTAATGGGCCCTACGGCCTCCGGTAAAACAGCGTTAGCCATTGAGCTACGTAAAGTTTTGCCTGTAGAGTTGATTAGCGTGGATTCCGCCCTCATTTATCGAGGGATGGACATTGGCACGGCGAAGCCAGACGCAGACGAACTGCGCGCGGCACCGCACCGTTTACTGGATATTCTCGACCCGGCTCAGGCGTACTCCGCAGCAGACTTTCGCCGCGATGCCTTAGCCGAGATGGCCGACATTACCGCTGCGGGACGAATACCGCTATTGGTTGGCGGTACCATGCTGTACTTCAAGGCGCTGCTGGAGGGGCTATCACCTCTGCCATCGGCAGATCCGGACGTACGAGCCAGAATTGAGCAGCAGGCGGCAGAGCAGGGATGGGACGTTTTGCATCGGCAACTGGCGGAGATTGACCCGGTTGCGGCAGCGCGAATCCATCCGAATGATCCGCAAAGGCTTTCCCGGGCACTGGAAGTTTTTTTCATTTCGGGTAAAACTTTAACGGAACTGACGCAAACGTCAGGAGACGCTCTGCCGTATCAGGTGCATCAGTTCGCCATCGCCCCGGCGAGCCGTGAACTGCTCCATCAACGAATTGAGCAGCGTTTTCATCAGATGTTGGCTTCAGATTTTGAAGCAGAAGTGCGGGCGCTATTTGCCCGTGGAGATTTGCATACGGACATGCCTTCCATTCGTTGTGTGGGATACCGCCAGATGTGGTCGTATCTTGAAGGTGAGATTTCATACGATGAAATGGTTTATCGAGGTGTTTGCGCCACGAGACAGTTAGCGAAGCGCCAGATCACCTGGTTGCGCGGTTGGGAGGGCGTTCACTGGTTAGACAGTGAAAAACCGCAACAGGCGTTAAACGAAGTGATTGAGGTTGTTGGTGATATCGCTGACTGAATGTGTACAATTGAGACGTATCGTGCGCAATTTTTCAGAATCGCAAGGTTCTAAGTACAAAACAAGCATATAAGGAAAAGATAGAATGGCTAAGGGGCAATCTTTACAAGATCCGTTCCTGAACGCATTGCGTCGGGAACGTGTTCCAGTTTCTATTTATTTGGTGAATGGTATTAAGCTGCAAGGGCAAATCGAGTCTTTTGATCAGTTCGTGATCCTGTTGAAAAACACGGTCAGCCAGATGGTTTATAAGCACGCGATTTCTACTGTTGTCCCGTCTCGTCCGGTTTCTCATCACAGTAACAACGCCGGTGGCGGTACCAGCAGTAACTACCATCATGGTAGCAGCGCGCAGAATACTTCCGCGCAACAGGACAGCGAAGAAACCGAATAAGGTTTCGGGCTGTTTTTTTTACACGGGGAGCCAGCGATCCTGCGTTCCCCGCTGATCTATTTAGAGGGTTATACGCTTGTTTGACCGTTATGATGCTGGTGAGCAGGCGGTACTGGTACACATCTATTTTACGCAAGACAAAGATATGGAAGACCTCCAGGAGTTTGAATCTCTGGTCTCTTCCGCCGGTGTCGAAGCAATGCAGGTGATTACCGGTAGCCGTAAAGCGCCGCACCCAAAGTATTTTGTTGGTGAAGGTAAAGCAGTAGAGATTGCGGATGCCGTTAAAGCGACTGGCGCATCAGTCGTGCTTTTTGATCACGCCCTGACACCGGCCCAGGAACGCAACCTGGAACGTCTGTGCGAATGTCGCGTTATCGATCGAACGGGTTTGATTTTAGACATTTTTGCTCAACGTGCGCGTACCCATGAAGGGAAGCTGCAGGTTGAGCTGGCGCAGTTGCGCCATCTGGCAACGCGCCTGGTGCGCGGCTGGACACACCTTGAAAGACAGAAAGGCGGGATTGGTTTGCGTGGCCCGGGTGAAACCCAGCTCGAAACCGACCGTCGTTTATTGCGTAACCGCATCATGCAGATCCTGTCGCGACTGGAAAAAGTTGAGAAACAGCGTGAGCAGGGGCGGCGATCGCGCGCGAAAGCCGATATTCCAACCGTGTCGCTGGTGGGCTACACCAACGCCGGAAAATCAACGCTCTTTAACCAGATCACCGCTGCCGAGGTCTATGCCGCGAACCAGCTGTTCGCCACCCTGGACCCGAC
Organism: uncultured Enterobacteriaceae bacterium; assembly: GCA_966186435.1. Taxonomy (GTDB): domain Bacteria; phylum Pseudomonadota; class Gammaproteobacteria; order Enterobacterales; family Enterobacteriaceae; genus CBIFWW01. The sequence goes on from CBIFWW010000077.1 coordinate 2,336, forward strand.
GCTGCGCCGCATTGACGTCCCTGACGTCGGCGAAACGGTACTGGCCGATACCGTCGGCTTTATTCGCCATCTGCCGCACGATCTGGTAGCCGCGTTTAAAGCGACGTTGCAGGAGACGCGTCAGGCGACGCTGCTGCTGCATGTGATTGACGCGGCGGATGTCCGTGTGCAGGAAAACATTGATGCGGTAAATACGGTTCTCGCTGAGATTGAAGCCGATGAGATCCCCGCGCTGATGGTGATGAACAAAATCGACATGCTTGACGATTTTGAACCGCGCATCGATCGCGACGATGAAAATAAACCGATTCGGGTCTGGCTTTCAGCCCAGACCGGGGTTGGCGTACCACTGCTTTTTCAGGCATTAACGGAACGTCTTTCCGGTGAAGTGGCCCAGCATACGCTGCGCTTACCGCCGAAAGAAGGGCGACTGAGAAGCCGTTTCTATCAGCTTCAGGCGATAGAAAAAGAGTGGATGGAGGATGACGGCAGCGTGAGTCTGCAGGTGCGCATGCCGATCGTTGACTGGCGGCGCCTCTGTAAGCAAGAGCCAACGCTTGTTGACTATGTGGTTTAACCTTGCAGCTTGCCTGAAGATATTGACCCCTGTGGGGATATCAAAAACAAATATGGAGCATATACATGGCGTGGAATCAGCCCGGTAATAACGGACAGGACCGCGACCCGTGGGGGAGCAACAAGCCTGGCGGCAATCCCGAGGGGAACAAAGGAGGCCGCGAACAGGGGCCACCTGATTTGGATGATATCTTCCGCAAGCTAAGTAAAAAGCTGGGTGGGTTTGGCGGAGGCAAAGGCACCGGTGGTTCAGGCTCTGGTATCCAGGGGCCTCGTCGTCCGATTGGTGGGCGTGTGTTCGGTCTCGCCGCGGTTGCCGTGGTGGTGATTTGGGCTGCTACTGGGTTCTACACCATTAAAGAAGCCGAGCGTGGCGTCGTGACTCGCTTTGGTAAATTCAGCCACTTAGTGGAACCTGGTCTGAACTGGAAGCCAACCTTCCTGGATACGGTTACCCCGGTTAACGTGGAATCCGTGCGCGAACTGGCTGCATCCGGCGTGATGCTAACTTCCGATGAAAACGTGGTGCGCGTTGAGATGAACGTGCAGTACCGCATTACCGATCCAGAGCGCTATCTGTATAGCGTGACCAGCGCAGACGACAGCCTGCGTCAGGCCACCGACAGCGCCCTGCGTGGGGTAATCGGTAAATACACTATGGATAAAATCCTGACGGAAGGCCGTACTATCATCCGTAGCGATACTCAGCGCGAGCTGGAAGAAACTATTCGTCCATACAACATGGGTATCACCCTGCTGGACGTCAACTTCCAGACCGCTCGTCCGCCGGAAGAAGTAAAATCCTCCTTCGATGATGCCATTGCTGCCCGTGAAAACGAGCAACAATACATCCGTGAAGCCGAAGCTTACGCTAACGAAGTTCAGCCCCGTGCTAACGGTCAGGCCCAGCGTATTCTGGAAGAAGCCCGCGCCTATAAAACCCAGACCATCCTGGAAGCTCAGGGTGAGGTGGCTCGCTTCGCTAAAATCCTGCCTGAATATAAAGCCGCACCGCAGATCACTCGCGAGCGTCTGTATATCGAAACCATGGAAAAAGTGTTGAGCCACACCCGCAAAGTATTGGTTAACGATAAAGGGGGCAACCTGATGGTGCTGCCTTTGGACCAGATGCTGAAGGGTAATGCTCAGGCACCGGCTAAGTCCGACACCAGCGGGGCGAATAGCCTTCTGCGCCAACCGTCGTCCAGTGCTAATACAGGTTCCAGCGCATCAACGACGTCGTCCTCTTCCTCGACGGACAGCAACATTATGGACCAGCGCCGGGTGAATGCTCAGCGCAACGACTACCAGCGCCTGGGAGGTGAGTAACAATGCGTAAGTCAATAATTGCCGCCATCATTGTCGTGCTGGTGGTGCTCTACACCTCGCTGTTCGTGGTGCATGAAGGCCAACGTGGCATTACTCTGCGCTTTGGTAAAGTGGTGCGTGATGACGATAATAAACCGCTGGTATATGCCCCGGGCCTGCACTTCAAAGTGCCGTTTATTGAATCTGTAAAAACGCTGGATGCCCGTATCCAAACCATGGACAACCAGGCCGATCGCTTTGTGACCAAAGAGAAAAAAGACCTGATTGTTGATTCCTATATCAAATGGCGTATCAGTGACTTTAGCCGTTACTACCTGGCAACCGGTGGTGGCGATGTGTCCCAGGCTGAAGTGCTGCTGAAACGTAAGTTCTCTGACCGTCTGCGTTCAGAGATCGGTCGTCTGGATGTGAAAGACATCGTGACGGACTCCCGCGGTCGTCTGACCCTGGAAGTGCGTGATGCCCTGAACTCCGGTTCCTCCGGTGCCGATGATGAAGTTGCCACCCCCGCCGCTGACGATGCGATTGCCAGCGCTGCCGCCCGCGTTGAGAAAGAAACCAACGGCAAGGTTAAAGTGGTTAACCCAAACAGTATGGCTGCCCTGGGTATCGAAGTGGTTGACGTGCGTATCAAGCAAATCAACCTGCCAGCCGAAGTGTCTGATGCGATCTACAACCGTATGCGTGCTGAGCGTGAAGCGGTAGCCCGTCGTCACCGTTCACAGGGCCAGGAAGAGGCTGAAAAACTGCGCGCAGCGGCAGATTATGAAGTGACCCGCACCTTGGCGGAAGCCGAGCGTGAAGCCCGCATCACCCGTGGTGATGGCGATGCCGAAGCGGCCAAGCTGTTTGCCGATGCCTTCAGCCAGGATCCGGACTTCTATGCTTTTATTCGTAGCATGCGCGCTTATGAGAACAGCTTCAAAACCAATCAAGATGTGATGGTTCTCAGCCCGGATAGCGACTTCTTCCGTTATATGAAGACGCCTTCCAGCACTTCACGCTAAGATAGGCGAGCACCCGATAAAGAGCTGGTTAATCACCGGCTCTTTTTTTATTCTGACATTATTTAAAACCGTGGAATTCCTGTAATGGATACAACCGTGTTGATGGCGCTGGCGCTGGTTTTGATCTTTGAAGGGCTGGGGCCAATGCTGTTCCCTCGGGTTTGGCGGCGGATGATTCTGGCAATGACCCAACTGCCAGAAACCCTGTTAAGGCGTTTTGGCGGAGGTCTTGTGGTTGCTGGCCTGGTGGTCTACTACATGTTGAGGAAAACGATTAGCTGAGTAAACTTTGGCCAACTTTGGCGGAGTTTGTATATAAAAAGTGCTGATCGTCGCTGCGATCTCTGGTAGTATCCATTTTTAAGCAAACGGTGATTTTGAAAAATGGGTAACAACGTCGTCGTACTGGGCACCCAATGGGGTGACGAAGGCAAAGGGAAGATCGTCGATCTCCTTACTGAACGTGCCAAATATGTTGTGCGCTATCAGGGTGGCCACAATGCCGGTCATACTCTCGTAATTAACGGTGAAAAAACCGTTCTCCATCTTATTCCATCAGGTATTCTCCGCGATAACGTGATTAGCATCATCGGTAACGGTGTTGTTCTGTCACCTGCTGCGCTGCTGAAAGAGATGAAAGAACTGGAAGACCGTGGTGTGTCAGTTCGTGAACGTCTGCTGTTATCCGAAGCCTGCCCGCTTATTCTGGATTATCACGTTGCGTTGGATAATGCCCGTGAAAAAGCCCGTGGCGCGAAAGCCATTGGTACTACTGGCCGCGGTATCGGGCCTGCTTATGAAGATAAAGTGGCCCGTCGTGGCCTGCGCGTTGGCGACCTGTTCGACAAAGCGACCTTCGCAGAAAAACTGAAAGAAGTAATGGAATACCATAACTTCCAGCTGGTTAACTTCTACAAAACCGATGCAGTTGACTACCAGAAAGTGCTGGACGATGCGATGGCTGTGGCCGATCTGCTGACCAGCATGGTGGTTGATGTGTCTGACCTGCTCGACCAGGCGCGTAAGCGCGGCGACTTCATCATGTTTGAAGGCGCCCAGGGTACGCTGCTGGATATCGACCACGGTACCTATCCGTACGTGACCTCTTCCAACACCACTGCCGGTGGCGTTGCAACCGGTTCTGGCCTTGGCCCACGTTACGTTGATTACGTGCTGGGTATCATCAAAGCTTATTCCACTCGCGTGGGTGCCGGTCCATTCCCGACTGAACTGTTTGATGAAACCGGTGAGTTCCTGTGCAAGCAGGGTAACGAATATGGCGCTACCACTGGCCGTCGTCGTCGCACTGGCTGGCTGGACACGGTAGCGGTACGTCGCGCTGTGCAGATCAACTCCTTGTCTGGCTTCTGCCTGACCAAGCTGGACGTTCTGGACGGCCTGAAAGAAGTGAAGCTGTGCGTCGGCTACCGTATGCCAGATGGCCGCGAAGTGACCACTACTCCGCTGGCGGCTGACGATTGGGAAGGTATCGAAGCTATCTACGAAACCATGCCCGGCTGGTCTGAGTCTACCTTCGGCGTGAAGACCCGTGATGGTCTGCCACAGGCTGCGCTGGATTACATCAAGCGTATTGAAGACGTTACCGGTGTGCCAATTGATATTATCTCTACTGGCCCGGACCGTAGTGAAACCATGATTCTGCGCGACCCGTTCGACGCATAATCTCTCCAGGGGGCGGCTTCGCCCCCTCGTTTTTAGGTTTTCCCTCCGCTTTCCCCGTCAAACCCCTTCATTCATCTATTCATCGCATGAAATAAATTAGCCGCCGGACGAGAGGCTGGTTTATCATCAATGTAACCGTTATTACGGTAATGAATAGTTTTTCCCCGTTACAGAGGTGGATGTGCAGTTAACGAGTTTTACGGATTACGGCCTACGCGCATTAATTTATATGGCGTCGCTCCCGGAAGGGAAAATGACCAGTATTTCTGAAGTAACTGACGTATACGGCGTCTCCCGTAACCATATGGTCAAAATCATCAACCAGCTTAGCCGGGCTGGGTACGTTGCTGCCGTCAGAGGGAAAAACGGCGGTATTCGCCTGGGTATGCCAGCCAACGCCATTCGTGTTGGGGACGTGGTACGTGAGCTGGAGCCACTGACGCTGGTCAATTGTAGTAGTGAGTTTTGCCACATTACCCCTGCCTGCCGTCTGAAACAGGCGCTGTCCCGGGCAGTGGAGAGTTTTCTGGCAGAACTGGATAACTACACCCTGGCGGAACTCGTCGAAGAAAATCATCCGCTCTATAAATTATTGCTGGTGGAGTGAAACATCCATCAGATGCTGACAACGGAGGAACCGCAATGTCACAAGATCCCTTCCAGGAACGCGAAGCCGGAAAATATTCCAATCCTATCCCGAGCCGGGAATTCATCCTTGAGTTATTAACCAAACGTGAAAAACCAGCCAGCCGGGATGAAATCGCACAAGAATTAAAAATTGATGGCGAAGAGCAGCATGAAGCGCTGCGCCGCCGCCTGCGCGCCATGGAGCGCGACGGCCAACTGGTCTTTACCCGTCGCCAGTGCTATGCCCTGCCGGAACGCCTGGACCTGCTGAAAGGCACGGTTATCGGCCACCGGGATGGCTTTGGTTTCCTGCGCATCGAAGGCACCAAAGACGATCTGTACCTCTCTTCAGAACAGATGAAGATGTGCATGCACGGTGATGTGATCCTGGCCCAGCCAATGGGTGCCGATCGCAAAGGCCGCCGTGAAGCCCGCGTGGTCCGTGTGGTAGAGCCAAAAACCAGTCAGATTGTGGGCCGCTATTTCACTGACGCTGGCGTCGGTTTTGTGGTGCCTGACGACAGCCGTATGAGCTTTGATATCCTGATCCCACCGGAAGAGGTGATGGGCGCCCGCATGGGCTTTGTGGTGGTGGTGGAATTAACCCAGCGCCCAACCCGCCGCACTAAAGCCGTGGGTAAAATCGTTGAAGTATTAGGTGACAATATGGGCACCGGCATGGCTGTGGATATGGCCCTGCGCACCCATGAAATCCCTTACGTTTGGCCACCGGAAGTTGAGAAGCAGATAGAGGGCCTGAGCGAACAGGTGCCGGAATCAGCCAAACAAGGCCGTGTTGACCTGCGCCAGCTGCCGCTGGTAACTATCGATGGTGAAGATGCCCGTGACTTCGATGACGCCGTGTACTGTGAGAAAAAACGCGGTGGCGGCTGGCGTCTGTGGGTGGCGATTGCCGACGTAAGTTATTACGTGCGCCCACAAACCCCGCTGGATGATGAAGCCCGCAATCGCGGCACCTCGGTTTACTTCCCTTCACAGGTAGTTCCGATGCTGCCGGAAGTGCTGTCTAACGGCCTGTGCTCTCTGAACCCGCAGGTTGATCGCCTGTGTATGGTATGTGAGATGACCATCTCCGCCCGCGGCGCGCTCTCCTCCTTCAAATTCTATGAAGCGGTGATGAGTTCACACGCCCGTCTGACTTATAACAAGGTCTGGCATATGTTGCAGGGCGACCAGGAGCTGCGCGAGCAATACCAGCCGCTGGTAAAACACATCGAAGAGCTGCACAACCTGTATAAAGTGCTGGATACCGCCCGCGCCGAGCGTGGTGGCATCTCCTTCGAAAGCGAAGAAGCCAAATTTATCTTTAACGCTGAACGCCGCATCGAGCGCATCGAGCTGGTGGAGCGTAACGACGCCCATAAACTCATTGAAGAGTGCATGATCATGGCGAACGTGGCGGCGGCACGCTTTGTTGAGAAGAACAACGAACCTGCACTGTTCCGCGTCCACGATCGCCCAACAACCGAAGCCATCACCGCGTTCCGTTCCGTGTTGTCTGAGCTGGGTCTGGAACTGCCGGGTGGGATTAAACCACAGCCTGCGGATTACTCTGCGTTGCTGGCCTCTATTGCTGGTCGTCCTGACCATGAAATGCTGCAAACCATGTTGCTGCGCTCCATGAAACAGGCGATTTATGATCCCGAAAACCGCGGCCACTTTGGCCTGGCGCTGAGTTCTTATGGCCACTTTACCTCGCCAATTCGCCGTTACCCGGATCTGTCGTTACACCGGGCGCTGAAGTACCTGATCTCTAAGCAGGAAGGCCGGGATGACGGCGGCCGCAGCACTGGCGGCTGGCACTACAGTCTGGAAGAGATGCTGCGACTGGGCGAACGTTGCTCCATGACTGAACGCCGTGCCGATGAAGCCACCCGCGAAGTCTCGGACTGGCTGAAGTGTGACTTTATGTTGGATCAGGTGGGCGAAGTATTCAAAGGCGTCATTGCCAGCGTCACCGGCTTTGGTTTCTTTGTGCGCCTGGATGAGCTGTTTATCGATGGCTTGGTGCATGTCTCCACCCTCGACAACGACTACTACCGCTTTGACCAGGTTGGCCAACGGCTGATCGGTGAATCCGGCGGCCAGACTTACCGCCTGGGTGACCGGGTAGAAGTCCGCGTCGAAGCGGTAAATATGGACGAGCGTAAAATCGACTTCTCGCTGATCTCCAGCGAGCGCGGTGTCCGTGGTGAAGGTAAAACTGCCCGCGATAAAGCCAAACGCAATACCAGTGGCGGTGCGCCTAAGCGCCGTAATGCCGGTAAGCGAGTGAACTTCGAGCCGGACAGCGCCTTCCGTGGTGACAAGCCAAAGGGCAAAGGCAAGCCAGAAAAGAAAGCCAGAAAGCCTTCTGACAAGACGCAAAAAATTGCCTCGGCCACCAAAGCCAAGCGTGCATCGAAGAAAAAAACGGGCCAATAAGTTACACTGCCCGCTTTAATGATGGCAGCTATGCGCTGCCATCCGAACTTGATACCCGGGCAGGCCATTGTGCCTGCCTCTTAAAAGGCGGCTTCCGCCCAATACGAGTACCCCGATGAGTGAAATTATTTACGGCATCCACGCCGTGCAATCCCTGCTGGAGCGTTCACCCGAGCGTTTTCAGGAAGTCTTTATCCTGAAAGGCCGTGATGATAAACGCCTGATGCCGCTGATCCATGCCCTGGAAGCCCAGGGTGTGGTGATTCAGGTTGCCAACCGCCAGTGGCTGGATGAGAAAGCCGAAGGTGCCGTGCACCAGGGGATCATCGCCCGCGTTAAGCCTGGCCGCCAGTATCAGGAAAATGACCTGCCAGATCTGTTAGCCGCCCACGAAAAGCCGTTCCTGCTGATCCTTGACGGTGTGACTGACCCCCATAACCTGGGCGCCTGCCTGCGTAGTGCTGATGCTGCCGGCGTACATGCGGTTATCGTACCTAAGGATCGCTCCGCCCAGTTGAATGCGACGGCGAAGAAAGTCGCTAGTGGTGCAGCGGAAACCGTGCCGCTGATTCGTGTGACCAACCTGGCCCGCACTATGCGACTGCTCCAGGAAGAGAACATCTGGATTGTCGGCACTGCTGGCGAAGCCACCCATACGCTGTTCCAGAGCAAAATGACCGGCTCCATGGCGCTGGTGATGGGCGCGGAAGGCGAAGGTATGCGCCGCCTGACCCGCGAGCATTGCGATGAGTTAATCAGCATCCCGATGGCGGGCAGCGTTTCTTCGCTGAACGTGTCTGTTGCCACCGGTATCTGCCTGTTTGAGGCCGTGCGCCAGCGCAGCCTGTAATAGCGTGTCAAAGCGGGGGTAATCCCCGCTTTATGATCCCCCGTCGTGCACATTCCTCCCCTCTGACCATACTTATGGTATCGCCACAAGCAGGAGGGAATCATGATGCCATGGCAGACTCATACGGTTTTTAATCAACCGACCCCACTGAATAACAGCAACCTTTACCTTTCTGACTGCGCCCTGCGGGAAGCCGTGCTGCGCGAAGGTGCCGGCTGGGATAATGACCTGCTCGCCAGTATCGGCCAGCAGCTGGGTAGTGCTGAGTCTTTGGAGTTAGGCCGCCTGGCCAATGCCAATCCGCCGGAGTGGCTAAGCTTTGACGCCCGCGGCGAACGGCTGGACGATGTGCGTTTTCACCCGGCCTGGCATCTACTGATGCAGGGGCTGTGTGCTAACCAAATTCATAACCTGCCCTGGCAGCCTGATGCGCCAAAAGGGGCCTTTGTGGCCCGCGCCGCCCGTTTTATTCAACATGGGCAGGTGGAAGCCGGGACGTTATGCCCGTTAACCATGACCTTTGCCGCCATTCCGCTATTACAAGACACCTTGCCGTCAGCCTTTGAACATTGGCGTCAGCCGCTACTGAGCGACCGCTACGACCCACATCTGGTGCCGGGCAGCCAGAAGCGGGGCCTGCTGATTGGTATGGGGATGACGGAAAAGCAGGGTGGATCAGATGTGTTAACCAACACCACTCAGGCTGAAGCGGTTTCTCGCCGTGGGCCGGGGGAGATTTATCTACTAACTGGCCATAAATGGTTCTTCTCAGTACCGCAAAGTGATGGCCACCTACTGCTGGCCCAGGCACCAAAAGGGCTGTCATGCTTTTTGTTGCCACGCTGCCTACCGGACGGCCAACGCAATGGGGTGCATATCATGCGTCTCAAGGACAAACTGGGTAACCGCTCCAATGCCAGTGCCGAAGTTGAATTCCACCAGGCCCACGGCTGGCTGATTGGCGAGGAAGGGGATGGGATCAGGCAAATCCTGAAGATGGGGGGCCGGACCCGCTTCGATTGCGCTCTGGGCAGCCACAGCATGATGCGCCGGGCGCTGTCGGTAGCGTTGTACCACGCTTACCAGCGGCAGGTGTTTGGTAAGCCATTGGTTGAACAGCCGCAAATGCGCCAGGTGTTGGCCCGTATGGCGCTATATCTGGAAGGGCAAACGGCATTTATCTTCCGGCTGGCCAGGGCTTGGGAGGATCAGCATCAACCAGAGCAGGGGCTGTGGTGCCGGTTATTTACGCCAGCGGCTAAGCTGGTGGTCTGTAAAGGTGGGATACCTTTTGTGGCTGAGGCAATGGAGGTACTGGGTGGGGTTGGTTATTGTGAGGATAGCGAACTGCCCCGGTTATACCGGGAGATGCCGGTGAACAGTATTTGGGAAGGCTCCGGCAATATTATGGCCCTTGATGTGCTGCGGGTGCTGGCGCGCCAACCTGCCATTCTGGAGGTGCTGGCTAATGAGTGGGAAGGGGTAAAAGGGCAGAGCCGCCACTTCGACCGCACCTGGCGGCAACTTCAACAACGGTTGCGTAAACCTCAGGAGAGCCATGGCAGGGATATCACCGAGAAGCTGGTTTATCTGGCAACAGCAAGCCAACTCTTACGTTTCTTGTCACCACCGGCCGCCGATGCCTGGTGCCGGATGATGCTGGATCCGCGGGGTGATCATGTCTTGCCAGAAAAGGTGATGGCGGAGGTCATATTACGGGCTACCGGCGGCGCAGGATGAAAACCACCCGCAGGTGGCTTTTCAGGCATGATTCAGTTAGGCGTAGAAGATGGCTTGCACCGTCCAGCGGTCTGGCCCGTCATTCTCGTCCATCTGGATAATTCGGTAATAGCTGGCCCCGTGTTCGTCGGCACGCAGTGCGACGATGCGCTCAATGTCTTGAGGGCAGCTGCCTAATGTGGTCAATGAAAACAGTCCAATTTCATTGAACGCAGTAGTACGGTCCGCGCTGGCATATTCAGCTGGCAATGCTGAAGTATTTATCAGCCCTACCGAAACCAGCAACGCATCTAAGGCTAGAGAACGTTTCATTGTCAGCTCCTTTCACAGTAACCCGATAATCCACCGGGCAGTCCTTCGCGCAACCGCATCCCTGTTTTGTGGCTAGCAATTCATTGTGCACAGAAAATGATCAACCCGCGCAAAGCTGTGTAAAGTGAATGAAAACATCTACAGCACACCGTTACTTACGGTACAGGATGGCCTGGATATACCACTGGCCTGGCACGATAGTTTCATCGTTTAACAGGATCAGATAGTAATTTGCCCCTGCGGCTATGGCCTTCTGCTTAATTGCTCTCTCACCATCTGACGGTGCGCCGCGAACCATCTCACTCACCGTTCCCATTTTGGTTAACCCCTGGGTTTGGTTACGCTGAATTTCCTGTGGCGTGCTCGTGGCTGGCGGAGGCGGCATTGGCTTCCCTTCCAGCGCGCTACAACCGGCTAACAGACTAACCATCAAAAGCAGCACCAGACGTTTCATATTCATCTCTCACTTTGCTTAACCGTATTTTAGATGCGGTTTTTTTGACTGTTAAGGGAATGCTCCCATTTTGTTACTTTGAGCGTGATTCATCGGAACTTTTAACAAAAAAACGCCACCTGCCTCGCAACCTTAAATTCGCCCGTGATTGCCCATTGGCGCACTGATGCCTAGTATGGTTGCCATCTGAGGTTAGAAGAGGCAAGTAATGATAACGTTAAATACCCGGCCCTTTGCCGGGATCGAGTGTCTTCTGGCAGAACCCACAGGCTATGAAGGCCTACCGCTACCAACGGTGATTTTTTATCACGGGTTCACCTCCTCTAAAACCGTGTATAGCTATTTTGCCGTTGCCCTGGCTCAGGCTGGGTTCCGGGTGGTGATGCCGGATGCCGCTCAACACGGTAGCCGCTACAACGGCGACAGTGCCGGGCGCTGGCGTCAGTTCTGGCAAATCCTGACCCAGAATTTGCAGGAGTTCTCATGGCTTAGGGATGCTTTGCTTGAGAGCGGCCTGGTGAAGCCCGGTAGCCTGGGGATAGGTGGGGCTTCCATGGGGGGAATGACCGCCCTAGGGATTATGGGCCGCCATCCGGAAGTGCAGTGCGTCGCTTGCCTGATGGGGTCCGGCTATTACACAACGCTGGCACATCAGCTGTTCCCACCTGAATGGCAAGATGATGAAGTGGCCATAGAAGCGTTCAAAAAGATTATCCAGCCGCTGGCGGAATATGACGTTTCCAATAAACTGGAAAACCTGGCTGACCGCCCACTGATGCTGTGGCATGGGACAGAAGATGATGTGGTGCCCGCGACAGAAACCTTCAAACTGGTTCAGGCCCTGCACGACCATGGTCTGGATAGTAACCTCACCAGCCTGTGGGGGGAGGGGGTGAAGCACCGCATCACCCCGGAAGCATTACAGGCTACGGTGGATTTTTTTAAAGCCCACTTGGGTTAGACGAGGATCACCTCAACACCCTGCTCGCGCAACCGGCTGATGACTTCTGCATCCGCCTTTTTGCCGGTAATGACCACATCTATCTGGTCTGCCCGGCTAAACAGCATGCCCGCACGCTGCCCGACTTTGCTGCTGTCCACTAATACCGCCAGCTTACCAATAACGTTTAGCATCTGCTGTTCGGTCATGGCTGTCAGCATATCGGTTTTATACAACCCTTCAGTGGTTAGCCCTTTACCGCTAGTAAACATCCAGTGCCCGGCATAAAGCGCCGATTCACCCTCCTGCGGCCCCAGGGTAATGGATTGGGACTTGTTATACTGCCCCCCCATGATGACTACGCTGTCATGTTCGTTTTCAATCAAATAGTTGGCCAAGGGGAGGTAGTTGGTGATGATTTGTACCGGCTTGCCGCACATCTCCTGCCCCAACATAAAGGCCGTTGACCCACAGTTAATCACCACGCTTTCACCTGATTTCACCAGTTGGGATGCAGCGGCGGCAATCCGCGCTTTTTCATCATGATTCAATGCTTGATGGATGTTTAGCGGATTCCAGGTCGGGCGCGAAGGGGCCACGGCTTCTGCACCGTTCCTCACTTTTTTTAGTCTGCCAGACTGATCGAGCTTGTTGATATCCCGGCGAGCTGTAGCCGGGGAAATCCCCAACTGCTTGATAATTTGTTCAACGGTCAAGAAACCGGATTGCAGTAGCTTTTCAACCAGGATTTGATGACGTTGTGCTTCGGTCATGATTGTTTCCGACGAGTTATGATTTTCCCCGATGATATTTGAAATCTCGGGGAATGGGTACTGCTAAGTCAACCCCACGGCTCAGCACCGTGGGGTTGACATTAAAGGAACGCGGTGAAGGGTAGGTCAGGCTCAATGGTGAAGCAGTCATCAAAGCCCCGTGGATAGTGATATTCAAATTTATCCTTATCCAGTGGCCAGGTAAATTTCCCGCCAGGCTGCCAGATATATGGCTTGAATTGATAACACAGGCGGTCTTTTTTCATCTCCCATAAGACGCGAATCTCCTGGGGATCGGCCTGAAAGTTTGACCATATGTCATGGTGGAAAGGAATAACCACGCTGGTATTCAGGCACTCTGCCATCCGCAGAATGTCCACACTGGTCATCTTGTCGGTGACGCCACGGGGATTTTCTCCATATGAGCCTAATGCCACATCGATATGGTGCTCATTGCCGTGCTTGGCATAATAATTCGAATAGTGCGAATCCCCGCTGTGATACAAATTGCCGCCCGGGGTTTTAAACAAGTAGTTAACCGCCCGGTTGTCCATACCATCTGGCAGCACGCCCGCCGCCTTTTGCTCTGGGGCAAGGGTAATCAGCGCGGTGCGGTCGAAGGATTCCAGGGCATGAATTTCGATATCTTTGATTTTAACCACGTCACCTGGCTTGACAACGATGCACCGTGAGCGTGGAACGCCCCAGCCCACCCAAATATCGACACAGGTCTGAGGGCCAATAAAAGGCACGTCATCATTGCAATTTTGCAAGACAGCGGCGGCAACATTCACATCAATATGATCATTATGGTCGTGAGTAGCCAGGACTGC